>CAZWVM010000069.1:0-16354 GCA_964637705.1 uncultured bacterium
GCGCGGTCTTCGCGATCGAGGACGCGGACTACACGAACGGCCGGACCTGGTCCGGGGCGGCCTGGACCGCGAGTGCGTGGACGCCCTTCGCGACCTACATCGGGAACTCCTCGCGCGACGTGACCGAGATCATCGTCGAGAAGGCGCGCCTCGGCCTCTCCCCGGGCGACTCGCTCGCCGTCGCGGCCTGGGCGCAGTGGGAGAACGCGAAGAACATCTTCGCCTCCTTCCCCGACGAGAACGCCTCATCGGGAGCCGGGGTGACGGAAACGATCGAGAACTACTACTTCTTTTCGTCCGTGGATTCGGGCGCGGTCGTGCCGCACTCGCGGGTCATCGATCATTTCTCAGTCGCCGCGCCCGCGTCCTCGGCTCGAAACGTCCCCTTCAACGTCCGCGTCGTCGCCTTCAACGACGCGGGCGAGACGGTCACGTCCTACCACTCGACCCAGTATTCCTTCTCCGTCTCCCCGGGTTCGGACAGCCACGCGCCCGACACCTTCGTCGCGGGCGTGAACGACGATTCGGTCGCGCTCGACGCCGGAGGCGCGGTCACCCTCACCTTCACGGATGTCCCCTCCGGAAAGACCGCGGGGGTTCCCGTCACCGTCTCATCTCCTCTCGTTTTCGACGGCAGTCTCGGCGAATGGCCCTCGACGACGTTCATGGGCACGGAGAGCGGGGACAGCTTCTACTGCTCCTTCGACGGTCAATATCTCTACTTCGCGTGGGACGACCGCAACTGGGACGACGCTGACGGCGGGTGGGGCGACGGCTTCTTCTACATCGACACCAATCCCTTCTCGGGTTCCGGCGCCCCGACTTCCGTGGACTGGAACGGTCCCCATGCCTTCATCGGCGCGTTCCGACCCGAGATCGCCTACATCGTGGACAAGAGCAGCAACAAGGACGGACGGGTCTGGAACGGCTCGGGGTGGACCGTCGGCGCCTTCTCCGCCGATACGGCCTACATCGGGTGGAGCGGGACGCCGCGGACCGAGATCGCGATCCACCGCTCCAAGCTGGGACTCCAGCCCGGCGAGAGCTTCGCGGTGCTGGCCTGGGTCAAGCAGGAGGCGACGAAGGCCGTCTTCGGCTCGTTTCCGCTCCAGAACCCGAGCCGCGATGTCGCGGACACCGAGTCCTTCCACTCCTGCTTCTTCTTCCCTCGCTTCGACACGACCGTCTCACCCCGCGCGGCGGTCATGGAGAGCTGGATCATCCGCGCGCCGTCGGCCGCGGACGAGGAGGAGACCTTCAGCGTCTCCTTCGTCGCCGTCAACGGCTCCGGCGAGACCGTCTCCGGCTATGCCTCGCCCTCCTACACCCTGCGTCTCTCGTCGGGCACCCTGCGCATCACGGGCGCCGAGGACGACTTCGCCGCCGGCGTGATGGCGGAGTCGGTGAGCGTGAGCGGGCGAGGCCTCCTCTCGCTCACGATCCGCGACACCGAGTCGGCGATCGAGGAGACGGTGGTGATCGCGGTGGGATTCTGCACGGCCGCGATCGCGGCACCGCCCGACAACCACGACACCTCGGTCTCCCCGCTCCGCGTCTCCGGGTCGTGCGGCGGGACCCGGGCGGGCGACACCGTCCAGGTCTACGTCAACTCCGTCCTCCGGGACACCGCCTGGGTCACGGCGGCGGACACATGGGCCGCCGCGAACGTCGCCCTCGCGGGCGGCGGGGAGACGATCCACGCGCGCGTGACGAACCGGTTCGACACCTCGGCTCTCTCCGATTCCATCCGCGTCAACTACTCCAACGCGCCGGTCGTCCTCGCCATCACCTCTCCCGCCACATACAGCGACACGACGTCGGCGACGCTGACGATCCGGGGCACCGCGTCGAACATGGCCGTCGGTGATCCGCTCAGGCTCCACGTCAATTCCTACCTCGACACCTACGAGCACGTCGGCACCATCCTCGCGGACAGCACCTGGCAGTTCACCGGCATCGACCTGACCGGCGTCGGCGACACCTTCTTCGTCACCGGCACGAACCGCTACGGCGTCACGGGGGTCTCGGACTCCGTCGTCGTGAACTACTACCGCACCACGCGCCTCGCGATCGACGACACCAAATCCCGGCTCATCGCGGGAGAGACCGACGCGATCCGGATCCGCGCCATGGACGACTCGGGCCACGTGAACCTCTACGACACGCGCGTCGTTCACTTCCACAACCACACCTCCGACAGCCTCAGGGTCGTCCCGGAGACCATTGCCCTCGTCGCAGGCGTGGCGTGGGTCGCGATCTCGGATTCCCTGCCCGGCACCTGGTCCCTGACCGCCACCGATTCCTCCGGCGTCACCGCCCCCGCCGTCTTCTCCTACACGGTCGTGCCCTGCACCCGCGTGCTCGTGACGGAGATCTCCTTCCGCGAGGACTCCCGGGGCGTCCTCGGCCACGACTGGATCGAATTGAAGGTGACGGACGACGGTCGCGGGGGCGCGGGTTCCGTCTTCGCGGGTTGGAGAATCCATATCTCCGCCGGCGCCACCAAGGTCCTGGACGCGATCATGGCGGGCACGGGCGACTGGATCCTGCTTCACGCCTCCGCAGGCGTGGACGAGACCGACTCGACCTCGGGAAACGCCGACGGCGTGATCGACCTCTACCTCGGGGCGAGCGCCGATCTCCTCGACACGGACAATACCGTCACGGTCTATCGCGCCGACGGAGACACCTCGGACTTCGTCGCGTGGACCTCGGTCTCCTCTCCGCCGGTCACGGCCGGAGAATCGTCCGCCCTCGCGCGGGCGATCACGACGGGGCAGTGGACCGACGCGGTTCCGGCGGGCGTGGGCGTGGAGGACGGCGTGAACTCGGATTCCGCCCCGTCGAACGCCTCACTCTCGCGAAACGCGGCCCTCGCGGACGCCAACGCGAGGACGGACTGGAGCGTGGACACGACGCCGACTCCCGCGGCCGGAAATGACTCCGTATCCTACTGGCGCCTCACCGGGCGCGTGGACCTGGAGGGGCGCGCGGACGATCGGGGATGCCTGGTGAGCGCCGGGAACGGAAGCGAGACGGTCACGGCGATGACCGATTCGACGGGGTCTTTCACCTTCCGATTGCGCGCCGGCACCTATCTGCTGACGGCCGACACGGCGCACGTCCTGCCCGTCCGCCGGACCGTCGCCGTCGGCGACTCCTCGACCGAGATCAACCTGGGGATCCTCGCGGCCGGTGACGCGGACGGCGACAACCGCGTCAACATCATCGACGCCTCGATCACGCGGCACGGTTGGACCTCGGGCACGAACCCCCCGGTCGCCGATCACGTCGATCCCGCCGGCACGGTCGACCGGGCGGATCTCGAGGCCGTCAGGAATCGATTCGGAAGATCGGAATAAGGCGCGAGGTCGGAACGCGGACCGGGGGCGCCGACGGCCTAGTTGTTGCTCTTCGGCTTGACCCGGCGGAAGGGATGGACCCAGTGCGCGAAGGGCCGGACGGCCCTCGACTGGACGAAGAGACGGCCCGTGCCGGAGAAGCGGCAGACGAGGAATTCGCCGCTGAAGATCGTGGAGCGCCAGTTACCGAGCTTCTCGACCTTGTAGTCGAGCGTCGAGTCGAAGGCGACGATGTGCCCGGTGTCGACGATATACTCGCCCGCGACATCGATCTGCTCGATCGCCCCGTAGGAGGAGACGAGGAGGTCTCCCTGGCCGGAGCAGTGGAGGAGGAAGAAGCCCTCGCCGCCCAGGAGCCCGCGCACCACGCCCTGGAACTTCGTGTCCGTCGTGATCCCCGGCGAGGCCGCGAGATAGCTCTCCTTCTGCAAAATCATCGCCCCGTTCAGGGGGACGTGCATCACGTCGCCCGGGCAGCCGGGCGCGAGGATCACCTCGCCGGCCTCCCGCGCGGTGAAGGTGTTGACGAAGAAGCTCTCGCCGCCGAGCAGCGACCTCTTGGCCGCGGCCAGGAGTCCGCCCTGTCCCATGGACGTCTGGATCTCGACCGCCGCGGACCGCGCCACCATCGCGCCGCTCTCCGCCACGATCTGCTCGCCGGGTGAGAGGGCCACGCGCGCCATCGCATAGTCGGGCCGGTTGACGATCTCGACTCTCATGATTCCCTCATCGGCAGAAGCGCCCCGAGATACTTGCCCCAGGCATTGAGGTTGTGGCTCTGGGTGTAGAGCCTCCCCTTCCCCGTGAACCGCGCGACGAGCCCCTCGCCCGAGAAGAAGGCGCCGAGCCACGAGCCTCCGAACTTGGTCACGGTGTATTGCAGGGTCGGCTCGAAGGCGACGATGTGCCCCGTGTCGACCGTGAACTCGCCGTCCAGGTCATGCGCCTCGATGGCGCCGAAGGAGTTCATGAGGACCGAGCCCGTGCCGCGGGCGTGCATCATGAAGAGCGACTCGCCGGCGAAGAAGGAGCGCGCGCCCTGCCACTCGCCGTCCAGGGTGATCTCGTCGTCGCATCCGAGGAAGGATCCGGACTGGATGATGAGACCGCCGCTGAGCGCGTGCTCGGTGATGTCGCCGACCTGCGTGGGCGCGACGAGGATATGTCCCTCGGCCGAGGAGGTCACCTTGTTGACGAGGAAGAACTCCCCGGAGAGAAGCGATTTCACAGCCCCGAGAATGCCGCCGGGGCGGGCCCGCTTCACCTTTTGGGGCGTCACGGCGACGCTCGCGCTCTTGGAGACCATGGAGCCCGCCTCGATGAGGAAGCTCTCCCCGGGCGAGAGGTCGATCCGCGCCATGGCATAGGCCGGGCGGTGCAGGAGCGTGATGCGCCTCATGACGGCAACCACGGCGAGATCCAGGAGACGAGGGCGCTGATGTTGCGCGAGCTGATCAGGACGCGGCCCGTGCCGGTGAACTCGCAGACGAGACCCTCGCCCGAGAGGAAGGTCGACTTCCACCCGCCGACGCGGCGGATCGTGTACTGGAGCGAGGGATCCCAGGCGACGAGATGGCCCGTGTCGACGACGTAGGAGCCGTTCACGGGTATCTCGATGATGCCGCCGAAACCGGAGACGAAGAGGTCGCCGGTGCCGACCGCCTCGAGGACGAAGAGCCCGGAGCCGCCGAGAAAGCTGCGGCACCCACCGAGGGCGGTGTTGACCGTCACGCCGGAGGAAGCGGCGAGAAAGGCGCTGGCCGCCAGGCGCTGGGCGGACCCGTTCATGGGGATGTGCGCGACGTCGCCGGGCGCGGTCGGCGCCAGGCAGAGCTTCGTCGCGCGCTCAGCCCGGTAATGAGAGACGAGCAGGCTCTCCCTTGAGAAGACCTTGCCCAATAGTCCCATGCAACCGCCGTGGAGCTTCGTCTCGATGGCGAGCCCGGGCCCGTGGTAGACCATGGATCCGGCCTCGCCGTAGACGCTGCCGCCCGGGGAGAATCCGATTTGCACGACGGCATAGGACGGGCGGTTGAGGATCCGCCACGCGTAGCCGTTGCCTGTGCCCTGATCAGCCATGGACGGCATCATAGGGGCGCCGGATCCGGGGTGGCAAGGAGATTCCCGTGCGGAGGAAAGGGGCCGCATGCGGGACCGTGAACCGCGTGAAGGACTTCGCCCAGGAGAAAGATGGAACCGGTCACGAGGAGGATTCCGTCGGGACCAGCCGCCGACTTCGCGGCCGACAGGGCGTCTTCGACGCTTCTGGAGCGCATCGATGACTCGTGGCCGGGTATCCGCTCGGCCGGGAGCGCCCGGGGCTCCGCCACCTCGGTGAAGATCCACTCCGACACGACGGGTGACAACTCGTTGAGGATACCCGGAACGTCCTTGTCGGAGAGGAAGGCCGCGAGAGCGGTGATGCGGCGACGCTCGGCGATCGGGCGGAGACGGGCGGCGAGCGCGCGGGCCGCGTGCGGGTTGTGAGCCGCGTCCAAAAGCATGCCGGGGCGGCCGGGCCGGTGATCGAAGCGGCCCGGCCACCAGGCACGCCGCGCCGAGTCATGGAAGAGTTCACGGTCGAAGGATCGGCCGGCGACACGGCTGAATTCCTCCGCCGCCGCCTCGGCCAACGCCGCGTTGTTTCGATCCCAGGTCGATCCCTCGACGGGCGCCACCAGGCGGGGGCGGGCTCCGATCCGGACCACGGCATCATGCAGGGCGGGAAGATCCGTCCCCAGCACTGCCGCTCTCCCCTGTCGTGCGATGGCGGCCTTTTCGACGGCGATCTTCTCGATCGTGTCTCCCAGCCATCGCGTGTGCTCCAGCCCGATCGAAGTCACGACGCTGACCACCGGGTCGAGGGCGTTGAAGGCGTCGAGCCTCCCCCCCATCCCGATCTCGACCACCGCCACGTCGACCCGCTCCCGGCGGAAGTGCTCGATCGCCATCAGCGCGAGGGTTTCAAAGTAGGTCGACCGGTCCTCGTCGAGGATACGCACGTATTCGAAGAGACCGGCGAAAGTCCGTCCGTCGACCGGTTCCCCGTTCACGACGATCCGCTCGCAGACGTCGCAGAGGTGGGGCGAGGTGGTCAGGCCCGTTCGGAGCCCGGCGTCGAGGAAATAGCGGTGGAGGGCGGCGCAGACGGACCCCTTGCCGTTGGTCCCACCGACGAGGATGACGGGATAGCGGACGGGTTCCATCCGGGCCAGGCAGGATCTCATCCCGTCGAGCCCCAGCTTCCAGCCGCGCTCGATCCGCGCCTCCAGTTCCTGGATCAAGGGAGGGGACACTCCGACACTTTGACACAGCCCACGTGTGTCAGAGTGTCCCCCGGCCGCAGGCCGTACAGGTGTGTCATTGTGTCAGAGTGTCCCCTTTTCGGGGTCAGTTGTGGGCGAAGCGGCAGAGGCGCGCGATCGTGGCGCGCATGTCCTTGCGCTTGACGATCATGTCCACGAGGCCGTGCTGCAGGAGGAACTCCGAGCGCTGGAACCCCGGCGGCAGCTTCTGACGGATCGTCTGCTCGATGACTCGCGGTCCCGCGAAGGCGACCAGGGCCCCCGGTTCCGAGAGGATTACGCTCGTCGTCGTGGCGAAGGAGGCCGTCGTGCCGCCCGTCGTGGGATCGGTGAGAACGGCGACGGAAAGCAGACCCGACTCCTTGTGCCTCAGGAGCGCCGCCACGGTCTTGGCCAGTTGCATCAGGGAGAGGATCCCCTCCTGCATGCGGGCTCCGCCCGAAGCCGTCACGGCGATCAGGGGACGCCGGGCCGCCGTGGCCGCCTCCGTGATGCGGGCCATCTTCTCCCCCACGACCGAGCCCATGGACCCGCCCATGAAGTCGAAATTCATGACGGCCACCGCGACATCGCGACCCTCGATCCGCCCGAACCCGGTGATGATCCCGTCGCGCTCCTGCGTCTTGGCGCGGGCCTCGTCGAGGCGGATCCGGTAGGGCTTCTCGTCAACGAAGGTCAGCGGGTCTCCCGCCGTCATCCGCGTGTCGTGCTCCTCGAACGTGTTCGGGTCCAGGAGCATCTTCACCCACTGTCGCGCGGGCAGACGGTGATGGTGGCCGCAGATGTTGCAGACGAGGAGGTTGTCCTTCAATTCGTTCTTCGGAATCATGGCCTCGCAGCCCCCGCACTTGGTCCAGAGACCCGTGATCGCCTCTTCCTTGGCGATCCTGCGCGAGCGATAGCGGACCTTCTTGAGCCAGTTCATGGGGACATCATACCCGCCGGAGACGAGGATCGCAACGGCGTGCGTGCTCCCGTCCCCGTGACCCCGGCGATGCGACGAATAACGTCATCGCTCCGGCCTGTACAGCCGCATGCGTTCCACCGTCTCCCTGACGACGAAAGGCGCCTTGTCGCCTGATTCCTCGACCGGGATCACATACTCGTAATCGAAGGGAAAGACGCCGTCGTAATCCAGGCGCAGCATTCGCAGGGAGAGCCTCAGCGTCCCGGGAACGTCCGCGCCGATCCGGCCGCCGACGATCCAGTCAGCCCCGACGTTCGAACGCAGGGGGAACCACGTGTCGGGCAGTCGGGCGAAATCGGTCCGCGACAGCAGGTCCCCCGCGAACCTGACCCGGTCCCGCGGCACATAGGTCATGTCATCGTGGGACTCGACGGAGGCCGCGAGGAGCATTCCGAGAGAATTCGAAAGCTTCATGGACTCGATGTCTCCCAGCTTCCATTCGAATCCCGCCACGTGGATCGCAAGGTGCCCCGCCTCGAAGTAGGCGCGGCCCCGCCGTTCCGGCGGCACGCGGTTTTCCCGGTAGAACTCCTGCTCCTCGTTATCCCAGTAGACCGTCTCTTCCACGGTGAGATAGTTCGGCTCCATCCCCTTCAAACGCCACCAGGATTCGACGGCACGTGCCTTGTTCCCCGCAAGACCGTTGAGGATCATGCCGTGGTAGAGCCCCGAGAGGATGGCCCGGGTGTCACCGGCGCGTCGGGCCCGATCCAGCCCCTGCGCCGCCGCCTCGAGGGCGCGATCATACTGCCTCAGGTCCATCCGGGCCGAGGCGAGGCGGTAGAACTCGGCCGGCGGCGCCGAGTTCCAGCGCTTCCTGAGGAGCGTCTCGAGGCGGTCGGCCCCGTCCGCGGTGCGTCCGGCCTTGAGAAAGACGTCGATGATCATCCGCTCGGCGTCGTCGGCGCGCGGATGAGCGGGATAACGCCGCGTGAGCTCCTCGCTCCACGAGAGGGCCTCCTCCACCTGGCCGCGCGCCATCGCGTCGATGGAAAGCCATGCCAGGGAGAGAGCGTGCCGCGCCGTGTCCGCCTCGTTCCGGGCCGCCAGCCGGCGGTAATACTGCCTCGCCTGGCCGGTATCCCCCCGCGTCGCGTTGTATTCCGCCAGGCGCGACAGCAAGGGAGCCGCCTGGGTGTCCGCATCGACCGGAAGGCCCTCGAGACGCGCCTTCAGCACACGCGCCGCCTCGTCCGGCAGAACCCGGGCGTCGTAGCACTGGACCAGGAGATCCTGGGCCTCTCCCCTCAGGGCCGGGATCGAATACCCGTGGATCACTTCCTCGAGAAGGGGCTCCGCCTCCGTGTATCGCCCGTAGGCGATGCGATAACGCGCGAGGTCGACGAGAGCGCGCGGCCTGTCCGGATGCCTGCGAAAGCGCGTGACGAAGGCGTCAAGCGTGCGGTCCGCGTCCTCCCACTGCGCCATGCGCGCCAGGGCCTCCGCGCGCCCGATCAGGGCGGCCGGCGCGTAGGGCCCGTCGGCGAACTTCTCGAGATAGACGCGATAATTCTCGGCGGCCGCCGCGAACCTCAACATCGCCGCCTCCGACCGGGCCAACAGCACTCTCGCCTCGGGCGCCAGGGCGTCGTCGGGGTACCTCAGCAGGAATTCCCGCATCTCGTTGGCGCAGGGGACGTAATCCCGGTTGGCAAACCGGATGAGCGCGTGCAGGTAGGAGGCCTGCGGCTGGAGGTAGTTTTCGGGATAGCGGGAGCGCAGGATCATGACCGCTTCCTCGGCCTCCGCCAGGTTCCCGCGGTGGAACTCGCTCCATGCCAACCCCAGGTAGGCATTGGGCACGGAGAACATCTTCGGATTGTCCTTGATGAACTGGCGGTATTCCTCGGCCGCGCGGTCGAACCGCCCCTGCGCGTAGTAGTCGTCGGCCGTCTTCACGGTCTCCCGGGCGCACCCGGCAAAGAGGACCAGGCAGGCCAGGATCGCGGCGCGTCGTCGCAGGCGCAGGAATGTCATCCGCGCAGCAACCGGTAGTTCTCGAGCTCCGAGAGCTTCATGTTCGTCTCCCTCAGGCGGATCGAGAGATGACAGGCGACCTGGCTCACGATCTTCAGCGCGATGAACGGCGCCTGGTTCATGAGCTTGCGGAAGTTCTCGAAGGTGATGCGCAGGAGGACGCTCGAGCGCGTGGCGACGGCGCCCGCGGACCGGGGTTGTCCGTCGAGCAGCGCGAGTTCGCCGAAAAACTCGCCGTCCGTGAAGGTCGCCAGGACCTTGCTCGACGCATCGTCGATGCGCTTGATGGCCTTCACCGCGCCGACCGCCACGATGTAGACGCCGTCGCCCGGGTCCCCCTCCTGGAAGACGATCTCGTTCTCCTTCAGCACGCGCTTATCGATGAAGTGCCTGAGGAGCGTGAGTTCCTCGGGCTCGAGCGTGCAGAAGATGGGCACATTCGGCAGGAGATCGTTGATGTTCATGACCCTTCACCCCGATTCTCGGCGGCCCCGATGCCGCTGTAAAGCGGAAGACACGCCCCTTCCGCGCCCTTCACGACCGCTCCCTCAGGCCCCGCAGGAAGGCCGCGACCGACTCAGGCGATTCCGCCATCCTCTTCACGACCGCCGAACCGACGATCACGCCATCGGCGCGCCCCGCCAAATCACGGAAATGCTCCGGGCGCGAGACGCCGAATCCGACGGCGATCCGCTTTCGCGGCTCGGTCCCGGTCGAACGCTCGGCCGCGCGCAGACGCTCCAGGAACGGCCCCGCTTGCGCGTCGACCCTGTCGCGCTCTCCCGTCACGCCCTGAAGCCCCAGCGCATAAACGAATCCCGTCGAGACCCGCGCCACGCGCCTGAGCCTCACTTCGGGAGCATTCGGCGACGCGAGGAATACGAGCGCGAAGGATCGCGCACGCGACTCCTCGATGAAGGCCCAGGCTTCGTCAGGGACGAGATCCGGCACGATCGCCCCGTCGATCCCCGCTTCCATCGCGGCCTCGATGAAGCGCGCAAGCCCCATCCGGAGGATGGGATTGTAATAGCACATGAGGACGAGCGGACGGGCGGTGCGCGATCTCAGCTCGGCGACGGTCTCCAGCGTCGAGCGAAGCGTCGAACCCCGGGCGAGCGCGGAGTCCTGGGCGGCCTGGATCACCTTGCCGTCGGCCACGGGATCGGAGAAGGGCACACCGATCTCCAGCATCTCCGCGCCGGAGGCGAGCGCGGCCTCCATGCAGGCGATCGAGCGGGAACGGTCGGGATAGCCCGAGACGAGGTAGGGGATGAGAGCCGTGCCGCCGGCGAAGGCGGACTCGACCGCGGCGACGCCGCGCGCCAGGCGCTCCGTCACGGCCTCCCCTCCTTCGCCATCCATTCCTCCACGATCGGCAGGTCCTTGTCACCGCGCCCCGAGAGGTTCACGAGGAGAGACCGGCCGGTCCCCCGGAAGTCGCGGATCACGCCCGCCAGGGCGTGCGACGATTCGAGCGCGGGTAGAATCCCCTCGAGTTCCGCCAGGGCCCGGAATGCGCCCATGGCCTCCTCGTCCGACACGTGGATGTAACGAGCCCGCTTCGCGTCGTGCAGCATCGCGTGCTCGGGTCCGACGGCGGGATAATCGAGGCCGGCGGAAACGGAATGCGTCGGAAGGATGTTACCGTCGTCGTCCTGAAGGAGATAGGTTTCGGTCCCGTGCAGAACGCCGACGCTCGCCCGGGTGCCGCCCTCTTCGCTGCGGAAGCGCGCCGCGTGCTCGCCCGGCCCCGCCCCGCGTCCGCCGGCCTCCACGCCGACCAGTTCGACCGCGTCGGCGAGAAAGGCCGTGAAGATCCCGATCGCGTTCGAACCGCCGCCGACGCAGGCGACGACCGCGTCGGGCAGGCGTCCCTCGGCGGCCATGTATGCCGCGCGCGCCTCGTCGCCGATCATCCTCTGGAACTCGCGCACCATCGTCGGATACGGATGAGGACCCAGGGCGGACCCGAGGCAGTAGTGCGTGTCGGCGAGATTCGAAACCCAGTCGCGCATCGCCTCGCTGATGGCGTCCTTGAGGGTGCGGGAACCGGCGTCGACGGGGCGTACCTCGGCCCCCAACAGTCTCATCCTCACGACATTCAGGGCCTGTCGCCTCATGTCGTCGCTGCCCATGTAGACGACGCACGACATTCCCAGCCGAGCCGCGGCCGTGGCCGTCGCGACTCCGTGCTGTCCCGCTCCCGTCTCCGCGATGAGCCGGGTCTTCCCCATGCGCCGGGCCAGCAGCGCCTGGCCGAGCGAGTTGTTGAGCTTGTGCGCGCCGGTGTGCAGCAGATCCTCGCGCTTGAGGTGGACGCGGCAACCATAACGCTCCGAGAAGCGATCGGCCCGCGTCAAGGGGGTCGGGCGTCCCGCGTATTCCTTGAGGAGCGCGTTGAATTCAGACCGGAAGGAGGGATCGTCCCACGCCTTTGAAAACGCCTCCGCGAGTTCCTCCACGGGAACCACGAGCGTCTCCGGGACGAAGATTCCTCCATAAGGTCCGAACCGAGTCATGACCAACCGACGATATCACAGCCCGGCGCGCAAGTCATATCCAATTCGCTGAAAACTCAGGAGTTCTCGGATCGGCCTGCGACGTTCGATGCGGGCGCGGCAGGGCGTCAGTGGCTGCCCTTCTTCGCGAGAAGGCGGCGAACAGCGGGCAGGACGTCCGCCGCGACGCGTTCGGCAATGATCCCGTTACCCTCGTCGTGGACGTGGCAGAGATCCCAGAATGCGTTCGTGTCCCGGCCCAGGCCCAGTCGCGTCAGTTCCCCGAACTTCACCTCGACGGATCCTCCCGCGTAGTTTCCTTCCAGTTCCTGGAAGCGCGGCCACGCGCGACTGTAGTAATGATCCGTCAACGCCGTCATGTGCTCCGGCCATTCCTTCAGGACGCCGGGCCGTTCGTAGGCGCCCAGTTCGTATCCGCGCACGGGTTGGAGGTAGACGAAGGTCGGAACACCCAGGCGCACATTCAAGTCGGCCAGCCTCTTCATGTTGCCCACGTAATGCTCCAATACCTTCTCCATCTCGGGCCGAATCCGCGCCGGGTACGGGTATTCGTATCCCAGGGCATGATCCAGGAAATTCTTCGAGGTCCTCAGGAAGAGGTTGTAGAGCTGGGAATGCTTCTGCAGCCACTTGCGGTAGGCCGGTTCGTCGGGATCGCGGTAGTTGAGGGGATAACCGATGCGACGCTCGTAGAGATGAGGGGTCCAGAAGTCGTTCACACCGTCGATTTCCACGACGATGTCGGGAGCATAAGGCAGGAAATCCAGCGTGTATGCGACATAGCTCTGGTCGGAAATGCATCCCGTGATGCCGCCGTTCCAGCAGGCAACGACCGAATCCCTCCCGAGAAGCGCACTAAGCCGCTCCTCGAGCCGGCCGCTGATGGTCTGACGATCCGTGCTACCGTTGTATACAAGAGACCCCCCGAGGACCAGGATGCGCACGCGGCCTGTGTCCGTGGAAGGTCCTGTCCCCCTGTATCCCAGCGCGTTCGTCCGAATGATCGTCGCGTCCGCATGGCGGTTCATGATCGAGTCCCGGGCCGGCACCTCGACGGACTGGTCCGGGCGGGCCTTGTACATGACATAAGGGACGGGGTCGAAATAAACGACGCCTTGTTGCTGCGTCTCCGAGTAGTAATCCAGCTTGAGACGATATTTCACTTCCAGGGTGGCCCCGGCGAGAAGGAGGGAGACGGGAAGAAGCAGGAACGCCACGAGGGCCAGGCGGCGCGGAGCGAGGCGGGGGGAAACGAGAACGAGCCACTTCGAGAGAAGAAACGAGTAGAGGAAGACCGGCGCGACCATGACGTTCACGAGCGGCATTCTCAGCGGATAGAGGTACCAGATCGCGAGGAGCAGGAAGGTCCACGAGTCGGCGCGACGGATCGCGCGAGACTCGCGCGACCGGTCGATGAGTCCGATCGCGGCCGATCCCGCCCACCAGGTCAGCAGGGCGACCGCCACGCCCGCCGGGATCATCCAGACCAGGCGCGCGTCCGGCACGGCGGCACCCGTCTCCTTCATCGTCCGAGAGATGTTCCAGGCAACGCCCAGGCCCGCGCCCGTCAATGCGGGGAGAAGAAGGGAGAGGTCGCGATGCGTCTTCATGGGTGCGTCATTCTACCCGGAAGAAGCCGTGGCGAGAAGATCGTCCGCCTGTCGTCGTCCCTTCGCGGCGCCGGCGCGAGGAGAACGCCCCGTTCGGTCAGCCCTTGAGGGCTGCGAGCTGGGAGGCGATGTAATTCGACTGGGATTGAAGCGTCGCGATGAGCGTGTCCGCGGCCGAGAACTGGCGTTTCAACGCATCGTCCTTCGCCTGGAGGATCTCCAGCTTCCGGTCCATCTCGGTGTCGAGATCGTCCACCTGGTCGCTCAGGCTGTTCATCTGGTTCTGGAGGACGCCGGACGGGCTGTCCGCGTAGCTCGCCACGAACTGGTTGAGCTTGTACAGCAAGCCTCCGTCCACCGTGCCGTCCCCGTTGGAGTCGTATCGGAAGACCTCGGCCACCTGGTCCGGATCCTCCTCCAGCAGGTTCTGCAGCGCCGTCGAGTTCAGCTCGATCTTCCCGTTGCCGCTGTTGGTGACCTTGAAGACGTAATTCCCGTCCTCGTCCTTCATGTCGAAGAGCGAGCGGAAGTTCTGCCCCAGGTCCGGATTCATGCCGGCGAGTTGCGCGAAGAGGGACTGGTTCAGATTCCGCGCGATCGAATCGCCGACGAGAATCCCATCCTCTCCTTCCGGATCCATCCTCGTGCTGGAGCTGACCAGGTCGATCACCGAGTTGTACTGGTTCACGAAATCCTGGACCGCGGAGGTCATCGAGGCGGTGTCCTTCTGGATCGTCAGGGTGGAGGAGGCATAATCCGCCGGGAAGACTCCCGCACCCGAGAAGCTCGAGGCCGCGGAAAGGTTGAGAGTCACGCCGCTGATGACATCGGAGATCCCCGTATTCTTGCTCCGCGTGACCGTGACCCCGTTGACGGAGAAGACCGCGTCGGCGGCCTGCTGCAAGTAGCCCCCGAGCGTGTTGTTGGTCGAGAACCCGTTGGAGATCGTCGCGTCGTCAAGCGGATCGGCGGTGAGGATCCCGAGCTGCTCGAGCACGCCGCCGTTGGCGGCCGAGTCCTTCACCTGCAGGGCGTTGGCCGACCCGACCGAGCTCGCCTGCACGACGAGCCGCCCGTCGACGACCGAGGCCCCGAATTTCCTCCCGCTGACCGCGTTGATGGAATCGCGGATGTCGGCCATGGAGAGCGTCGCGTCGCTGAGATCGTAGGCTCCGTTGAGAAAGACGCGCGAATAGGAGGCCTCGCCGGCCGTCTTGATCTCCAGGACATTCGAGGATCCGAAGATCCCCAGGTTCGAGGCGGTCGTTCCGCCATTCTCGTCCACCGCGAGTGAGCGGTTCGTGAAATTCGACGTGACGGAGATGCCGTCGCCCGTGCCGTTGATGGCGGCCGTGACCCCCAGGCCCGCGTTGTTGATCGCGTCCAGGACGTCCCCGACGGTCGTGGCGGCCGAGACGTCCACGACACCCGAGGCGACGCCGTTGGTGATCTTCAGTCCGCTCGCGAGGTCCGCAACCCCCGCTCCGCCGTTCAGGCTCGAAAGGAGAGTCGCCGGGGTGAGCGCGCCCGCGTTGAGATTCGTGCCCTGGATCGCGGACGTGAAGGAGGCGACCGACGCGCCCTGCGCCGCGATCACGCTGTCGGCGGTCGCCAGGTTCTTCACCTTGATGTCATAGGTTCCGCTCACGGCGGTGGAGTTGGCCGTGGCCGTAAAGACGGAGGTGTTGGAAGAGGAGGCGGTGACTTTCTTGAATACGCTCGAGGAGGTCGAATCGAGGAGGGAAGAGATCTTCGACTTCAGGCTGTCCAGCCGCGAATCGATGTCCTTGTAGGCGTCGTGACGCTGTTGAAGAACGTCCTGCTTCTCCTCAAGTCGCGCCAGTCCCTGCTGCTCGACGAGCATCAAGGCTTCGCGCAAGGAGTCGAAATCGATCCCCGATCCCATGCCGGCGAATGAAATGCCTGTTGTAGCCATGTCTGTTACCCCTCCTTGGGTATGCGACGCATGCCGCTATCCCACTTATCGGCAGAACATGGCTGTTCCTGTAGTCGTTATGCGCAGTTTTGCGTAGATTTTACAGGCGGGATATTCAGTCGACATCTCTAAGAATTCCAAGCCACAACATTGATCCCGGCTACTTGGCCCAGGATTTCAAACCGTCCATGTCGTAGATGTCGATGATGCCGCGACCGCACTTGAGGATGTTGTCCTTCTGGAACTGGGCCAGGAACTTCGAGGTGTATTCCCGGGAGGTGCCGACGAGGTCGGCGATCTCGGCGTGGGTGATCTGCAGTCTCAGGGCTTCCTTGCCGTTCTCGACCACCTTCTCTCCGAACCTGTCGCCCAGGTAGGCCACCGCGCTGGCGACACGCGACGGCACGCCCTGGAAGATGATCTCCTCCACGTGCTGGTCGAGCCGGCGCAGGCGGCGGACGATCAGCTTCAGGAACGGAAGGATGGCATCGCGATTGGAGAGAATCTGGCGCTCGAAGTCGGCGGCCGAGAGGAAGTCGGCCTTGACGTCCGTCAGGCACTCGGCGGTCATGGAGCGCGTCTCGCCGTCGATCATGGCCATTTCCCCGATGACGTCGCCCGAGGAGATGATGTCGAAGATCTTGCGCTCGCCGAGGCCCGAGAAGGAATAGAGCATGA
>CAZWVM010000070.1:0-16327 GCA_964637705.1 uncultured bacterium
GAACCGGGTCAGGCCCTGACCGGAGCAGCCCTAAGCGATCATGCCCGTGTGCCGCGGACAGGCTGGCCGGAGTTCCGAAGTCCCGACTCGCGCCGGACGCCGACCACGAGGACGGGGGCGTGCCACTTGATCATCGAAAGCCGAGGATGGACGACATGGCCACGCGCGCATCCCAGCCGGACAAGAACGCCTCCTACGAGGGATTGGCGCGCCGTTATCGCCCGCAGAACTTCGGCGAGGTCATCGGCCAGGCGCACGTCGTAGGAACCTTGCGCCGGGCCGTCGAGACGGGACTGCGCGCGACGGCCTACCTCTTCGTGGGAGGCCGGGGACTGGGCAAGACGACGATGGCCCGCATCCTCGCCAAGGCTCTCAATTGCGAAAAGGGCACGTCGAAGGAACCATGCGGCGCCTGCACGTCCTGCCTCGAGATCGCGTCCGGATCCCACATCGACGTATTGGAGATCGATGCGGCGAGTCACACGGGCGTGGACAACGTCCGGGAGACGATCATCCAGGCCGTCGCGACGGCGCCCGCGCGGGGTCGGGTGAAGGTCTTCATCATCGACGAGGCTCACATGCTTTCCAACCAGGCATTCGGAGCGCTCCTGAAGACCATGGAGGAGCCTCCTCCCCATGTCCTCTTCATCCTTGCCACGACCGAGGGGCACAAGGTTCCCTCGCCGATCCGGTCCCGTTGCCAGCGATTCGATTTCCGGCCGGTCAGCCTGGACGAACTCGCGGCGCGTCTCGGCGACGTGGCGAAGAAGGAGGGCATCGCGATCGACGAAGACGCCGTGCGGCTCATCGGCGACTACGCGGAGGGAGGCGTGCGCGACGCGCTCTCCGCTCTCGATCTCGTCCGCTCGTTCTGCCCCGAACGCATCACTCTGAAAGGCGCGGAGGAGGCCCTGGGCGTCATCCCCACGGCGACCCTGAGGCGCTTCCTCGATCTCGTCGGACGCGGCGATTCCGCCGCCTGCGAGGAGCTGTTGCGCGAGGTTCTGCGGCAAGGCGCGGATGCAGGGGAGATCCTCAAGGGCCTCCTCTCCATCTTCCGGCAGGAGCTGATCGCCCAGGTCGGCGGTCGAGATTCCGCTTTCTCGCGGGGCCGGCTCGTGCGAAGCGTGGAAGCGATTCTCGCGGCCGCGGACCGTGCGCGCTTCAGCCGTCATCCGCAGGTCGAGTTGGAGGTCCTGCTCTGCAGGCTCGCGGAGATGGCCAACGAAGAGATGACTCTGAAGCAGCTCTATGACCGGCTGATCGAGATCGAGACGGATTCCGGCGCGGCCGCACGATCGTCCGGCGGTCCGGCACCGGAACGGACGGAGACGGCGCGACCCGTCCGCCCGTCCGATGAAATGAAAACAGGACGGGAGGGGGCCCGGAGGCCGTCTCCCTCCGGAGCGGCGTCGTTTCCCATGAAGCGATTCCACGAGGAACTGGCGGGAGCGGCTCCCGTCGCCTCTGCGCTCTGCAAGGACGTGCGCGTCGAATCGAAGGAAAGCGGATCCTATCTCCTCCTCTTCGACCAGCCCTTTCTCTTCGAGCGCTTCGGAAAGGACCGCAAGGCCCAGGGCGACGTGAAGAAGGTGCTCGAGTCGATCGTCGGCGGCAAAGTCTCGATCGACTTCAGGCTCGTCGAAGGTTCCGCCCCGGCGCCGGTGCAGAACGTGTTTCCCCTCGACGACGGCGCCGAACCCGCGAAAAGCTCGCAGGGCGGTCTCTCCGGCGGCGCGCAGGATCTCGAACCGGAGATCGAGCGGATCCGCCGGATCTTCAAGGCCGATGTCGTGGAGATCGTCGACGAATAGGGATCTTCAGTCCTTTTCAATTCGCCGCATGGTACTCTTTTTCTCACAACGCTGGAGAATCGTGTCCCCGAACTGATATGATCTGTGCCATGGTGCGCGCGGCGACCATCCTGTCGGTGACCATCGTCCTGGCCGTTCTTCTCGCTCCCTCCGCCTCGGCGGTCGAGATCGCGAAGAACGCCGGGACGCGGGGCGCGGATTTCCTGCGGATCGAGGCCGGAGCCCGTCATGCCGCCCTGGGCGGCACGTATGCCGCCTACGGCACGAGCGTCTTCACTCTCTTCGGTCAGCCGGCCGCGATCGCCGAGCGCACGGGCTACGAGGTCGGATTGCAGCACAACGAGTGGGTGCAGGGCATCAGCCAGCAATACGGCGGATTCCAGATGCCCCTGGGTTCCGGGCGCGTCGCGATGACCGCGAGCCTCCTGGGCGCGAGCGGGATCCAGCGCACCACCGACGACGCCTTCGGCCGCTTCGGAGTCTCCTCCGGGACCTTCGGCGTGAACGACTACGCGCTCGCTCTCCATTACGCGCGCATTTTCGGCGGAACGACGGCCGCCGGGGCGGCCGTCAGGTACATCCGCAGCGAAATGGACGACGTGAGCGCGAACGGAGTGGCGATCGACCTGGGCCTGAGACGGCGGATCAACCCGGGCCTGACGCTCGGCGCCTCCGTCACGAACCTCGGCCAGGGCCTCAAGTTCCTCCGCGATCGAAGCGACCTGCCGGTCACCGGCCGTGTCGGCGCAGCCTACGAACTCGGCCGGCTGCTCTTCGTCACCGACCTGACCTACACCGGTTCGGACGACCTCGAGGGCATGTTCGGCGCGGAGTGGAAGCCGGTCGAGATGGTGGCGCTCAGGGCGGGCTACAAGACCCAGACCCGGTCCGACCTCGGCGAGGGTCTCACCGCCGGCATCGGTCTCACGGTCGACGCCATCACGCTGGACTACGCCTACGTGCCCTTCGGGCCCCTGGGAGAAACCCACCGCATCAGCGGCAGCTACTCGTTCTGATAAGGACTCGTCAGAGCGCGGCGAGGGCCTTCTGGATCGCCTCGAAATCCGGCAGTCGCTTCGGATCGTCGGAGACCCAGGCGTAGCGGACGACGCCCTGCGCGTCGAGGACGAACGCTGATCTCTTCGCGACGCCCTTCAAACCGACGAGATCCTCGTGCAGGCAATCGAAGGCCCGCGCGGCCTCCTTGTTGAAGTCCGACCAGAACTCGAAGGTGAACCCTTCCTTCTCCGCCCAGAGCTTCCAGGCGAAGGGAGAATCCACGGAAATCGCCACGACGCGCGTCTTGAGGGAGTTGTAACGCTGGATGCTGTCGCGCACGGAGCAGAGCTCCGACTGGCAGACGCCCGTGTTGACAAGGGGAAAGAAGAGAAGAAGGGCGGGAGAACCGGCCAGTTCCGAGACCTTCACCTTCGCGGGACCCTGCTCCCCCAACCTCACCAAGGTGGCTTCCGGCGCCCGGTCGTTGATCTTCGTCGTCATGAACAACCTCCTTTTCAGGACTATATTTGTACCATATAGCGCGGCCGGATGCAATTCCTACCGGATTTTCTTTTTTTGAAGGGGAGGCAGGCTGCGCCGAAGAAGATCGAGCGCGGCGCGACAGGAAGCGATCCTCACCGTCTCGCGGCGGCCGCGAAAGAGGTGCACCTCGGCCGCCTCGACGCCCGGCCCGGAGACGGCGACATGGACCGTGCCCACGGGCTTGCCCGGCACGGCGCCACCCGGACCGGCGATGCCGGTGACGGAGACGCCCCAGACGGATCGAAGAGCCCTTCTGACACCGCGGGCCATGGACAGCGCGGTTTCCCTCGAGACGGCGCCGTGCGTCCTCAGGAGTCGCGCCGATACGTCGAGAAGACGCTGCTTCGCGTCGTTGTCGTAGGCGACGATGGCGCCGCGGAAGGTCGCGGAGGAGCCGGGCACGGACGTCAGCACGGAGCCGACCATTCCGCCGGTGCAGGACTCGGCCACCGACACCGACTCGCCCCGCGCGGCCAGTGCCGCAAGAACGGCCTCCTCGAGTTTCTCCCCCGTCACCGTGAAGACATGCCGCCCGAGGCGCGCGCGCACCGTGCGGAGGAGCCCCCGGTCGGGTAGGACGAGCTGGACGATGCCGGGGGAGGGGAGGATCGATACGAGGCCGCGGCGGAAGGAAGGCAGGTCGAGGAAGAGATCCTCGATCACGGGTTCCCTCAAGCCCGCCACCCCGACCACGACGCGCCCGTCGCCGCTCGCGCAGAGGCCGCGCGCAATCAGTTCCGGCTCGAGCGAATCGCCGAGAATGGCTTGAAGCTCCGAGGGCACGCCGGGCAGGGCCACGTAGACCCTGCGCAAGCGCTCCGCCAGCAGTCCCTCCGCCAGACCCGCCGGATTCTCCAGGGGCTTTGCACCGCGCGGAAACAGGGCGAAGACCTCGTAGCGCCGCGTGAACCGGATGCCGCGATGCCGGAGTTTCCCCACGAGCCGCTCGCGCGCGGACGGATCGCGGGCGAGGGGACAGCCAAGAAAGCGCGCTAGGTTCAGGCGGGTTCGGTCGTCGCGCGTGCTGCCCAGCCCCCCCGTGACGAGGACCAGGCGCGCCCGCGCAGCGCGGAGCGCCTCGAGGATGTCGCCGTCCCGATCTCCGACCATGACCACGCGGCGAATGTCGATGCCGCGCGGTGCAAGCCAGCCGGCAAGGCTCTTCGTGTTCGCGTCCTCGCGCAGGCCGGCGAGAATCTCCTTGCCGATGACGAGGATCTCCGCCTCGATCCGGCGGCTCATTTCCGCGCCCCCCCCGCGGCAGCCGACTGTTCCTCGGCGTGGAAAGACGATCTCACCAGCGGCCCCGACTCGACGTGGCGGAATCCCCGCGACTCCGCGAACTCCCTCCATGCCGCGAACTCTCCGGGCGTCACGTAACGTTCAACGGGGAGATGATCCAACGTGGGCCGCAGGTACTGCCCGAGAGTGAGGAGGACGACCCCGGCGGATCGCGCGGCCTCGATCGTCTCGCGCACCTCGTCGTCCTTCTCGCCCAGCCCCAGCATCAGGCCGGTCTTCGCGACGAATCCGGCGGCGCGGGCGCAGGCCAGGAGCTCCAGCGAGCGGGCGAAATCGGCGCCGGGACGGGCGTGCGGATAGAGCCGGGGCACCGTCTCGAGATTGTGACCCAGGATGTCCGGGCGCGCGTCGAGAAGGATGCCGAGCGCGGATTCGTCGCCCCGAAAATCAGGGACGAGCACCTCGATCGCGGTGCCCGGGCTCGTGGCGCGGATCTCCGTCACGACCGACGCCCAGTGACGGGCACCGCCGTCGGGAAGATCGTCGCGCGTCACGGAGGTGACCACGACGTGGCGAAGCCCGAGCGCGTTCACCGCCCGGGCGATCCGCTCCGGTTCGCCCGGATCCGGAGGAAGGGGAGAACCGGCTTCCACCGCGCAGAAACGGCAGTTCCGCGTGCAACGCTCACCCAGGAGAAGAAACGTCGCCGTGCCGGCGTTCCAACAGGAGCCGATATTGGGGCAGCGAGCGCTCTGGCAGACCGTCGAAAGGCCCTGGGCTCGTAAGACGGATCCCACTCGGTCGAGAACCGGTCCGGAGGGAATGCGGCTCTTCAACCATTCCGGCTTGCGCAAGGTGTCATTCACGGGGGATCCGCCCCACATCGCGTTCCTCCCTCCTTTCTCGTCGTCCATGGACGGATTCCTTTCACGAGGCCGCCCCTTCACGGGAAACGATCCGGCGCGGCGACGACCGCGGTCTCGACGGCCGAAGCTCCCCTCGATACTATCACTCCATGATCCGCGGCCGCAAATTCGCCGGAGCCGCGGCCGGATTTCTGGCCGGCCTCTACACGGCGCTCTTCCTGCCCCTCCTGGCCGTTCACGCCGGCAAGACGGGGGAGGGACTCCGGATCGCACTCTGCGTGTTGGCGCCGGCAGGCGGGCTCATGGGTTACCTGCTGTCCCGGCTCATCGACTGGGCAGGGGGAGACAGCCGGGGAGGATGGGCGCCCTGGCTCTGCACCCTTCCTCTTCCGGCCGCGTTCTTCATCCCCCCGTCCCTTTCGGCACAGGTCTCGTCACCCCTGGGCCCGGTGAAATACGCCCTCTCCGCGCTCTGGGTCGCCGGGGTGATCGTCTATGGCGTCTTTCTGCTGAAACCCCTGCTTTCCCGCGCGGATCCCCGCCGGATCGCCGGGGGCCTGGCCGCCCTGGCGCTCCTCGTCAACGCGGTTCTCTCGCTTCAAGCCCCGAACGAATCGGACGAGTGCGACTACGTCACATACGCCGCGGCACTGAGCGAAGGACAGGGAGCGC
The DNA here is from genome assembly GCA_964637705.1 of uncultured bacterium. Taxonomy (GTDB): domain Bacteria; phylum UBA8481; class UBA8481; order UBA8481; family UBA8481; genus CAZWVM01. The sequence goes on from CAZWVM010000070.1 coordinate 6,137, forward strand.
GCATCGACGAGGTGGTCCGGGACGGAACCGTCGGCCGGATCTATTTCGGCCGCCTGCCTTCGAGCTGGAGCTATTACGAATACATGCAGATGCATGATCCGGCGCGTCTCGCTACGGCGCGCTCCTATCGCATGATCGGCTACCCCCTGATGCTCGTTCCCGTCCTCGCGGTCGCGCGCCTGTCGACGGAACCGGCGGCGCGCTGGTTTCTTCTTCACCTGCCGGGCTGGCTCGGCTACGGGGTCCTGGCGCTGGGGATCTGTCTCTTCCTCTCGGAGCGTCACGCCGGTCGCGCGGGGCGCGCCGCGGTCGCCGCCGGTCTCATGACGCCCTTCCTCTACTTCGCCGCGAACACCCAACCGGAGATCTGGATGGCGGCGGGCGTTTCGTGGGCGCTTCTCCTGACGTCGCGCGAGGCCAGGGAACGAGGCTCGCCCTTCCTTCTCGGCGCGCTTCTTTCGAGCCTGCTGCTTCTCCACGAGCGCATGCTGATCATCGCCGTGCCCTGGTTCGCGGCGGCGCTCTTCCTCTCCCACCACCGGACCCGTCTCTGCGCGGGAGCCCTCCTGATGCTTGTCCCCGCGATCTTCTCCTACGCCGCGACGACGGGATTCGCCTTGCCGCACGCCGCACCCCACGCGTATGCCACGGAACCCTTCTTCGACGCCTCGCGCTGGGCGCGGGCGGCCTGGCAACATCTCTTCTCGATCCGCATCGGGCTTTTCACTCATCTGCCGGTTCTCTGGCTCATCCCCCTCGTGCTTGTCTGGCGGAAACGCCGCGGGCCGCTCGAGGCTGTCGATCTCATCGCGGCCTCCGTCTTTCTCTTCTATTTCGGGGTGATGATCACGTATCCGCACACCTTCGACTCGTGGCCGCACCTGCGCTACATGGTGCCGGTTCTTCCTCTCTTCGTTCCCTTCCTGGGGTCGGCTTCAGCCGAAGCAGGGGGGGCACGCCTCGGGACGATCCTCATCGCGCTCCAGGTGCTCAGGGCCTATCCATTCCTCGCAGCGTCACTTCTCTGGCGCAACATCATCTGAGATCCCGGGCGAACCGGGAGCGGATTCAGAACGCGACGCCGGGCTGACCTTCGAGCCGGCAGTAGACCCAGTAGGTCCCGAGAACGCGCTTGACGTAGTTGCGCGTTTCACGGAAAGCGATGCGCTCGACGAAGAGATCGTCCTCGGCGTCCGCGCTCTGGCGAAGCCAGCGGTTGGCATTGCCGGGGCCGGCGTTGTAACCGGCGAGCGCGAGATGCTTGCGCCCGCCGTAGGTCGCGAGGAGATCCTTGAGGTAACGGGTGCCGAGCGCGATATTGACGGCCGGATCACGCAGGCTCTCTCGACGGAAATCATCGATCCCCATCGATTTCGCGACATGAGCGCCCGTCGCGGGCATGATCTGCATCAATCCATGGGCGCCCGCCCCGGAAACCGCGTCCTTCTGGAACCTCGACTCCTCGCGGATGACGGCGAGGACGAGTCGGGCATCGACGCCCTCGCGACGGCTGGATTCCTCGACGAGGGGGGCGTAGAAGCGGGGATAGAGCAGGCGAGCGGCGAGCGCGGGCATGGCGACGACATCGGCGGGCCCGCCGAGAGCGCGGACCAGGGATTCGACCTCGAGCATGGCGCGACGGTATTGCCCCGCCTCCGCGAGCACGCGGACCATGGCCAGGCGCTTCTCGGGGCGGCGACCGGCGTCGATGCGCAGCGTGAGGATCTCCTCGGCGGCCTCGTCCCATGCCCCGGCTGCAACGAGCCCCTGGATGAGAGACAGGGAGACGGAATCGGAGGATTCGGCGGCGACATCACGGAGGAGAGCGGCGGAGTCGAAAACGGCCGTCGAGAACCGCGCGAGGTCGCGCCATTCGCCGACGCGAAGCATGAGCTCGGACGCGGCGGTACGGGCCGCCTCGGCAACCTCCCCGGCCGACGCGTCGCGGATCGCACGCAGGTCGGCAAGGGCGGAAAGCACGTCGCCGCCGGAAGCGCGATCGCGGGCACGTTCGACGTCGGCGGCGGCATAAGCGCCGCCCAGCCGGGAGAAACCCTCCGCGGCGCGGGCGCGGTAGTAGGGCGCGGCGGGGGAGCGCAGGATCGCGGTGAACCCGGCGAGGGCCTCTTCGCGGCGTCCCTCCTTCTCGTGGATCCGGGCCTGCCAGTAGGCGATGACCGGGGCGTAGTCGGAACGCGGGAAACGACGCAGGGCATTCTGGAAGACGCGGAGTGCGTCTTCGCTGCGGCCATCCTCGAGCAGCCCGAAACCGATCTTCCAGGCCGCGTCATCCGCCCACTCGGAACGCGGATGCCGGTCGAGGATCCGCTGGTAAAGAGAGCGCGCCTCATCCCGCTTCTCGCGGCGGTCCCGGGCCGAGGCGAGCCGGAAGAGAATGTCGTCGGCGAAGGAGGTCCGCGGATTCGCGGCCATCACGAGGGCGAACCACTTCTCGCCCTCCTCGTCCTCGCCGAGGCGTTGGTGGCAGAGTCCGATGCGATAGGCGACCAGGTCCCGGGAGAAGGCGGGATGGCGGTCGTAGACGCGCCGGAAGACGCTGATGGCGCCCCGGAATTCGTCGGCACGCTCGTAGCTGCGGCCGAGCTGCAGGAGCAGACGAGGATCGTCGCGGTGCTCGGGCCGGGTCAGGGCACGCTCGTAGAGAGACGCGGCCCTCGGGAAATCCCCCGCCTCGTAGTAGAGCCCGGCCAGGGAAACCCAGCGGGAGGGGGAGACCGACGTGATCTTCATGAGCTCCGTCGCCGCCGTCGCCGAAACAGGAGCCCCGCCGCGCTCGGCCATGACGCCCTCGAGGAGAGAGACCGCGGCGACGCTCTCGCCGCCCGCGGCGAGAGCGACACCTCGGGCGATCCTCTGCCGGCGGCGCTCCTCGCCGGTGACGAGCTTCTCGATCACGGCGCGCGCCGCGGTCGCGTCAGCGTAACGACCCGAGGCCAGGGAGATCTCGGCGATGCGCACCAGCGCCCGAAAGGCATGCGCGCGCTCCACCGGGGCCGCCGCTTCGCGCAGGAAGGAGAGAGCGGCGGCGGTGTCGCCCTGGCGGTGCGCGGCCTCGGCGAGAGAGAGACGAATGTAAGGGGCGAGGTGCGGCTGTTCGGCGAGAGCCAGGGTCAATAGCGCGGCGGCCTCGTCGGCGCGGCCCTCCGAGAGAAGAGCGCGGCCGGAAAGGAAGGGATTCCGGGGGACGGCCGCGGGCATCTCGGCGACATAGGCCGCATGCACCGCCTGGATTCCGATCCAGCGCGGACGGGTCTCTTCCGTACCGGAAAAGAGGAGAAGAAAAGCGGTGGCCAGGGAAACGAGAACGAGTCTTCGGTTCATGACGCCTCAGAAAGAAAATCCGGGACCGCTCGCGACGCGGCCGCGCCGATGCTCACGTTCCCTCTATCGGCATGAAACGACTGGAGATATAGCGCCGAGTCCCGATCGCGGAGGGCGCGACAAGACGCGTGAAGTTTGCCCAGGAGTGAAAGGGCTAGGCGAGGGGTTTTCCGCAGCGACCGCAGAAGCGATCTTCGGCACGAGCCGGGTAGGCGCAGGCGAGGCAGGTGCGCACCTTCGCGGCGACGATCTCGTCCGCGAGCCGCGATGCGATTGCGCCGTTCGAAGGCGATTTCTCCTTCGGCGCGATCGGCTCGACGGGCTTCGTCCCCGTTTCCTTCTTCGGCCCGACGGTGCGGCGGTTCTGGAGGTTGAGGATGATCTCCTGGATTTTCGGCAGAATCGCCTCGAGTCGCGGCGACTGGCTGACCTCCCGCAGACGGTCGCAGAGCGATCGCAGCATCTGGATGGCCATGGCCGGGCTCTTCATGACCAGCAGTTCCAGGTCCGGCTTGCGAAGCACGATCGCTTCGACCTGCGTGCGCGCGCGCGCGGTGGCCATGCGGGGCGCATCGTTCCAAAGCGCCATTTCCCCGAAGAAATCGCCGGACTTCAGCACGGCGATGGTGTCGGAGACGCTTCCCAGGGTCAGACGCGCCCCTCCGAAGATCTCCTGCTCCTTGTAGGTCTTCATGATCTCGACCTCGCCCGAGACGATGATGTACATCTCGTCGCCCTTCTCCTCCTCCAAAAAGATCAGCGTGTCGGGAGCGTAGGTGCGGCCCAGTTTCTCGAAGAGGGCCCGGATGTTGACGTCATTGAGGATCATGAATCGCCTCCCTCACAGGGGAAAACGCCCGCGGGCGGGCTCGCGGCCCGTGAGCACGTCAATCACGGCTTCCTGGGTCGCCGGATGAGCGTCGTAGGCGGCGATCGCATAGGCGGTCTCGACTCTTTCACAAAGGTAGGGATCACCGAAGGAGACAAGGCCGGTCCCGCGGGGCAACGCGGCGAGACGATCCTCCGCGAGGCCGCTGCGCCCGCGCCAGGCGCCGGGCATGGCATAGACGGCGAGGAGGCAGGAGGCGCCGATTTCGCGCGCCCGCTGCTCGTCGACCTCTTCGAGTCCCGCCGCGCGGGCGGCGGCGACGAACGGCGCGGGGTCGAGCCGGTCGTCGTCAAGCACGACGTGGAAGGAGGAGGGGCGGGCCGGCTCGCCCGAGAGAATCGTCACGCAGTTCCGCGCGATCGTCGCGGCGAGATCGTTCGCGAGGGATTTCCCGATGCGGGCGAGGGCCGGCGCGGGATCGAGGCTGGACGAGGCAAGGCGGTCGAGAACCGCCGCGGGCGACTCGGGGTAGAGGAGGATGTCGCATCCGGCCTCGACGGCCATGACCGCGGCCTCGGCCTCCGGGCGGCCGATCCCGGACATGATGAGCGCATCGGTGACGACGAGGCCGGGGAAGCGGAGGCGATCCCGCAAGAGGCCCGTTACGACCGCTTTCGAGAGGGTCGCGGGGAGGCCGGAATCGTCGACCACGGGCGCCGTCATGTGCGCCACCATCAGCGCCTTCACGCCGGAAGCGATCGCGGCGCGGAAGGGTTCGAGGTGGACGGTCTCGAAGAGAGCGGGATCGGCGACGCCCACGGGGAGCCCGGCGTGAGAATCGACCGTGGTGTCGCCGTGACCGGGAAAATGCTTGGCGCAGGCCAGGGCGCCGGCGGCCTGGGCCCCGTAGATCCAGTGGCGCACGAGCGTCGCCACGCGCGCCGGATCGGATCCGAAACTGCGAACGTTGATGATGGGATTGCGCGACTCCGTGTTGACGTCCGCGACGGGCGCGAAGATGAGCTGAACTCCGACCGAGCGCGCTTCGACGGCGGTCTGGCGACCGGCGAGGCAGGCAAGCGAGGCGGCCTCGGGCGCGGCCGCGATGGCGGCGAGCGAGGGGAGAGTCGTGAGGCCGGAAAACTGCTGGCCGGCGCCCCGCTCGAGGTCGGCGCCGAAGAGCAGGGGATGAGGCGAGCGCCGGGAGAGTTCACGGGTCAGAGCGGCGACATCGTCGGCCTGCCCGCCGAAGAGTATGAAACCACCGGGTTGAATCTCGTCGAGGAGCCGGAAAGCCTCATCGCGGACTCCCGGGAGGGGTACGCGGTCGAGCCGGAGGGCCGGCATGATGAGCCTGCCCCATGGGTTCCGTTCGCTCATGCCGCGCCTAGTATGGTGAAACGGGGGGAGAATGCAATCTCAGGGGCGGGAGTGAAAGACGGCCGAGTGTTCCTTCAGTCGCCCGTCCTCGTAGAGGAACTTGCCCGAGAAGAACCGGCCCTGGCGCATCCACTCGAGAAAGATCTGGTCTCCCTCCCAGAGGTTGAGGTCGAAGATCCGGTCGTCGTCGATCCAGGCGAGGTTTCCCTCGGGGGAGTCGATGAGTTCACCCTCGAAATCGGTGACCTCGAAGACGAAGACATACCAATCGCGCCCGTTGGCGAACTCGGGAAAGGTCAGGATGCCCTTGAGCGCCGGGTTCCTGACCGTGAGCCCGGCCTCCTCCTTCAACTCCCGGATGGCGCACTCCTCGGGCGTCTCCCCGGCCTCGAGCTTTCCTCCAAGCCCGTTCCACTTTCCCTCGTGGTCGTCGTTCTGCTTCTTCACCCGGTGAATCATCAGGGTCCTGCCGTCTCTCTTGACGTAGCAGAGCGTGGCGAGGATGCGTTCGCGTTTCGTGGGAATCATGGTGTTCCTCTCTTCCGGTCGATTCGTGACAGGGCGGTCATGGGCGAAGACGCCGTGCATTCAACATGGAAAATCAGGATAGACAGGATCGTTCATTTCCCATTTCGAAGATCTCTTTCGATTTGATTCCATCCTGACCATCCTGTCTATCCATGTAAAACGACCTTGAATTCTCGACTCTCATCTCGCGCCGAGAACCTTTTTCAGCACGCGGCCGGTCAGGGACTCCTTCACCCGAGCCACCTCGGCCGGGGATCCGTGCGCCACGATCCTTCCGCCGGCGCCGCCGGAGCCGGGTCCGAGGTCGATGATCGTGTCGGCATGAGCCATCACGTCGGGGTGATGCTCCACGATGAGCACCGTGTCACCCCGGTCGACGAGGCGGTCGAGGACCCTGATGAGCACGCGCACATCCTCCAGGTGCAAACCCGTCGTCGGCTCGTCCATGATGTAGAGCGTGCGGCCGGAGGAGGACTTGCCGAGTTCCGAGGCGAGCTTCAGGCGCTGGGCCTCGCCACCGGAGAGAGTCGGCGCGCTCTGGCCCAGCTGGAGGTAGCCGAGCCCGACCTCGCGAAGCATCGAGAGCCAGCGTTTCGCCGGGGGGATCGGCGCGAAAAACTCGTCCGCCTCCTCGACCGTCATCTCCAACACGTCCGCGATGGACCGCCCCTTGTATTTCACCTCGAGCGTCTCGCGGTTGTAGCGCCGTCCCTTGCAGACCTCGCACGGCACGTAGACGTCCGGCAGGAAGTGCATTTCGACGGTCTTCACGCCGTCGCCGGAACAGGCCTCGCAGCGGCCGCCCTTGACGTTGAAGCTGAAACGTCCCGGCTGGTATCCGCGCTCGCGCGCGTCGCGGGTCATCGCGAAGAGATCGCGGATGACGTTGAAGACCCCGGTGTAGGTGGCGGGGTTGGAACGGGACGTGCGCCCGATCGCGGACTGGTCGATGGAGACGAGCTTGTCGATCTGCTCGAGGCCCTCCAGGGCGCCGTAGGGGCCGGGCGGCTCGGCGGAAAGCCCGAGCTTCCGGAGGATCGCGGGAACAAGCGTGTCCATGACGAGCGAGGACTTGCCGCTGCCGGAAACGCCGGTGACGCAGACCAGCTGGCCGAGGGGAATCTCGGCCGCCACGTCCCTGAGGTTGTTCGTGCGGACGCCGGAAATGCGGATCGTCCCCTTGGGCAGCCGTTGGACCTCGTTGTGCTCGATCCGGCGCCGACCGGAGAGATACTGACCGGTCAGGGACGCCTTCGACGCGAGGATCTCGGCGGACGTGCCCTGCGCCACGATCTCTCCCCCGTGACGTCCGGCGCCCGGTCCCATGTCGAGGATGAAGTCCGCGGCTTCGATGGTATCGCGGTCGTGTTCGACGACCACGACGGTATTGCCGAGATCGCGCAGATCCTTCAGGGTATTCAGGAGGCTCTCGGTGTCGGCGGGATGGAGCCCGACCGAGGGCTCGTCGAGAACGTACAGGACTCCGCGAAGGCGGGATCCGAGCTGGGTCGCGAGGCGGATGCGCTGGGCCTCGCCTCCCGACAGCGTCGCGGCGTTGCGCTCGAGAGTCAGGTAGTCGAGGCCGACCTCCTTCAGGAAACCGAGCCGCGAGCGCAATTCGTCGATCAGGCGCTCGGCGATGCGCCGGCGGGTCGCATCAAGGCCGAGACCGTCGAGCCAGGCGTCCACATCGCCGACGGTGCGCCCGAGAAGCTCGGGAAGCCTCACCCCGGCGACGCGGACGGCGCGCGAGGCGGGCCTCAGGCGTTCGCCCGAACAGGCCTCGCAGGATTTCATCGACATGAAGCTCTCGATCCATTCGCGAATGTAGGAGGAGTGCGTCTCCTTGTAGCGCCGAGCGAGGTTCGCCACGACGTTCTCGTATTTCACCTTGACCGTCGCGCGGATGCGTTCGGACTTCCAAGCCACCTCGTACTGGGGCATCTCGCCCCGGCCGATGAGGATGATGTCCCGCACGCGCTTCGAAAGGCTTTTCCAGGGCGCGTCGAGGCTGAACTTCTCGTCGCGCGCCAGGTGGGCGATCGCCTTCCCGTACCACTTCTCGGTCGGCCTCTCGCCCCACGGCTTCAGGGCCCCCGCGTTGATCGAGAGATCCGGATCCGGCACCACCTTCTCGGGGTCGATCGCGAAGTGAACGCCGAGCCCGGCGCAGTCGGGGCAGGCTCCATGGGGGGAATTGAAGGAGAAGTGCTTCGGATCGAGCGGCTCGAACCCGACGCCGCAGTCCGGGCAGGCGGCGTTCTCCGAGTAGACGTCGCGTGACGGCTTGCGGCCCGTCTCGGCCGCCGGGTCCGGTTCGACGGCCACGATCCCCTGGTTCAGCTTCGCGGCGATCTCGACGGCCTCGTGCAGCCGCGACCGGTTACCGGGCGTGGCCGCGATGCGGTCCACGACGACATCGATATCGTGCCGGATGTTCTTCTCCAATTCCCTCGTCTCCTCCAGGGTGACGATCGACCCGTCGATCTTCATCCGGACATAGCCCGCGCGGCGCAGTTCCTCCAGTTCCTTCCGAAAGGTTCCCTTCCTGCCCTGGGCCACCGGCGAGAGGACGAGCACCTTTTTCCCGTCATGGGCGGCGAGAATCGAGTCGGCGATCCTTTCGATCGGCATCGCCATCACCTCGCGACCGCACTCGGGGCAGTGGGGAATGCCGATGCGGGCCCAGAGGAGACGCAGGTGGTCGTGGATCTCGGTGACGGTGCCGACGGTGGATCGCGGGTTGCGCTGGGTCGTGCGCTGTTCGATCGCGATGGCGGGTGAAAGCCCCTCGATGGAATCGACGTCGGCCTTGTCCATCTGGCCGAGGAACTGGCGGGCGTAGGTGGAGAGCGACTCGACGTAGCGGCGCTGGCCCTCGGCGTAGAGGGTGTCGAAGGCGAGGGAGGACTTGCCGCTGCCCGAGACGCCGGTCACGACGGTCAGCGTGTTGTGGGGGATGGAGACGTTCAGGTTCTTCAGGTTGTGCGCGCGCGCGCCCTTGATCAGGATGTGGGACCGGTCCGACATGGGGTTCGCGGGATTGTAGCAGAAAGGGGTCTCACGCGATACGCGCCCGTTCCCGATTTTCTCAGCAGAACCGGGCCAACAGGCCTCCATAGAGCGATTCCGCGGTCCGGGCCAGGGCGGCGATCTTCGCGTGGGTCTCGGTTCGGATCCGCACGGGGTCGATCTCCCCTTGGAGGCCCGCGAGTTCCTCTCCGTTCACGTCGATCCACTCGTGGACCATCTCCTCCGTGACCTCGACGTGGAACTGAAGGGCGTAGGCTCCCTCGTAAAGCCGGAAGGCCTGGTTCGGAAAGAGAGATGACGAGGCGAGGCGGACGGCGCCGGGCGGCAGTTCAAAGGTGTCCCCGTGCCACTGGAAGACCTCGATATCGCGCGGCAGGCCTACGAAAGCGCAGTCGGAGGCGGCCGCTTCCTCCAGGTGGAGTCCATACCACCCGATCTCCTTCTTCGCGCCTTTCACGACCCGGGCGCCCGCGGCCTTGGCCATGAGCTGAGCCCCGAGGCAGATGCCCAGCACGGGCAAACGACGCGAGAAGGCCTCCTTCAGCAGCCGGTCTTCATCCCTGAGGAAGGGGAAAGCTTCCTCCTCGTAGACATTCATGGGGCCGCCCATGACGATGAGTCCGGAGCAGCCGTGGAGATCCGGCGGCGCCGGCTCGGCGTAAAGGGCGGTCTCGAGATAGGCGCGATGCCGGCTCTCGATGGCCTCGCGCAGGGTGCCGATGCCCTCGTGGGGGACGTGCTTGAGGATCCGGATCACGGGGTCTCTTACTCCTCGCCGGCCTCTTCCTGGGCCTTCTGCGAGAGGATGGTGATATCGGAGACGAGATCGCCTTCGTCGAGCCGGATGAGGCGGACACCCTGGGTATTGCGCCCGATCTCCTTGATGTCCGTGGCCTTCATCCGGATCACGATGCCGCCCTTGGTGGCGACGATGATGTCGTCCGTGTCGACGACCTCGCGGATCGCGACGACGGCGCCGTTCCGGTCGGACGTCTTGATGTTGATGATGCCCTTTCCCCCGCGATTCGTCTGGCGGTAGTCCTCGACGGGCGTGCGCTTGCCGTAGCCGTTCTGGCAGA
>CAZWVM010000071.1:0-15944 GCA_964637705.1 uncultured bacterium
GAGCGGACGCTTCGGCGGGCGGGTGGTGAATGAACACCTATTCCGGGGATTCAGGTCACGCCGGTCCCGGATCCCGTTCGTCGCCCGGAGTGTCCCCTAGCCCCAGCACCGCCGGAAGGCCCGTGAGGCGAACCAGGAGCACGTGAGGCGGCACCGCGTCCACGTCCTTCACTTCCTTGAAGAGCGGCACGAGAGTCGTGGCGACGAGTCCGCGCAGGAGGGCCGACACCAGGAAGACGAGAGGCAGGGACGAGAGGAACGTCACCGTCCAGGGGCCGACGGTCAAGGTCGAAGGAAGAATCTCGGAGAGGTATCCGCCCGCGATCGTGCCTCCCGCGAAGACGAAGAACCCCACCACCACGTTGTAATAGGCGACGACCCGCGGCCGCTTCTCCCGGGAGACCGCGTCGTAGATATAGTTCATCGAGCCGAGGTTCAATCCGCTCCAGGCCACGCCCGCGAGGAACTGCACGACGAGGACGCTGCCGAAGTCGCGCGCGAGAGCCCAGAGCACCGGCAGCACCGGCATCAGGGCGCTGGAAGCCGCGATCACGGAGCGATTGCCGTGGCGGTCCCCCATCCGGCCCCACCAGGGCGCGAAGAGAAACTGCGTGACGAAGACCATCGCCGTGCAGGCCGTGAACTGAGTGTAGCTGAACTTCAGCTCCCGGAGCATGTAGACGTTGAAGAAGGGCGAAGCGACGCTCATCGAGAAGAGCATCCCGGCCATGAAGAACGTGAACTTCATGAAGTTGGAGCGCGGCGTCGCACGGACAAAGGCCCAGAAGGAGAAGAGCGTCTCCTCCGAGGGAACGTAGGGCGGATCGTCGTGGAGATGAAGCAAGCGCGCGGAGAGGAGACGGGCGCTGGCGGCGACCGCGAAGAGAAGCGCGAACCCGGTCCAGGCGCGGCCCGCTTGCTCGAATCCGTGCGCGATGCCGCCGGCGAGGAGCGTCGCGCCGCACATCGCGAAGACGACCCAGCGCGCGCGACGGCCGAAGTACGCGCCGCGGGTCGACTCGGGCACGAGGTCCCCCATCAGGCTCGTCCAGGCCGGGACGAGCCCCTGGCCGGTCACCACGTACATGGCTCCGAAGAAGAGGATCGAGGGAACGGCCATGCCGGGGTAGAGACGGGCCAGGGCGTAGAAACCGACGAGCGTCGCGGCCTGTGCGGCGGCCATGACCGCGAGATGCCCGCGACGGACTCCCCTCTCGCCGGCCCGCGCACGGCGCTCGATCAGCCGCGCGAAGAGGATCTGGGCCAGGGCCCCGAGAAAGGTCGGGAAGGTCGCCAGCGCCGCGAGCACAAGGTTTCCGGAACCCAGAAAGAGCGCAAAGGGCGCCATGTACAGTTCGCCAAAACCGAACATCACAGACCAGAGCATGCCCTCGCGAACGGAGAGCGACAGCATGGCCCCCGTCCGGGCGGCGAGCTCGTCCTGCGCGGGCGGTTTCGAATCGGTTCCGGATGCGGTCATAAGTGGCGGATGATAGCACCTTGCGGTTCGAACGCGAGTCGCATGGTGACTCACACGCGTGACGCCGTGCCGCAACACCCGGGGAATGAGCGGTTCACGGCGTAGGGATTCCCGCGTGAGAATCGAGTGGGGGGTTGACAATCTGCGGCCCGTGGAGAAATGATGGAGTGATCATGGGGGTCTTCATCCAGAACATTCGTCGAGTCGTTTTACCCGGAGTCTTGGCTGTCGGGTTTCTCTCATGCGGTTCACCGCCACCGCCCGCGCCCCCGCCCATTGTCGAAGCGGAAGTCTCGGAAGCCGTGTCGGTGGCCGAGGCCGGGGCGGCGGATGACGCGGCCTCTCTGCCCGCGGCGGTTCAGTCGCCGGAGCCATCCGCCCCCGGTTCCGCTCCCTCGTCGGGTTCATCGACGTTGGTCCGCCTGAACGAGAGCGTGGTCGACGACATGGAGATGACCGCCGGTTGGAGGCTCTACAAGGACCAGACCTCCATGATCCGCGTCGCCGCGGTCCCTGGTTACCGCGGAAACGCCGTGAGGCTCGAATACGATTTCGCGCAGGGCAAGTGGCTCGGTATCTGGAAGTTCATCGGTGATGTCTCGAAGGCGCGCGGCATCCGCTTCACCTACCGTTGCGAAGGCGCGCGGAACACGATCGAGTACAAGATCGAGGACACGAAGAACACCTGTTACGGCCGCGCCCTCTCCACCGAGGTCCGGGGTTGGACGACGATCGAGATCCCCTTCACGCTGATGTCCTACTGGTGGGGCGACGACCCCAAGCTCGACCTGACGCGGGCGAAGGTCCACTTCGCGGTCGCCGTGCGCGCCGGAGACGAGGGCGGGAAGGGCACGATCTTCATCGACCAGGTGGAACTCCTCAGGTAGGAACCCGGCGCTACCCCCTCGCGGAGGCGATCTCGATCCTCACCGTGATCCCGTCGTCGGCAAGAGGCGCCGTCACCTTCGCGAAGAGATGCCCCGACTCCAGTTCGCCGCAGAGAATCCGGTTCGTCACGCCGCAGGGAATCCGGCGGGCGTTCCTCTCCTTCACCCCCCGCCAGGCGAGCGCACGGGCCGGCCTCTCGCCCGGCTCGAGCCGCACGAGGATCGTGACCTTCCGCTTCCGGGGCCGACCGCGATAATCGCCGCGCGGCTTTCCGATCCTCACCTCGATCGCTCCGCCCCTCCTCCGCGCGCTCACGGTCGTCCGCGCGAAACGTCCCTTCTCGCACTCGAGGCTCTCACCGTCGTCCTCGTAGAGCGTGAACGACGATTCCGATTCCGCCGGGAAGACGTCGAACTCGATCGCCCCGACCGGACTCGTCCCGACGTTCCGGCCGACCGGCTGGCACGGGATGATCGCGCCCTCGCGTGCGAAGGTCGGGATCACCTCCAGGGGAATCGAGAGCACGTGATCGTGCGGGCCGAGGATCGAGGCCGGTCCCTCCAGCTCGTGCCACCGCCCCGGGGGCAGGTAGGCGCGCTTTCGGAAGACGCCTGTCGCGGCGTCGGCCGGGCCGTCGGCGGGCACGACGAGGATGTCGCGGCCCAGCAGGTACTGGCCCTTCTGGTTGAGGGCGGCGCCGTTGTTGTCGTTGTATTCGATGTAGAGCGGGCGGCAGATCGGAAGGCCCGACTCGTGCGCCTCGCGCGCCAGCGTGTAGAAGAAGGGCGCCAGCGCGGTGCGCATGCGAGCCTGCTTGCGGAAGATCGTCTCGACCCGAGGACCGTACTTCCACGGCTCGCGGTCGCCGTGATCCGAGTGCGTCCGGAAGACCGGGGAGAGCGACCCGAACTGAAACCAGCGGATGTAGAGTTCCTCGTCGATCCGGCGGCCGAGGAATCCCCCGATGTCGTGCGACCAGTATACGCACCCGAGGTTGCCGCTGCGGGCCGTGAACGGGATCTGCTCCTTCAGCATTCCCCACTCCGAGAAGGTGTCGCCGGAGAATTGGACCGGGTAGCGGTGCGAACCGACACCGCCCCAGCGCGAAAGGATCATCCCCCTCTTCCCCGTCTTCTCGCGACTCAACTCGTAGTAGTGCCGGTTCAGCCAGCCCTGCGAATCGTTGCCGCCGTGAAGGATCCCGCCCATGGGATAGACGCCGAAGGAGGGCTTGCACCAGCCGTCGACCCACCAGAAGTCCATGCCTTCCTTGAAGAAGGGAGCGAGGAGCAGGTCCTTCCATGCCTGCACCGCCTCCTTGCGGGACCAGTCACAGGCCCAGCTCCCCTGGTGCGGCAGGACCCCGAGACGCCGCGCGATCGAAGGAATGCGGCTGTCGCCGTCGGGCAGGTTGTCGTAGTGATCGTAGCCGGGGTGGTCGTTGAGGCTCGTCTTCAAACCCATCGCGTGCAGGGCCTTCAGCGCCCGGCGCGGATTCGGGAAGTATTTCTTGTTCCAGTCGTATCCGCCCCAGACCGCCTTCCGCCAGTCCGTGTCGATGATCATGACATCGAGGGGAATGCCGCGCTTCCGGTAGTCCCGCGCGAGCCCGAGGAATTCCTTCTCCGTGTAGGCGTAGTAGCGCGAGTACCAGAAACCGAAGGTCCAGCGCGGCACCATCGGGATCCTGCCGAAGACCGCGATGAAGTCCCTGAGCGCCTGCTTGAAGTCGTTCCCGTAGGCGAAGAAGTAGCCGTCCGACTGGACGAAGTGATGTCGCGCCTCGGGCCAGCCCGCCCTCGCGTTCCAGTACACGCGACCCTCGTCGGCGAGGTAATGCCCGCCGTCGGTCGAGAGGATGCCCTCGACCGGGTATCGCTCCGGGCCGCCGCAATGCGTCCAGTAGTCGAGCGACCTCACGACCGACCCGAGGTTGCCCCTGTCTCTCTTCCCCGGGACCCAGACCTGCTCCTCGTTCCAGTGGTCGCGGTGCGTGATGGACAGGTTCCCGGGATGGAAGGGACGGCCGTCGTCGCGGTAGGCGAGCGTGAAGCGCTCCGTGCGGATCGAGAGGCTCTTCGCCGTCCGGGCCGCCTCGGCCGCGACCGGCCGCGCGGGCTTCGGGCCGGCCAGGATCGAGGGGTAGGGCGAGAAGCGCGCGTCGCGGGCATATTCGAGACGCACCAGGCCGGGGGCGTGGACGGTGAAGCGGGCGTTGCCGAGGACGAGCGGCGTTTGTGCGAGAGACATGTCGGGTTCCTCCAGGGGAATTCGCCGGGGAGTCTACGGAGGCGGGAAGAGTCACGCAACGGGGAATTAAAACGGGTTAGGAATGGCCAAGGCCGGCCGGTCGGAGCCGGGAAGGGCACGGCGCGGGCGCAGATTCTTGGTGCCTCTCCCCGCGTCGTGAACTAGAATCCGCCCATGAAACGTCTTGCCGCCCTGCTCCTCCTGGCGCTCGCCGCCTGCACCCCCGCGCGCCAGACCACCCAGACCGTCTCCAACGTCGTCATGGGCCCGCCGACGATGGCGGCCCTGCCCTCCGTTCCCGAGGGAACCCCGACCGGGCAATTGTCCGGACGCGTCATCGAGAACGTGATGGTCGACGTGGCCCAGCCCCCGAACACCGACTACGGCCTCGAGGACAACCCCATGACCGGCATCAAGGGCGAGCTGCATTCTCTCTTCAAGGGCATGGGCTACTCGGTCTACGTCTCCAACGGCGCCTACAGCGCGGACCCCGTCAACATGCACAACGTCCTCGCCTCCGACACCGCCGTCACGCTCCGCACCACCTCCCGCGCGACCGTCCCCGACGCGATCCTGCGGGTCGACTGGCGCGAGGACCGCTCGCGCAATCCCTTGAACAGCGTCAGTTCCTTCCTCGTCGGCGCCCGGTCCACGCTTCAGGCCCGCGCATCGCTCTGGGGACCCGACGGGAAGCTCGTCTGGGCCGGCGACGTCTCCACGCCGGTCAAGCGCGCCAGCTTCGTGACCGGCGGTTCCGTGCGGAACCAGTTCCGCACCCCCGCGACCCGCGCCGGCGCGGAGATCGCGCGCCAGATCCACGAGAGCGTCAAGGGCTACTTCGTCTTCGCCCAGAGATAGGAGCCGGGCCGCACGGTGACTCGCCCCGACATCCACAACTACTTCATGAACATCGCGCGCGAGGTCGCCACGCGGTCGACCTGCCCCCGCAAGGCGGTCGGCGCCGTCATCGTCCGCGACCGCAACATCCTCTCCACGGGCTACAACGGGTCCATGCCGGGCATGCCCCACTGCGACGAGGACGGTTGCGACATGGAGAACGACCACTGCGTCGCGACGGTGCACGCGGAGGCGAACGCCATCGCCCAGGCCGCCAAGCACGGCACCGCCGTGAAGGACGCCGCGATCTACACCACCGCCTCCCCCTGCTGGCTCTGCTTCAAGCTGATCGTCAACGCCGGGATCCGCGAGATCTACTACCACGAGGAATACCACCTCGCGCCGCGCGTCCGGGCCGCCGCGAAGAAACTGAAGATACGGATGAAGAGGGCATGAGCGCCCTCGCCCGGTGCGTGTCCGTCTTCCTCGGGCTCGCCCTCCTTCACGGCCCCGTCTCCGCGCAGTCCCTGACGGCCCACGAGGGGGATGCCGGGCCGACACCGCGCATGTCCTCCGTCCATGCCCCCTGGCCCTCGACGTCCGCACCCGACGAGAGCCGCCGCGGCCCGGTCATCGCCCTCTACGAGATCTCCACGGCGCGCATCCGCTACGGCGAGTTCGCCCACCTGGCCTGGCGGGTCGAGAACGCCGCCCGGGTCCTCATCGAGAACCGCCCCGTTCCTCCCTTCGGCGACGTGCCCGTCGCACCGTCCTCGACGACGGAATACCGCCTGGTCGCCTACGGCGAGGGCATCAAGCGCGAGGCCGTGGTGAGGCTGGAGGTCGTGGCGCCGCCGCCCGTCCCGCGGATCGAGGCCGTGGTCGACCCGGCCGAGATCGTGCAGGGCGAATCGGCGCGGATCGGCTGGCTCTCGGAGAACGCGACTTCCCTCACGCTCGACGGCCGCCCGGTGAACCAGAACGGCGTCATCGACGCCCAGCCGGCTGAATCGCGCGAGTATGTCTTCCGAGCCGAGGGCGAGGGAGGCGTCTCCTACTTCCGGCTCCCCCTGCGCGTACGGCCGGCGCCGCCCGTGCGGCCCGCTCTTCCACCCGCGCCCGCGCCGGTTCTCTTCGGCTTCGGCGAAAGCCGTCTCGACCGCTCCGCGCGCGCCCGGATCAGGTCGATCGCCTCCATGCTCGCCGACCGGACCGACCTCGTCCTGGTCGTCGTCGGACACGCCGACAGTCGCGGAGCGAACGACCGCAACCGCGGCCTGGGCCTCAAGCGGGCCGAGGCCGTGCGCGACGAATTGGCGCGGCAGGGCGTGCACGCATCCCGCATCGTCCTGGAGACGCGCGGTGAGGAAGAACCGGCCGCGCCGAACGAGAGGTCCAACGGGCGCGACAACCCCGAGGGTCGGCGGCTCAACCGCCGCGTGGAATTCGTCTTCCGCTGACACGCGGGAAGGGGGAAGGGTCATGAGCCCCGCTCCGTCCATTCTCATCACCGAGTGCCTCCAGGGCGACTTCGTCAAGCCGATCGGCCGGCACGATCCCCTTCCCAACGTCCTGCACGTGGGTCACGAGGAATCGCACCGGCTGATGGGCGAGAACCCTTCCGAGGGACCGGTCGCCCGGCTCATGTTGTGGACACGCTCGCGATCGCCGGAGGAGCTTCTCTGCATCCACATCCGCGACTGGCACGACGAGAACGATGCCGCGCAGGAGACGCACTTCCGGCAATTCGGAGCGCACTGCGTGCGAGGCACGGCCGGCGCGGAGTTCGTCTTTCCCCTGCCCGAGGACGGCGCGGCCCGGGTCGTCGATTCCCCGTCGCTCAACGACTTCCAGGGCACTGACCTCGCGGCGATCCTCGAGCCGTGGGCGGACCAGCCCGTTCGCGTCGGCATCACCGGGGTCTGGACGGAGGCGAAAGTCTTCTTTCTCGCCTACGAGCTCGTCACGCGCTACCCGGCCTTCCACATCGCCGTCTGCTCGGCCCTGACCGCCAGTGCCTCGCGCGCCGGCCACTTCATCGCCCTGGAGCAGATGCGCCGCCTCCTCGGCGTGACCGTCCACGACTCGCTCGCCGCCTTTGTCGAGTTTCTCGGGGGCGAACGCGAGGAACTGCCTCTGCCGGGGCGCGGCGCCGATGCGGCGCTGAAACTCTCGTTCGACGGGGCGCTGGAACTCGGGGAGACCGACGAGAGGCTCCTCCGTCACCTCTTCCGGGACTGCCGTTCCGCGCGCTTCCGCGTGCTCGACGGCGGCTTCTCCGGCAACGTCGTCCTCGGAAGCGAAAGCACCGACCTCCTCGGACACGCACAGGTTCCTCACGTGGTCAAGATCGGACGGCACGACCTGGTCGGCCGGGAGCGGTCCTCCTTCGAGCGGATCGAGTCCGTTCTGGGGAACACCGCACCGCGCGTCGCGGACTTCGCCGACCTCGGCGACCGGGGCGCGATCAAGTACCGCTATGCCTCGATGGGGGAGGGATCCTCCACGACCTTCCAGAGGCTGTACATGAAGGGGCTCGGGTCGGAGGAGACGAACCGGATCCTGAGGACGGTCTTCGTGGAGCAGTTGGGGCGGCTGTACGGCGCGGCGACGCGGGAGCGCTGCGACCTGCTCGAGTATTACTGCTTCTCGCCGAACTGGGCGCCGCGGGTCCGGCGGAAGGTCGAGGACCTGCTCGGGGGCCCGGCGGCGGGCGATTCGATCCTCCTGCCCGGCGGGCTCGCCGCCCCGAACCCCTGCCGTTTCTACGAGTGCGATCTCGCCTCATTCCCCCGGCTCGACGACACGGCCTTCTTCTCCTACGTCCACGGCGACCTCAACGGCGCGAACATCATCGTCGACGCGGCGGGCAACGTCTGGCTCATCGACTTCTTCCACACGCACCGCGGTCACGTCCTGAAGGACCTGGCCAAGCTGGAGAACGACCTCCTCTACATCTTCACGCCCGTCGACGGGGAGGAATCGCTCGCGGAGGCCGCGCGCCTGACCGACGCGCTCGTGCGGGTCGAGGACCTGGCCCGGCCCCTGCCCCCGGCGTCCGACGCCGGTGTCGAATCGCCCTCCTTCGCGCGCGCCTGGGAGACGCTCTCGTACCTGCGTTCCTTCCACGCCGGCCTCATCCAGACGGACCGCGACCCCCTCCAACTCTTCATCGCGCTCCTCCGGTACGCGGTGCACACGCTCTCCTTCGACGAGCCGAACCGCTGGCAGAGGCTCTGGGCGCTTTACGCGGCGTCGCGATTCTCGGCCGAGGTCACGGCGCGAATCCGGAGCCGGGGGCCGTTGCGGGTGGACTGGCTCGATGGTCCGCTCACCACGCCGGGCCGCGTGGGACTCACGATCCTTCCCGGACGCAGGGACCTCGGCCGCGACCTCGCGGCCGACGTCGCCGCCCTGAAGGAGCAGAAAGCGACTCACGTCGTGACGCTCGTGACGTCGCCGGAACTGGCTCATTACGGGGTACCGGGTCTGCTCGAGGCCTACCGGGGCGCCGGGCTGGAGGCACTCCATGAGTCGATCATGGACCAGTCGGTGCCGTCGAGGGAGCAGATGGCGCGGATCGCGGCCTGGCTCTCGGAACGCGTCGAACGCGGCGGATCGGTGGTGGTGCACTGCGTGGGCGGCCTCGGGCGCTCCGGGACGGTGGCGGCTGCCTGGTTGCGCGCGCGCGGCCTCTCGACGGAGGCGGCTCTCGCCGCGGTGCGCACCGCCCGCTCTCCGCGGGCGGTCGAGACGAGGCTGCAGGAGACGTTCGTGGAGCGGGCGGGCTCGAACCGGGCGTGAGGAGCGAATCGTGAGAAACGGCGAGTGCAGGATCGAGCAATACCGCGGTGCAAAGCTCGTCCGTTCCTTCACCCCCACGGGCGACAAGGATCGGCCCTGGAGCATGAACGTGAACGGCAGGAGCTATCTGAGGTCGAACGGGTGGGTCCTGTCGAAAATCCTGCCGACCCTGATCGAGGGGTCCTCCTTCACGACGAGGGTGGTTCCCCGGAAGGTCACCCCAGCGCGCGGGGCGCCTGCGGTCTCACGTCCGCGAAAACGGAATGGACGATAGAGAAAACCGGATCGAGCATGGTGCCGAGGCCGGGACTTGAACCCGGATGGAGTTGCCCCCGCTAGCTCCTGAAGCTAGTGCGTCTGCCAATTCCGCCACCTCGGCACGAGGAAGCGAGATACTACACGCCGCCGGGAGTCATTTCACGCGTTTTTTCGGGACCTGGCGCGGACAAGGAGACGAACGATCCGCCGCCGGGCGGATTCCGAGGTCGTCCCGAAACAGGAGGTCGCGAGGGACGACCGAGGCCTCGGAGCCCGGCAGGATGCCGGGCGAGAATGATCGAGGCGGCGGGCCGTTCGTCGATCGCCCGCTCCCCTACTTCCGCCCCCGCACGATCTCCGACGGGATCCCGAAGATGCTGCCGCCGAGGTGCGCAAGGATGCTCCCGCCCTTCTCCGGACGCCACCGCTTCGCGAAGGCGCCGCGCTCCGCCCGCGCCTCGAGGATCTCCACCAGCATCAGGTCGTAGCCCTCCTGGAGCTTCCTGCCCAGGGGCGTCTTCCACTCCAGGATCCGGCACTCGAGTATCGCCAGCGCCTCCGCGATGCCCGGCGCCTTGATCCTCCGGCTCCGCTCCGGCGTCAGCCCGAACCGCCGGCACTTGTCCACCTCGACGCTCGAGGTCGTGCCCACGCCCATCACCTCGTCGACGAGATCCGCGCCGGGGATGGAGATCGCCAGTTCGCCCGTCTCGAGCGAGGCCTGGGTCGTCCGGTGCCCGGAGGCGATGACCAACGCGGCCTTCGGAGGGTCGTAATCGAGAGGCATGCACCATGCCACTGTGCAGACGCGCAAGGGCGTTCGCGCCTTCGCGCCCTTCGGCAGCGACGAGACCAATACGACGGGGCAGGGCCCGAGCAGACGATAGACGAGATCCCGGGGGACCGGGATCTTGCGGGACTGCTTCTTCCTCTTCGCCATGGTCGCTCCCTTCGTCCGCATCGCGAAACGCGCGCCGACGCACCCAGTACTAGGATTCCGGCCGCGAGATGTCAACGCCCTTCGATTGACGCTCCGTCATCCGCCGCGATAGGATCGAAGCATGTCAAGAGCCGGGCTTGCATTCGATCGCGCGCCGGGAGCCGGCGCGCCTGGATCGCGCCGATGAGCGCTCCCGCCCCGGGGCTCGCCGCCTGGCTCCACCCCGATCTCTCGGGGCTCGGCCGCGAGTTCAAGTTGACGCTCGACGAGCAGGCCGTCACGGGCGTCAAGGTCCTCGGCGCGGCCCTCGTCGTCCTCGCCGTCGCCGCGCTCGTCCTGCTCAGGACCCTCTACACCGCGGAAACGGTCAAGACCGCCGAGGGCCTCGACCTCAGCCTCCGCTTCCTCGCGCTCGGCGCCCTCATGCTCGGCGCCCTGAAGGTCCCCGTTCTCCGCCGCCACGCCCGCTCCCTGCTCCTCGTCGTGATGTTCGCCGTCCTCGCCGATTCGCTCGTCCTGCAGCTGCGCCTCATCCCGGTCCACCGCTCCCAGCTCGGGCTCTTCATCGCCGCGCTCTGCTTCATCGCTTTCACCTTCATGCCCTACCGCCCCTGGATCGTCGGGCTCTTCGCGTTCTTCGGGCTGGCCGTCATCCTCGCCGCCGCCGCCACCCTCGGGCTCGAGCTCCACCCCTATAAAAACACCAGCCTCTTCTGGCTCGTCGCCCAGTTCCTCTCCCTCGGCTCCATCACCTTCATCTTCCGCGCCGCGATCCTCAACATGCAGATCGACATCGACCGTTCCCGCTCGCGCCTCGCGTCGATGCAGGAGGACATCGAGGACTACAAGACTCTGCTCGCGCGCACCGAGGATCGCAACGCCGAGTTCAAGTCGTCGTTCCGTTTCGACCACCGGCTGAACCAGGTGAGCCCGGAGATCACGCAGGCGGCCGTGCGCGCCATCGCCGGCTTCCTCAACTCCGACGGCGGGGCGCTGATCTTCGGCGTCGACGACACCGGGCGCCCCGTGGGGATCGAGAAGGACCTGCAGACGCTGAAGAAGCAGAACACCGACGGGTTCCAGCTCGCCGTCATCCAGGCCGTCTCGGACGCGATGGGCGCCGAGTCCTGCCAGAACCTGCGCTTCAGCTTCCTGAAGGTCGAGAACCGGCCCGTCTGCGTCCTTCACGTCCGCCCCTCGCCCCAGCCGGTCTACGTCGAGTCGAAGAGCCAGTCGGCCTTCTTCATCCGCACCGGGAACTCCACCCAGGCCCTCGACACCAAGCACGCGGTCGAGTACATCCGCCGGAGGTGGAAGTAAGCCGGTTTCGTGTCGCGGGGGATTCGCTACAGCGAGGCGAGATTCTGCAGCTGGCTCGAGATGACGATGTACGGGGCGACGCTCGAGGGCTTTTCCGCCTCGATTCGCGCGATCGCGGCCTGCAGGGTTCCCGCCGAGCGGTACCTCTCGCGACAGTAGCCCTCGATGTCCTGCCCCAGTTCCAGGATCCGCGACGCGATGCGGCGGCGCGAGCGGCGGAGATCCGCCACCACGTCGGCCGCCGCCGTCGACTCCCAGTCGTCGCGCCCCGGCAGGGCGTGGATCTGGTCGATGAGATACCCGAGTCGCAGCGCGTCCCCGACCTCGTACAGCGTCTCCGCGGCGGCCTTGAGCGGCCGGCGGTGGCGCTCCGCGAGCGCGAAGGCGTCCAGGGCCGTCGGAATGTGTTCCACCAGCGCCAGCCGCTCCGCCAGGTTCGGCGGCATCCCCGCCTCGCGGCGCGACGCGACGGCCGCGTCGAGATGGGCGCGGTCGCGGTCCGGCAGGATCTTCCTCAGGAACGGCTTGAAGCGGTCGAGGACGTCGTCGTACTTCGCGCGCGTCTCGCCCAGGCGGTTCCGCAGGTCCGGCACGTTGCGGATCAGCCACCGCGCCGTCAGGACCGCCGCCTCGTCCGCCGCGATCAGCTCCTCGTACTGCCGCTCCGCCGCCACGCGGCTCCCCAGCTCGTTCACGCCCTCGATCAGCGCGTCCAGCCCCAGCGCCTCCCGGGCCACGATCAGCGCCTCGCAGACGCGCGAGGCGGCCAGGCCCAGCTCCGACGTCAGGCGGTGGAGAATCGTCGCGCCGTGCAGGTTCACGATCCGGTTCGTCAGGACCGTCACGAGGATGTTGTTCTTCAGCCGGTGGTCGCGGATCGAGCGCCCGAAGTGCCGGCGCATCTCCGGGGCGAAGTAGAGGTCCACGAACTCGTCGAGGTAGTGCTTCTGGATGATCGGCGAGTCGAAGATGCGGGTCTTGGTGTCGATCTTGGCGTAGGAGAGGAGCACCGCGAGCTCGGGCCGCGTGAGCCCCGCCCCCGTCCGCTCCCGGTCGCGCAGCTCGTCCGCGTCCGGCAGGCCCTCGAGCCCGACGTTCAACACGCCCCGCCGCTCCAGGTCCGAGAGCGTCCGCGCGAAGAGCGGAAGACGTCGGCGCGAGCGGATCTCGTCCAGGGAGACCGCCAGCGTCTGGTCGTGGTTGTCCTTGAGCACGTCCCGGATGATCGGCTCCTTGAAGCGCCTGAGAAGCTTCGTGCGCTCCGCCGGCTTCACCACGCGCTTCGCGCCGTCGATCAGGATCTTCAGGTTCACCTCGTGGTCGGAGAGATCCACCCCCGCCGAGTTGTCCACCGCGTCCGTGATGATCCGGCCCCCGCCGCGCGCGAACTCGATGCGCCCCGCCTGGGTGAAACCGAGGTTCCCGCCCTCGCCGACCAGGCGGCATCGCAGGTCCCGGGCGTCGACGCGGAGGTTGTCGTTCTGCGAGTCCCCCACCTCCGAGTTCACCTCGTGGGAGGCCTTCACGTACGTCCCGATGCCGCCGTTGTAAAGCAGCTCCACCGGCGCCTTCAGGATCGCGCGGATCAGGCTGTCGGGGTCCAGGGCGGCCGCGTCCACGCCGAGCGCCCGGCGCACGGGCTCCGAGAGCGGGATGCTCTTCTGCTTGCGCGAGAAGACGCCGCCGCCCGGGGAGAGGGCCTTCTTCGCGTAGTCCTGCCACGAGGAACGCGGAAGGGCGAAGAGGCGCCTGCGCTCGCGGAAGGAGACGGCGGTGTCGGGGTCGGGATCGAGGAAGATGTCGCGGTGGTCGAAAGCCGCGACGAGGCGGATCTTGTCCGACAGGAGCATCCCGTTGCCGAAGACGTCGCCCGACATGTCCCCGATCCCGACCGCCGTGAAGGGATCGCGGTCGGTGTCCTTGCCGAGATCACGGAAGTGACGGCGCACCGAGACCCAGGCTCCGCGCGCCGTGATGCCCTCCTTCTTGTGGTCGTAGCCGTTCGAGCCGCCCGAGGCGAAGGCGTCGCCCAGCCAGAAGCCGAACTCCGCGGAGAGCGCGTTCGCGGTGTCGGAGAAGGTCGCCGTGCCCTTATCGGCCGCGACGACGAGGTAGGGATCGTCGCCGTCATGGGCCGTGATGCGCACCGGACGACGAATGCGGCCCTGCCGGTCGAGATTGTCCTGCATCTGCAGCATCGAGGTGATGAGAAGACGGTAGCAGCGCCGGATCTCCTCCCCCGCCTGGGCACGGTCCCCCGGCATCCGTTTCACGATGAACCCGCCCTTCGCGCCCGTCGGCACGATCTGGGCGTTCTTCGTGACCTGGGTCTTCATGAGCCCCAGCACCTCGGTCCGGAAATCGTCCGGCCGCTCCGACCACCGGATCCCCCCGCGCGCCACCGGGCCGCCGCGGAGATGGCACCCCTCCATCGAGGCTCCGCCGTAGACGTAGATCTCCCGCCACGGTCGGGGCGCCGGCATCCGCTGGATCTTCGAGCAGTCGATCTTCACCGCGATCGTCGACGCGCCCTCCACGAAGTAGTTCGTGCGCACGACCGAATCGACGATGTTCTGGAAGACGCGCAGCGCGCGGTCGTCGTCGAGCGAGCTGACACCGGACAAGTACTCGTTGAAGCGCGCCGCCAGCGCCTTGCCCCGCTTGCGCACGGACGCGTCCGGCGAGAAACGAGCGAGGAAGAGGTCCACGAGCAGGCGGCTCGCGGCCGGGTGCCCCACGAGCGTGTTGTTCGCGCCGGTCCGCGCCGGCACGGCGCCGATCTGGCGGGCGTAGTTCCGCAGGCACCGCAACAGCCCGACCTCCGCGAGCGAGAGGGAGGCACTGATCATCAGGGCGTTCAGGGCGTCGTGCTCGATCTCGTCGGACAGCGCCGCCACCAGGCTCCGCGCGATGGCCGCGCCCCGCGCGTCGTTGGAGAGCAGGAGCCCGCCGGGCGCGCGGACCCGGAAGACGTGCAGGAAGACCGGTTGCTCCGCGCAGGCGATCCGGAAGGACTCCTCGTCCTCCACCGTGAAGGCGTAGTGCACCAGGACCGGCGTGACGCGGGAGATCGGGAGGCGGCGGGCCGGCGAGAAGATCTTGAGGCAGGAAACGCCCTCGTCCTTCTCGGGTTTCCCCCACGTGATCGCGAGCTTCCCGCCCGAGGCCTCGAGGTCCGCGATGTCGTCCGCGGCCGACTCCGGGGGCACCCGGACCTGGTAGGTCTCGTCGAAGGATCCGCGGTAGCGCTTGTAGAGGTCGCGGCCGCGCGCGCCGAGCTTCTCGACGAGCCGCGTCTCGAGGCGCGCCTCCCACGAGCCGATGACGTCGAGGATCCTGAGCCAGCTCGAAAGCAGGGTCGACGGCAGGGCGTTGCCCCGGGCGAGAGTGTCCAGTTGAGAGGTGATCGAGGAGAGAGAAACCGGTGTCTTCGACGCGGTCACGGGGTCATTCTGAACCCGGCGCGTTTTCGAGTCAAGAGGGAGTCGATCCTCCCCTACTCGCCCGCACCGGTCTTCGGCTATACTGGGAGCGAACGCCCGTGACGATCTCCCCTCCCACTCCGCGGCCCCGCGCGCCTCTCGACGCCGCCGGAATCGTCCAGAGCACTCTCTACGGCATCTTCGCCTTCCTGACGCTCCTGTGCGGCGAGATCGTGTCGCGCGGTTTCCACCCGATGGGGCGCGTCGAGTACGTGCCGCTCATCGCGCTCTACGCGGCCGCCGGGGCGGTCTTCGGGCTGGCCGTCAACTACCCCCTGCGTCACCGGCCCGGCGCGGCCGACGTCGCGACCGCCGGGCTCATCACCTTTCTCTTCGGCTCCGCGATGCTCTACCGCGAGACCGGGTTCCTGCCCTGGAGCGACCGGGGCGCGAAGGAGTACGCGCTCGTCGCCGCGATCGCCCTGGGGTTCGGCGCCCTGACCGCGCCGATCGCCTGGCTTTTCCGTCGCTTCCTCGACCGGGATCTCCGCCTCGCCGAGTTCTGGGTCGTGCTCATCATGCCCACCGTGATCCAGACCTACCTCACGATGGTTCGCCTCAGCGGCAGCCCGGTGCCGGACATGCGTTTCCTCCCGGACATCACGATCCTCGCCCTCGCCTCGGCCGCCGGCCTCGCCGCCACCTTCGGGATCCGGCGCTCGCTCCTCGTCGAGTTCATGCCCCC
>CAZWVM010000072.1:0-15943 GCA_964637705.1 uncultured bacterium
GCTCAAGGACACGGGCGATTCCGATTTCGTCCAGTCCCTCGCCGACGACTACACGCGGCTGCTCTTCAAGGACTCGTCCCGCTCCGCGGCGGAATTGCGCTCGGGCGTCTCCGATCCCGCAAGCCCCTGTTACCTCTACCTCGGCATGCTGACGGGCGGAATCCAGCCCGACGTCTATCATGCGCGGCTCCGCTGTGACATGCTGCACTGGTAGCGGAACGGGTGACGGCGGCCGGGTTCCCGGAGGCGGTTTCGTGCCGCGCCGGGAACCCCGGTTCGCCGGGCGGCCCGCCGTCGTGCTCCTCCTTCTTCTCCTCGCGCTACCTGTCCGCGCCGCCCTCGAGGTGACGCCGGTCGTCCAGGAGGTGCTGCTCGAGGAGGGGAGGACGGGGACGGGTGAGTGGCGCGTGAGAAACACGTCGGCCGAAACGGTGATCCTGGGGATCTCCGCCGTCGATTACGAGCGCTACATGGCGGGCGAGAGAGACGCGGACCCGCCGAAGTGGCTCTCGATCGAGTCCGAAGCGCGTCGTCTGCCGCCCGGCGCGACGGCGAACGTGCGCTACCGTGCCCGCCTCGACGAGGGCGGCGTCGACGGCGAGAGCCGCGCCTTCGTCTTCTTCTCCGCCCGGGGTGCGTCCGCGGCGGCGACGGTCGAGGGACGAATCGGAGGTGTCTTCTACCTGATGGACGTCTCGCGACTCGCCCGGCGGCTTGTGGCCGAGTCGATCGCGGCCGAACCCCGCGGCCCGAACCGGTGGCGATTCGCTTTCACGCTCAGGAACGAGGGCAACTATCACCTGCGGCCCCGGGGACGGATCCGGATCATCGACGGCCGGGGCCGCGCCGTCTGCCCGGACGTCCCGGTGCCCCTGGGCATGCCCGTTCTTCCCGGCGGTCGCGAGCGTTTCCTCTCCTCGGAGGTGACGAGCCTGCCTTCGGGAAGGCTCGAGGCGCACTACTCCTTCGCCGTCGACGAGGCCTTCGCCTTCGCCGGTGAGGCCTGTTCCGGCGTTGTCGATTTCACGGTGCCGTGAGGGGAAAGCTCAGGCGGAGAGAGTCTCCTCGGAGAGGATCTCGCCCTGCAGGCTCACGATCACCGCCTTCATGGGAACGCGCCGCGCCGCGCGGCGCGCCGCCTCCTGCATGAGCACGGCCAGACCGCGACAGCAGGGAACCTGCATGATCATGACGGTGACGGAACGCACACCGCCCGTATCGATCATCGCCGTCAGCTTCTCGCGATAGGCGTCCATGCCGTCGTCGAGCTTGGGGCAGGCGATGGCGAGGGATCGGCCCTTCAGGTGATCGCCATGGAAGGAGCCCACGGCGAAGGCGACGCAATCGGCGGCGAGGAGAAGATCGGCGTCCCGGAAGTAGGGGGCCGCCGGATTGACGAGGTGCAACTGCACGGGCCATTGCCGCAACTGGGAGGGAACAGGCCCGGTCGGCGCCATGGGAGCGGCCTGGTCACGGAAGTCGATGACGCGGGAGCCGGGGCAGCCGCCCGGGCCGTGCGCGTGGTGATGAGACTCGGCCGCGCTCGCCGGGTGAGCCCCGGCGCAACCGCCGGAAGCCGGCGCGGGCGTGGGTGCGAGAGCGATGCCCTTCTCGCGGAGCACCGCCATGGCTTCCCGCAGGAGGCCCATCTCGCCGTGATCCGCGAGATGATCGAGGTGGGCCTGGAGCACGTTGGGCCCCTGCTTCACGATCGTCTCCATGACCTTTCGCTCGTCGTAGGGCTCGGCCTCCCGTTCCCGCACCGTGATCGCGCCTTGAGGGCAGTGCCCGATGCAGGCTCCGAGCCCGTCGCAGAAGGCGTCGGAAAGAAGCCTTGCCTTGCCGTCGATGATCCTCAGCGCCCCCTCGGGGCAACCGGGGATGCAGAGCCCGCATCCGTCGCAGAGGCTTTCGTCGATCTCGATGATCTGCCTGAGGGCCATGGTGAGTTCCTCCGTTTCGTCGCAAGCATCATGCCATGTCGCGGCTCCCCTTCGCCTTGATCTCCGTCAAGAAACAAGCTTTTCGCCCTGTCGCCCGTTCCCTATGATGACGGGCATGAACGTGGTGGCCTTTCTCCAGAATTGCGGTTTCTTCCGGGGCCTCTCGCCGGCCGGGCTGAAGGCCCTGGCCGCGGTCTGCCGGCCGGTCGAGACCGGGAAGAACCAGGTCCTTTTCCGCGAAAAGCAATCCGGCGAGGATTTCTTTCTTCTCGTTTCCGGCCGGGTGCGCCTCCACACCTCGACCCCGGACGGCGGCGAGACCGTGATCAAGATCGTGGGTGCGGGCGAGACATTCGGCGAAGTGATTCTCTTCGAGAGCGTCCACTATCCCGTGACCGCCACTGTGCTCGTGCCGGGCATCCTTCTCGCCGTCTCGCGTTCCTCCATCCGCGCCCTGCTCCGCGACGAGGAGTTCCGCCACGACTTCATCGCGATGCTCATGAGAAAGCAGCGCTACCTCGCCCGCCGCGTCGGGCTTTTCGCGACGGAATCGGTGGAGGAGAGGTTCTTCCATCACTTGAGGGAGGAACACGGAACGAAGGACGAGATGGTGATGCCCTTGACGAAGAAGGACCTTGCCGCGGCGATCGGCACGACGCCGGAGACTCTCTCGCGGCTGATCCGCAGGCTGACGGAGCGGCGGGTCATCGCGTGGAAGGGGAGGACGCTCCGGATTCTGAAACCGCGCGGAGGTTCTTCCGCGTAGCTTCGGAAGGCGTTAGAATCCGGCCAGGAGAATCCAGATGCCCATTTTCGAGTATGCCTGTTCCGAATGCGGCGCCGTGTCGGAGTTTCTCGTCGGAGTGACGTCGGACGCCGAGACGCCTCATTGCCGTTCCTGCGGTTCGAAGAAGGTCGAAAAGCAGTTCTCGGCGCACGCGGCCCCGGCTCGCACCTCGGCGACGGAAGGACCGGCCTGCGCCTCCGCTTCCTCCTGTCCCCACGCCTCTTCCTGCGGGTGCCGGTAGAACTTCGCGTCGCGCGCGGTGCGGTATTCGATCCCTGATCCGCATCCGCAAAACGAAATAGGCCCCGCCTCCGCTTGCGCGGCGACGGGGCCCGGAGAACGTCCGCTTACTTCGTGTACTTGATCGCGACGTGATCGACGACCACCGTCGCGCCCTCGTCGAGGGCGATGAGCACGAGCTTGACGGGCTTCACGCCGCTCCACCCGGTCTTCTCGGCCAGGTTGATCGTCAGGGTCTTCGCGCCCTCGGTCCGGTCGGCGAGAACCTTGTACTGCGCGTCATCCCACGGATCCGGAACGATGCCCACGCCCCAGGCGCCGTTGGTCACGTTCTTGACCGTCACCTCGAGAACCGGGCCCCGGGAGAAGTCGATGTCCGGGATGAAGAGGGCGACCTTGCCCCAGTTGTCGTCGCCCTGCTCCTTGATCGTCGCCGTGCCGTCGCCGTTGGAGGTGATGAGAGCGCGGAAGGAGACGTCGTCGTCGTTGTCATACCAGCCCTTGACGTCGTCGAAGGCGTAATCCCAGGCCAGGGTTCCGGCCGCGGCCGGGGCCTCGGGCGCGGGGGCCGCGGCGACGGTGGGGGCCGCCGGGGTCGCCGGAGCGGGAGGCGGAGCCGAACCGCCGCAGGCCGCCAAGCCGATCGCCAATCCGAGAATCGCGAGTTTCCTGACCATGATGGGTTATACCTCCTGAAAAGTCCTGCGACTGATCGTGTCCACCCCGGACCGATCCGGCGTTGTGCCGGCGCAAGGAATCCAGGATCATGATAGGCTCGCGGCAGAGGATCCGCAAGGGAAAAAGAGAGTAAAATTGTCGAATTACGTATTGCTAAACCGAATAATCAACACTATCTTAACCGGGACGCCGCGGGCGGACGGGGGAGAACGGAGAGGTCCATGACGGGTCGATTCACGGGTTCCAGGGGGCGCTCGCGTGCCTCGGTTTCGGGCGCTGCCGTGGCGGCGATTCTCCTCGTATCCTGCGGTGAGGCCCCCCCGTCTCCTTCGCCCCGGGTCGAACTGACCGGCCCGCCCCTGATCGTCGCCCATTACATGCCCTGGTACCAGACTCCGCAGGTCTCCGGTTCGTGGCGGCACTGGCAGGTGAACGAGCCCCATATCCTCAAGCGCTACTGGCATTTCCCGGACCGGCGGAATCGCGACAAGCTCCGCGACATCGCCTCCGTGTACTATCCCGCCATCGGCCCCTACGACTCGGCCGACCCGGACCTCTGCGAATACCACATCCTGCTCGCCAAGCTCTCCGGCATCGATGCCTTCGTGGCCGATTGGTATGGTTTCGACCGGTTCGAGGACCAGGGCTTCAACGCGATGAAACAGGCGGCGGAGAGGCTGGATTTCAAGGTCTTTCTCTGCTGGGAGGACCAGTCCCTCTTTCCTCCCTACCGCGGCGCATCGACGACGCGCGAGAAGGCCGTGGAATGGGGGCGTGAGACCCTGTCGAAGATCGAGGACCGCTGGTTCTCCTCGAGGGCCTATCTCCGGATCGCCGGCCGCCCCGTTCTCACGAACTTCGCCTGGAACGATCCCGGCCCCGACGTCAGGACCACGTCGTTCTCCGCCGACGAGTGGAACGCCGTGCTCGACTCCGGTCGCGAGAGGCCCGTCTTCATCCATGACTGGCAGCCCCAGAGGAAGGTGAACGATTTCGAACCCTACGAAAGCGTCATGCCCTGGGGATCGGCGTACCACGCCGGTGCCGACGCGAGGCCCGAGTTCTGGGAGGCCGCCCGCGCGGCCCGGGACCGCGGGCGATTCTCCTTCCTCTCCGGCACCACGCTGCCCGGATTCGACAACCGGGGCGTCGGAGGCTGGGGCACCCAGGGGGCGATCGGCGTGACGGACCGGCGGGGCGGCGAGAAGTTCCGCCTGACCTGGGAGGACGCGGTCAAGAACGAAGCCCGTTTCATCCAGGTCGCGACGTGGAACGACTTCAACGAGGGCGCGACCGTGGAGCCCGTTCGCCTCGGGATCTCCAATCCTGCCGTGCCGGCCGCCGGGTACGGGTTCCGCGAGCTGGAGACGGTCCAGGAATACGCCGGTCGCCTCAAGGGTTTCTCACCCGATACCGCCGCGCTTCGGCTTCCCGCATGGATCTACGCCTGCCGCAAGATGGCGGCGGCCTCCGGCGACACGACGGCCAACGCGGCGATCGACGCCGCCCGCGCACTCCTGCTCGAAGGAAAGACCGCGGAGGCGCGCGCCGCCATAGAAACCGTCTACAACGCCTTCCCGCGCCGGCTGAGGTCGAACCCGGACCTGGCCGTCTACATCGAACCGCCATCGTCGAAGGTGCCTCGCCTCTCCTACGGCGGCTGGATGAGCGCCTGGAACCTCGTCGACTGCGACGCGATCTTCCAGGACTCCTACGAGGGCGAAAACAACCGGCCTCACCCGGGGAAGAAGCAGATCCTTTTCGTGCATCCCCGCGACAAGGCGACCCCGGCGCGTCTCGTTCGACGCGTGGCGATCCCCGCGGCCGGCGCCCGGTTGAGCGTCGCGGCGAGCGCGAACGCGGCCCAACTGAACACCGCCGACTTCGTCCTGAGGATCAGGGTCGACGGCGAGACGATCGAGGAGGCGGTCGTCGCCGCGGGCGGTCGGGAATCGAGCGCCGGCTGGAAGACCGTGACCGCGGATCTCTCGCGGTTCAAGGGGCGCGAGGTCGAGGTCGCGATCGAGGCCGGCGCGGGTGGGGCGAAGGATTGGGCGTGGGAGCACGCGTTTCTGACCGCCGCGCGCATCTCGGGCGTCGATCGATAGACTTTTCCCCGGAAACCGCGCCCGCGCGGTTGATTTTCCGGCCGGCCGGGGACTAAGCTTAAAGGCAGCACCACAGTCCGCATGGATGCCTCGGTTCCTCGTCACGAGGGGGAAGGAGCGAGCGGCATGATGGATCAGGTCGCGGTCGGAGTCCGTCCGACCGGCGTGGTTCCCTTTCAGACGCACGGCGACTTGGAGATGCAATCGTCGATCGCGCGCGGGCATCTCGTGGCGAGCCCCGAGGATCGCGGCGAGCGCCTGCTCACCCAACTTTCCGAATCGCTGCAACTCGTCTGCTGTCGTCACACGATGGAGGACGTGCTTCACAGGATTCTCCACTCGTTGCCGCAATCGATCGGAGTCTCCGCCGCGGCCGTGGTCCTGAAGGACCGCGAGGATTACCTCGTCGTCAAGAGCCGCGTCAACATCTCGGACCGGGCGGCCGCGGCTCTTCATCGCGGGATCGGTTCCGGCGTCGTGGGACGTCTCTTCTTCACGGACCCCTGGGTCGTCGTGAGGAGCGACGATCCCGTGCAGGATTACGAGGACCTGATGATCGGGCGGTCCTACCGCGTGGCCGCCGCGGCGCGCATCGCCGCCGAGGAGCAGACGCGCGGCTACCTCGTCGCCTACTGGGACGTGCCCGCCAGCCCGGACGAGGTCGTGCGCCGCTACCTGCAGGGGCTTGCCGAGGTCTGTGCCCTCGCCCTTCGCCGCACCGAGACCGAGGAGGCCCTGCAGTCCCTCCAGACGACGGATCCCGAGACGCGGCTGCTCCTCTACCGCGGATTCTGCCGTCGCGTGGGCGAGGAGGTGAACCGAAGCCGTCGCTACGGCACGCCCTTCTCACTGGCCGTCATGGACATCGACAACTACAAGGAGGTCGTGAACACCTTCGGACCGGCCGCGGGGCGCGAACTGTACAAGGCTCTGGCGGACGAACTGAGAAATCGCCTCCGCGCCATCGACATTCTCTGCGCTCTCGGGGCCGACGAGTTCATGATCTGCTTTCCGCAGACGGATGCCGAGGGGGCTCGCATCGTCCTGGAGCGATTCGAGGAGAGCGTGAGATCGCGCGATTTCACGGACCAGGGCGTCCGGACTTCCGTCAGCACGGGTTTCACGACGTGTGCCGGGGACCGCGAGATCTACGCGATGATCTGGCTGGCGCAGAAGGCCCTGCACCAGGCCCGCGTGTCGGGGAAGAGGCTGGTGATGGCCTAGAGCCCGGGGTCACCTCAAGCCGCGACGAGCCTGCTTCTGGAGGCGCACCTCGCGGCCGAGATAGAGGTAGTCCTGCAGCGGCAGTTTCTCGAATTCGAAGCGGACGCCGCCCGGCCCGGTGCGCGCCACGCGCACGGGCGCTTTCAGGACGTGACCGACGTGCCTGAGAGGGATCGTCGCATCCATCCGTTCGTTCGGGTCGAGCCGGGGATGTTCGCTGACGTGGAACCCGTCGGTCGTGAGTTCGAGCGGATGGACGACGAGATGTTGTCCCTCGGCCCTTCCCTCGGCGGAGCGCAACTCGACCGCGGTCGCGGTCTCCTCGGGGGGCCTCACCAGGGGGCCGCGCTCGATCTGCTCGGGATGCGCGAGGAGCACGACGAAGGCCCGTGTGCCCGGTATCCGAGCCACGACGGTCCGGAAGTGATAGGTCCCGTCCTCGTCCCGCCGGAAGAAGACGTCGACGGCGTCGCCCTCCTTCACGCGGTTCAGCGCGGTCGCGGGGAGTCGCACCGTGAGGTGCAGTTCGTCGACTCCGATGATGACCGCGGGCCACGTCAGCAGGTTTCGCGAAAGGCGGATGCGCGTGCCGGCCTGGCATTCGCGCGTCGACTCGAGGTGCCCCGAGCCTTTCGGTGCACGGTAGCCGAGCTTCATTCTCAGACCGTGGATCACCGCCGGCCGCGTGCGCTTCTTGACCAGCTCCGCGACGTGACGCTCGAAGACGTGGAGCGACGGTACGGCGCCCGTCTCCACGACGAGCCTCTCCCAGAGCTTGCGCTCCTCGGGCGTCAGGCCGCGGCCCTCCGCCTTCCCGGCCGCGATCTTCAGGAGCCGCGAAAGACCGCGGCGACGCTCGACGAGCGCCGAAAGAACGGTCCACACGACGATCGTCGCGGCCAGCACCGAGACGACGATGATGAAGTGCTGGAGGTCGGCCGCGTTGGGCGACTGCCATGCGAAACTCGGGAACTTCATGATCCGTCCTCCTTCCCCGTGACCGGTTCTCTTTCTCTGCTCCCATCCTAATTAGAGGGACGGGTGAAATGCGATGGATGTGTGAATAAAACACAGAAATACAAGCGTCTGCGGGTGAATTCGTACCGAAATCATCTCGATATGAATGAAAGGTGACAGATCGTTTGTACCGGGGGATACGGATGCACGGCCCGAGGTGGATTCAGAAACGATAGGTGAGCGAAACCCTGTGATTGTCTCCGAAGGATCCGAACGGGATGAAGGCGTAGTCGAGCGTGAAGCCGGAGATCGAAACGCCGAGCCCGGCCGTGAAACCGTTCTCCACGTCATTCGATCCGTCGTAGCCGGCGCGCAGGGCCAGCATGGATCCGAAAGGCTTCAACTCCGCGCCTCCCCGGAACTCCACGTCCTCGTGGATCACTTTCTCGCCGGCTGCGAAGATGTTGAGGCGGTCGTCGAAGAGCGTCACGCGCGCGCCGAATTGGCCGGTGAGAGGGAGGTCCTCCTCGAGTCGGTCGAAGGTCAAGTCCGTGCCGAGGTTTTTCACCACCAGGCCGATCGTCACCGGGAACTCGGGGGAGAGCCGTGCCTCGAGACCGATGTCCGCGGCGAAGGCGGAAGCCGTCGCGTCGTCGAGTTCCGAATGAACGATCTTCGCCGCGACGCCCACGTCGAGCATCTCCGTCAGTCGTCGCCCCGCGGCCATCCCGCCCGCAAGGTCGCGGGCCGCGAAGGAGCCCGCGCGGTTCACCGTGACGAAGGCGCCGGCGGTCGAGAGCGTGGTGCGGTCCTGGCGGCCGTAGTCGAGGTACGAGACGAAGGCGGCGATGCCGGTCTTCTCCCCGAGGGGCTGGGCGTAGCCGAGTGTGCCCTGGTCGATGCCCTCGACGAGCGCCTGGTATGACCCGGCGATCTCGCGGTTCGAAAGGCGCGCCAGCCCGGCCGGGTTGTACCAGGCGGCGTCGACGCCGCGCGCGCCCGCGGGCATGGCGCCTCCGAGAGCCGGCACCCGCGCTCCGAAGCCGAGGCGGAGGATCTCGGCGGAGGTGGAACCGGAGGAGCGGGAGGCGGCCCGGGCGGGTATGGAACCACAGAGGCACAGGGACACGGAGGCAATCCACAGGCAGAGCATCCACCGCCTGAGAAGGAGCCTGGATGCGCGGCGGCCCGGGAATGCGCGACTCCGCGTCTCCGATCCTCCGCGGATCAACGGGTTCGTTCTCACCGGATCACCGTCAGCTTCCCGGTCTTGACGTCGCCCGAGGCGAGGTCGTGGATACGGTAGAGGTAGACGCCCGAGGCGACTTCGCGGCCGTCCTGGTTGCGCGCGTCCCACTGGATCTGCCCGGTCGAGTTCTGCGTCTCGAATCGCATCACCCGTCGACCCGTCACCGTGAAGACCTCGATCCGGACGGCGGCCGGCAGGTTCGAGAAGTAGATGCCCGTGCCCGGCGCGCCCGTGTAGGGGAGTCCGGTCGCGGGATTGCCGTCGTTCGGACGATACGGGTTCGGACCGACGGTCATGCCGAGGAGGTTCGCGGCGGCCGCGACGCCGGTCAGGCGGAAGATCGAGAAGCGCGTGGTCGTCGTTTGAATCCAGCCAGCCGTGGCCGGGGTCGGGTCCTGCGAGGCGGTCGTTGTCATCATCTCCCACGATGAGCCCGATGTTCCCGGGTGGCGCATGATCTTGAGCGTGTTCCACCGGATGAGCGTCCCGTCCACGTAGCCGTCCTGGTTGTCGTCGCGGAAGGTGAGGGTCACGGTCGCCGCGAGCCCGCCGGCGAGCTGGGTGTCGCCGCTGGAGAGGCGGACCTCCAGCGCGTCCCACGTGGCGCGCTCGGTCGGAGAGGTGAGAAGCGAGTCGTAGGAACTCGCGGTCCGGATCGAGACGATGACGTAGACGCTCGCGGTGTCGGTGGCGCCGGGGAAGGCGCCCGGCGGGATGACGACGACGGTCGTCTGGGTGTCGAGAACGTTCGTCAGCGAGAAGGTCTCCCGGGTGCCGGCACTGATGATCCGGCCGTATTCGTAGCCGTTCTCGAGGAGATTCGCCACGACGGTCGGGGATTCCGCGGTCGCGTCGACGATGCGGACCGTGTTCACGCCGGCCGTGAGCACGCTCGTCTCCCCGGCGCGATCCGTCACGATGATGCGGAGGTCGTAGGTGTCGGCCGAGAGCGTCGACGGATTCCAGACGAAGCGGTACTGCCCGTCCTCCGTCTTCGCCTCGCTCGCGGCGATCGGGTTCGCGTTGCCGGTGATGTCGGTCCGCGCCGTCATGCTCGTCCACGCGCCCGCCGGAGCGACGCGAGCCTGGAATGTCATCGTGACGGCCGAATCGATCTGCGCGGTCGTGCCTGTGAGAGACGCCAGGACCGGCACGATCGAATCGCCCCGGCGGAATCTCGTCCCGGACGCCGGTTCCGTGATCACGGCGTTCGCCACCGTTTGCGGCGTCGTCCGCGCCGTCGCGACGGCCGATACGCCTGCGCCGGCGTTGCCCTGCGAGTCGGCGGTGGAGACGAGGAAGCGGTACTCGCGGCCGTGGGCGAGAACGGAGGTGAGGACCGAGTAGGAGGAGGCGCCGCTCGAGAGGACGAGGGCGTACAGGGTGTCGGCCACCGTCGCGAGGCCGGAGTCCCAGTAGAGATTGTACTGGGCGACGTCGAGAGACGGGGACTTCTCCCAGGTCACGATGAGCGCGCCGGTCTCGAGCGACGTCACCCGGAAGTTCGACGGCGGCAGGGGCGCCGTCGTCTCCGAGGGCGCCGACTTCACGAAGCTCTCGGCGCTCGACCAGGCGCTCACGTTTCCGAGCGTGTCGCGCGTTTGCATGCGCCACCACCAGGTCGTGTTCGCGGTGAAGAGATGCACGGGCCGCGTCTCGGTCGCCGGGACGACCTGCCAGAGGTCCACGACCGGCGTGTCGAGGTTGGCGACGGTGTCCTTCGCGACCTGGAGGCGGTAATCCTGGAGCGGGGGACGACCCGAGGTCGAGCCGGCGCCCCACTGAAAGAGCCGCGACGTCAGGGGAGAGGTCTCACCGTTCCGGGGCGTGGTCGGAGTCGGCGGGGTGAGGGTGTAGAGGCGGAGAGCCGAGTCGCCGACGGTGCGGCTGTTGGAGCGGACATCGGAGGCGATGACGCGCCAGGCGTAGGTTTCGTTGGCGGGCAGGACGGCGGTGAGGGAGGTCGCATTCGTGACCGTCGAATCCACGACGCGGGCGCCGGCCATGTCGGTGTCGACGATGAGGCGGTAGGTGATCGGGGGGGAGGAATCGGTGGCGGCGCTCCACGAGAAGGTGACCGAGGTGCCGGTCGTGTCGGTCGATTCGGCGGGGGCGAGGAGCGTGAAGGGCGCGGGCGGGGCGGTGTCGTGCTGCCCGAGCAGGAAGGCGGTGAGGCCGTCGGTGATGGACTGCGGCGCGGCGATGGTGCGCCCCGCCACGGGAGAGCCGACCGTGAAGTAGCTGACGGTGCCCCCCGAGGAGACGCGGCCGCCGCCGGAGGTGTGCACGACGCGCACGGCTTGAGCGGTGTCGCGGGCGGTTCCGGAAAGCTGGGCGGCGGCGGGGAGAGCGAAGCAGGCCGCGAGACACAGAGACAGGGTGAAGCGCGCTGTGGATTTCATGGAAACAAGTCCTCGCGCCTTCCTCTCACCGTCCTTCATGCTCCTCGACCTCTATCTCGCCTCCAACGCTTCGATTCGTCTCATCATCTCCGCGATCGACATCTTCAGCGCCACGTTCTCCGCTTCGAGCCGATCGAGTTCCACCACGACCGTCGCGCCGCCGTTCTCGAGGTAGCGCTCCAGCGCCTCGACGTCGACCTCCGGGTTCGTGCCCGAGGGCGCGATGTGGACAAGCTTCTGGCCCGTGAGCCGCTCGACGAGCCGAACGACCTTGAGCATGTCGACGTTGATCGTGCCGCCGAGTCGCTCGTTCATGCTCCAGAAGGACCAGGAGAGCGGTTCGGAGCGGGGCGCGATCGAGAAGTCATGCGGCGAGAGGCAGGTGACGTTGCCGTTCTCGTCGCGGACCATCAACTCCGCTCCAAAACCGGTATCGGTGGCGTACAGGCATATGGCGTCATCGAAGGATCCGATGGGCTTGGGGTATGTATTCCACGCCCCGTCGAAGAATGAGTTCGTTTTCATGACGAGGAAGCCGCTGTCCACCAGAAGGTTCGCGTTGTAGATCCGGACGGTATCCCACAGAGAGGCCGCTGTACCGGCCACTTCCAGCACGTGGTTCGATGCGTTCGTGCCGATGCTCACGCGGTTGTTCGCGGCGTCGACGATGAAGGTGTTGCCGTCGACCCTCATGCCGGAGTCCACCCTGATGCCGCCCACGACGTGCAGGCTGTCCACGGGCGTGTTCGTGCCGATTCCCACTTCCGTTCCCGCCGGCACGAAGAGACTGTCTCCGGATGCGCCTGACCACGGGCTCGAGGGCAACCCCGTCAACCCGGTGCCCGAGCCGACGAAGGCGGTGGCCGTGACCGTGCCGTTCACGCCGAGGGCCGAGACGGGGGCGTTCGAGTCGATGCCGATGCGGTTGTCGGTGCTGTTGATGACCAGCGTCGGGGAGTCGAAACCCATGTTGCCGCCGGAGAGGTTGATCCCGTCCACGTCGTAAAGGTCCATGCCCCGACCCCAGGTTCCGCGGATGTAGTGGAAGGGATCGCCGTAGCGGATCTCGACGGAGTCACCGAGGCTGTCCCACGTGGCGGGTCGGAGATAGAGGCCGACGCCGCCGTCCTGCGGCAGGGCGACGTGCAGGCGTTCCTGGGGCGTCTTCGTCCCGATCCCGACCCGGTCGTTGGGATGGTCCACGATGAAGGTCGGATCGTCGATGGCGAAGGAGTCGAGCGTGGTCCCGGTGCGGTGGATCCGGAAGACCGGGTTCCAGGCCGACCAGGCGTCGTCCGTGGCGAGGAACTCGAAGGCGCCGCCTTCCCCCTTCAACAGCCAGCGCTGCTCGTTCGCCGGCGCGTCGGATTCCTCGATGAGGAGGTTGTCGCCGTAGCCGCGCAGGTGGAGGAAGGCGATTGGGGCACCGGCCACGTTGATCCCGACGCGGTCGGCCGCGGCATCGACGCGGAAGAGAGGGGAGTCGACGGAGAAGGAGCCGACGACGGACAAGCTGTCCGCGGGCACGCTCGTCCCGATCCCGATCCGATTGTTCGCGGCGTCCACCACCAGGGTCGGCGAGTCCACGTTCAGTTGGGAGCGAGCGGCCGCAACCGAATCGCCGAGCAGCGCGTCCGTGTACGTGATCATCTGCGCCCGCGTCAGCGTATCGCCCGAGACTCGCGTGATGGGCAGGGCGCCCGACGTCGAGTCGACAAGGTTCACGGTCAGCGTCAGCACCTCGAGTCGCGTGATCGTGTCGCCGGAAATACGCGTCAGGGGCAGGGCTCCGGAGGTGGAGTCCGCGAGGCTCACCGATCCGTTGACGCGTGCGGCCGGGAGGGAGCCGGTGGTGGAATCGACGAGGGACCAGGTGAGGGCGCGGGCCTGGGCGCCGGTGATCGTGTCGCCGAAGACGCGGGTGAAGGGAAGCGCCTGGACGGTCGAGTCCGTGAGGCGCACGGCGTCGAGACGCGTGGAGAGCGCGGCATCGGCGTTGGTGACGGCCGTGCCGGTGACGGTGTCGCCGGAGACGCGGGTGAGGGGCAGGGCTCCGGAGGTGGAGTCCGCGAGGCTCACCGACCCGTTCACGCGGGCGGCCGGGAGGGAGCCGGTGGTGGAATCGACGAGGGACCAGGTGAGGGCGCGAGCCTGGGCGCCGGTGATCGTATCGCCGGAGATCCGGGTGACCGGAAGCGCGCCGGTCGTCGAATCGACGAGGCTGATCGCGCCGTTCACTCGTGAGACCGGGAGCGAGGCCGTCGTGGAATCGGCCAGGTGGATGGGGCCGACGATGTTCGGGGCGTTGACCGTCGACGCGCTCACGCCGGTGAGAGCCGAACCCGATCCAACGAAGGCGCGAGCCGTCACGGTGTCGAGGGCCAGGACCGAACCGCCGACCGAAAGGGCGGCCGCCGGCGCGCTCGAATCGATGCCGACGCGGTTGTTGGCTGCGTCGACGACGAGCGTCGGAGAGTCGACGTTCAATTGGCTTCGCGCCGCGGAGACAGAGTCGCCGGCGATGGTTCCGATGGTGGAATCCGCGAGGTTGACCCGCGTCGTCAGCACTTCCAGCCGCGTGATCGTGTCGCCGGAGACGCGGGTGAGGGGCAAGGCGCCGGAGGTGGAGTCCGCGAGGCTCACCGACCCGTTGACGCGTGCGGCCGGGAGGGAGCCGGTGGTGGAGTCGACGAGGGACCAGGTGAGCGCGCGGGCCTGGGCGCCGGTGATCGTGTCGCCGGAAATCCGGGTGACCGGAAGCGCGCCGGTCGTCGAATCGACGAGGTTGATCGCGCCGTTCACTCGTGCGACCGGGAGCGAGGCCGTCGTGGAATCGGCCAGGTGGATGGGGCCGTTGATGTTCGGGGCGTTGACCGACGACGCGCTCACGCCGGTGAGAGCCGAACCCGATCCGACGAAGACGCGCGCCGTCACGGTGTCGAGGGCGAGGACCGAGCCGCCGACCGAGAGGGCGGCCGCCGGCGCGCTCGAATCGATGCCGACGCGGTTGTTGGCCGCGTCGACGACGAGCGTCGGGGAGTCGACGTTCAATTGGCTCCGAGCCGCCGCGACCGAGTCGCCGGCGAGGGTTCCGATGGTGGAATCCGCGAGGCTGAATCGCGTCGTGAGAACTTCGAGGCGCGAGATCGTGTCGCCGGAGAGGCGAGTCAGCGGAAGCGCGCCCGTTGTCGAATCGGCAAGCGACCAGGTGAGCGCGCGCGCCTGCGCGCCTGTGATCGTATCCCCGGAGACGCGCGTGAAGGGGAGGGCCTGCGTCGTCGAATCGGAGATCCGAACGGCGTCGAGGCGCGCGGAGAGGGCCGCGTCTCCTGCCGCCACCGCCACGCCCGTGACCGTGTCGCCCGAGACCCGCGTGAACGGCAGGACGCCGACCGTGGAATCGTGGATTCTCAGGGCGTCGGTGTAGGAGATCATCTGGGTCCGGGTCAACGTGTCGCCTGAGATGCGCACCAGGGGCAGGACGCCGACCGTCGAATCCGCGACGTGAATTGTGCCTACGACCGAGGTGATCGCGACATTCGTCAGGCCCGCGCCGTTGCCGGAAAAATAAGAGGCACTGATCGTTTCGGAGGAGGTGATCCGGCCGATCGTGAGGCCGGCCGGAAGGCTCTCGGCGATCGCGGCGCGCAGGGCGTAGGGAGCGGCGCCGAGCGCCTGGCGCGGTGACATCTCGCCCGCCCCTCCAATCTCGATCGAGAGGTAGTAGGTCGTGTCGAAGGCGAGACTCAAAGGGGTGACGCTTCCGAGCACGACCGCGTAGAGCCCCTCCGTGTCGGTCGCCACGCCGTTCTGGTTCTCGGTCCAGAGCGCCGCTCCGCCCGACGCGACATCATACAGGCGGAATGTGAAGTTGTAGGCGCCCTGGAGCGGTGCGCCGGTCGTCGACGAGAGACGGCCCTGGTGATGGAGCGTGCGCGGAAGCGCGGCGTCGGCGCCCGTGGCGACGAGGACGGCGAGAGAGGCGGCCAGGGAGAGGAGAAGCGACGGGAGGACGAACCGGGGTTTCATGGGAAACCTCCTAGAATGGTGAAGACGGTGAAACAGGCACGGATGGGCGGGATGGCGGGGGTCTCGGAAACGGAAGGAATCGGGATGAAGCCAGTCCCCCATGGCCCTAGGCTAGGCATGGCGACGCCGCCGTCAACATTCTTTTTCGGGCTCATCCGGGACGGTGTGCTTTCGGGTCCCGACGAAAAACGCCGGCCCCCGGGCGGGGACCGGCGTTCCGGTTCATGCGAAAGGAAATCAGTACCGCGCGTCGGGTCTCCAGGACTGCAGGGTCTTCATGTAGTTCGCGCGCGCGAAGGCGGCCGGCTCCGGCACGTTCTTCTGCG
>CAZWVM010000073.1:0-15859 GCA_964637705.1 uncultured bacterium
GGCCCTGGGAGAGGAGGTAGCGGTAGCGCGCGTTCGATTCCTCCGCGTCGCCCATGCCCGCATACTGGCGCATCGTCCAGAGCTGGCCGCGGTACATGGTGGAACGGATCCCGCGCGTGTAGGGAAAGACGCCCGGTGCCTCGGCGTCGCCGTACACGTCGGCGATGGGAAGTCCCGAGAGGGTCTGGAACCCGGGCTTGCGCAGTTTCGGCCGTGTCGGCTTCTCGGTCATGACGGGTTCATCTTACCGCCCCGCGCCGCGAAAAGCAAAAGCGCGGCGGGCCGGGGTGTGGTAAAATGCCGCGCATGGAGACAAACGTCGAAGCCGCACGGCCCCGCACCGCGCTCGTCACCGGCGTGGCGAACAAGCAATCGATCGCCTGGGCCATCGCCAAAGCCCTCGCCGACGAGGGTTACGAGATCTGCCTGACCCACGCGAGCGCGCGGCTGAAGGAGGACGTGGAGTCGCTGGCCTCGACCCTCCCGAAGGCCTTCACGGCGCCCCTGGACGTGACCAACGACGTGGAAGTGGCGCGGATCGGCGAGACGCTCGCCGCGCGCTGGGCCTCGCTCGACGCCCTCGTCCACTCCATCGCCTTCGCCAACCGCGAGGATCTCGGGGGGCGCTTCGTCAACCTCTCGCGCGGCGGATTCCGCACGGCCCTGGAGGTCTCGGCCTATTCGCTCGTCTCGCTGACGCACGCGGTCCTGCCCCTCCTGGAGTCGGCTCGCGGCTCCGTGGTCACGCTCTCCTACCTCGGCGGCCAGAAGGTGATCCCGAACTACAACGTCATGGGCGTCGCGAAGGCGGCGCTGGAAATGAGCGCGAAGTACCTCGCGGCGGACCTCGGCCCCTCCGGCGTCCGCGTCAACGTCCTCTCCCCCGGGCCCATCAAAACCTTCGCGGCGCGCGCGATCTCGAACTTCTCCGAGCTCCTGGGGAAATTCGAGGAGAAGGCGCCGTTGAGGCGCCTGATCACCACCGACGAGGTCGCTTCGACGGCCGCGTTTCTGCTTTCGGAGAAATCCGCGGGCATCACCGGCCAGGTCATCTTCATCGACGGCGGTTACGAAATCCTCGGATACTAAATTACCATCCTGACGCCCACGATGAGGCGCAATTCCCGGTCGATCCGATCCATCGCCTCACGGCTCTCGACGCGCGTCGTGAAGTGGTAGCTCACGTACTTGCCGGCGCCGGAGACGTTGCCGGGAAGGAGCGGGGAGCGGACGCCCAGTTCCATGAGAATCGTCTCGATCGTGAAGTGCATGTGCGGGTGATCCTCCGCGATCACGCGGAAGTGGCAGTCGAGCGGGAAGACGAGTTCGGCCGGGCGCACGGACGGCGCGGGGCCGTCCTTCCCTGCACGCGCCCCGGCGTCGTCCCCGCTCATCGCGGATGGCGCGAGCGCGGCCGCCCGGCCGGCGCGGCGGGCGGAACCTTCGGCACGCCGCCCGGTCCCACGACCGGCTGGATCTTCAGGTGCATCGAGGAATAAGGCGCGAACTTGCCGTCGGGGTTCACGATCGTGAAGGGCAGGATCTCCGTGTGCGGCACCTCCAGCCCCCGGTTCGTCACGTTCAGCCACTGGAAGGTGAGGCGCGCCTGGTTCTCCGAGGTGATCTCGAACGAAAGCGCGACCTCGCCGCGTTCCACGCACGGCCGGTTCTTCGGATCCGCCGGAGGAACGTGAGTGATCGTCGAGCCGTCCCGGATGACGACGGGACGGACCTTGTCGTAGATGAAGAAGTGGGAGCCGGGACGGAATCCCGCCCCGTTCAAGGTGTAGACCCGCGGAGCGAAGCTCACCGTCTCGCCCAGCGGCAGTTCAAAGACGTCGCTGTATTCGCCCTCGAACTGGGGCGAGCCGTCCGCGGAGACGGCCGGGTAGGGCGTCTGGTCCGCGACGCTCGAGGCGGCGAGTTGGTTCGCC
Source organism: uncultured bacterium (assembly GCA_964637705.1). Lineage (GTDB taxonomy): Bacteria > UBA8481 > UBA8481 > UBA8481 > UBA8481 > CAZWVM01. Next base: position 1,935 of record CAZWVM010000073.1, read on the forward strand.
GTGGGCGCGGCCCCCGACGATCCCGCCGGCGCGGGAGCGGCGGCCGGCGTCGGCATCACGAAGACCTGCGGCTCCGGCATCGTGATCTGCGGCTCCACGCTCACCTGCGGCGCCTCCACGTTCACCTGCGGCGCCGTCGCCGCGGTCGCCGGGGAAGCCGTGAAGCGCAGGTCCGCGGCGAGCGCCTTCAGGGCCGCAAGCGTCTCGGGGGCGAGCGAAGTCTCCGTCCGGACCGTCTCAGCCTCGGGCTTCTTCACCATCTCCGCCGCGGTCGCGACCGCCGTCGAGAAGGCCTTCGTGATCGTCGACTGCAGGGCATCGATGCCCTCGCGGAACGAGGAGAGTTGCGCGACGACGCGGCCGACCGGGTCGGCGGGATCCCCCTGCCCCATCACCAGGTGGCGCTTGTAGGCCTTCTTGATCTCGTCCCACCGCTCCGCGTCCTTCTGCGAGAGCTTCCCGGCCATCTCCTTGAACTTCAGGAGGTTCGCCTCCGAGCCCGTGGTCAGGGTCTGGGCCTCGTTCTTGTAGTGGTCGTACAGGAGGTCGTCGATCTCGGATTCCGTCATGATCGGCAGGACCTTCTCGGCGAGCCGATTCATGTTGCGGTAGGAGCCCTGGAGCTTGAAGGGCGGCTCGGTGCGGTAGGCCTCCGCCATCGCCGCGGAACGGATGTATTCCTGGTTCACGCGGTAGACCGTCTCGCGCACCTTGAGAAGACGCTTCATGACCTCCGTCATCTCGTTCAGTTCCTCGGGCGAGTAGTTCCCCTCCAGTTCCACCGACTCGCCGCGCCCGCTCCGCGCCAGCCGGATCACGCCCTGCACGTCCTTCTGGCTCGAGCGCGCGAGGCGGGCGAGGATGGGATTGGAGGTGATGGAGTTCTCGAGGTAGCTGTCGCGGAACATCTCCTCGTTGTTCGAGACGACGTCGCCGAGGTTGTAGGTGTCGGCGCGGTTGGCGAGCATGTCCGGGATGCGGAACTTCTCGCCGCTCTCGGTGTATGGGTTTCCCGCCATGACGACCATCACCTTGCGCCCCCGCAGGTCGTAGGTGCGCGGCGTTCCTCTCCAGACGCCCTCGATCCGCCGCTGGGCATCGCAGAGGGAGATGAACTTCTGGAGGAACTCGGGGTTCGTGTGCTGGATGTCGTCCACGCAGATCATGACGTTGTCGCCCATCTCCAGGGCGAGGTTCAACTTGTTGACCTCCTCGCGCGCCGAGGCGTTGGGCGCCTCCTCGGGATCCAGCGAGAGGACGCGCTCGCCCAGGGCCGGGCCGTTCACCTTCATGAAGACGATGCCCAGCCGGTTCGCGATGTATTCCATCAAGGTCGTCTTGCCGTAGCCGGGCGGAGAGACGAGCAGGAGAAGTCCCATGCGGTCGGTCCGCTTCGCCGCGCCGACGACGCCCAGTTGCTTCGCCATGTTCGCGCCCACGAGCGGCAGGTAGAACTTGTCGATGAGCTGGTTGCGGACGAAGGTCGTCAGGACCTTGGGCATGTACTCCGCGAGCCGCAGTTCCGTCCGGCGGCGCTCGAGCAGTTCCTTCTTCATCGCGGTGTAGCGCTCGAAGGCGGGCTTCTCGACCCCCGCGAATCGCGCGAGCCGTTTCATGAACTCGTGGTAGTGGATCTCCATCCGCCCGCCGGTGATCCGCGCATGGGTGCCGATGAGGCCGTCGACGGTGACGGAGAGCGAATGCGCGGCCTCGGTCGTGACGGTGGCTCCTCGACCGAGGAGCACGACGGCGGCCTTCTCCACGAGGGCCGCGTCGTGCCTCGATCCCTCGCCCGTGCGGAAGGCCGCGAGCCAGCCGCGCACCACGGCCAGCTCCGTCCGGCGGTCGGCGCGCACCGCCTCACGCGCCGCCTCGAAATCCTTCAGCGCTCCCTTCCCTCTCAGGTTCTCCTGGAAGTCGGACAGGAAGGCCGCGACCTCGGGGCTCACGGGGAACTTCGCCCCGCCCGCGCAGAGCAATTCGAAGAGGTATTCCGCGGCCTCGCCCGCGTGCTCCTCGTCGAACCACCCGGACCGGGCGAAGGCGAGGAGCCGCGCCTGGAGGTCGCCGACCTCCGAGCGGTCGTCCCAGGCCGGGAAGAGTCGCCGCGCCGCGCCGAGCGACTTGAGGCGCGCGGCCATGAGCGCCTTCTCCTCGGCCTCGGAGGGATCCTCCCACCAGAGCCGCGCCGCCGCGCGCGCGCCCGGGGAGAACCGGAGGAGCCTCAACTCGGCGTGGAAGCGGAGGAGTTCGCGGAGGATCCGGGCGGCGTCCACGTCGTGCACGCCCTTGACGTAGCCCTCCGCGTAGCGCGGAGCCGCCGCCTCCTTCACCTTCGCCTGCCGCTCCTCGGCGGAAAGCGCGCGCAGGGCCTCGATCGCGTCGTCGCCCCGCGCGGCCGCCTCGCGGAGCATCTCGTAGGCGAGATACTCGGCGCGGTAGACCGCGCGGTTCTCCGAGACGATCTCCTGGTCCCAGACCTCGCGCGTCGCGAGGAATTCCGGGTCCTCCACCCTCTCGAAGTAGTTCGTTCCCGTGAGGTGGACGTGCATGGCGCCGTCCTTGAGGACGAGCGTGCAGTCGAGCGGCTGGGTGTTGACGGAGAAGGAATGGGGACCGAAGCGGATGACGTTCTCGCCCTCGGTGTAAAGCTCCAGCTTGTCCTTGATCTGCCTCACGGCGTCCTGCTGGATCGTCTTCAACCGGCCGAGGACCTCGTCGGCCCGGACCGTGTCCTCGATCTCCGTGAGCTTCGCGGCCGTGTCGCGCGCCTTCTCGACCATGAGGTCGGAGGCGAACCAGGCGTTGAGCTCGTCGAGCGACTTGAAGCTCATCGCCCTGTTGCGGATCCCGGCGAGGATCCGGTCCGCGGTCTCGGCGAGCGCGTTGGCGCGCTTCTGCCGCGCCTCGGCCAGCTGGACCTTGCGCGTCGAGAAGGCGGAGTAGATCTCCTCGCGCTTCGCGCCGAGCTGCGTCACGAACTCGTCGAAGTCCGCGAACCGCCCCTCCAGCTCCTCGACCTGCACCATCAGCTTCGTCAGGTACTCGTCGCACTTCTGCGTCGTGTCGCAGAGGTCGATGAAGTTGGTGACGGCCTGGCCGAGGAGCTTCAACTGGGCCCCGAACTGGGCCGCGCCCTCGACGGAGGAGAGGTCGCGGCGGCGGCCCCTCACCAGCGACTTGACCTGGTTCAGGGTGGCGTAGATCGTCGAGATGGAGTCGATGATCCGCGTCGATTCGGTCGCGTCCTCGATCTTCAGCCCGCCCACGATCTCGATGAGCATCTCGAGCTCGCCCGCCGCCTTCCCGATCTCCTCCTCCGCCCTCGTGGCGTCGACGACCTTCGCGATCCCCGCCACGCCGCCCCGGAAGGACTCCGCCCGATCGGCGTATGGCTTGAGCGCGGCAGGCTCGAGGAGGAATTTCACGCAGAGCTGCGAGAGCCGGTCCGCGTGCTCGATGACCTGGGTCTCCATGGCCTGGAGGCGCGCCGCGTCGATGTAGCGGACGTCGCGCGCCGAGACGATCTCGCCCCGGAGAGCCCTCAAGCCCGAGAGGTGCCCGACGAAGACGTCGATCGAAGGGAGATTGTGGTAGTCGATCGCGCCCGCGCGATCCTTGAGCTTCGCTTCCAGGGCGTTCAGCGCCTCGCGGGCGTTGCGTTTCAGTCGCGAGACCTTCTCGAACTCTTCGATCGCCGCCGCCGCCGCGTCGCGGATCCCCGCGAGGGGCGCGGAGAGGTCGCCGATCTCCCCTTCACCCAGCCAGAAGTAGGTATCGAGGATGGTGGAGGTCTTCCGGACCAGGTCGAGGTAAAGACCGCCGTAGGTGTCCTCCTTCCGGCAGAGCGTCAGCACCTCGAAGCACTCCGACATCGCGTTGACGACCGCGGAGTTTCCGACCTTGAAGAGGAAGGAATCGGTCTTGGCCTCCGTGACGACGTTGGAGCCGAGGAAGGGCGTGCGCCAGACCTGGAGCGCGTGGTGCTTCTGGGGCTCGACGGGCGAGCGGAAGAGGATCATCTCGCCGTTCTCGAAGACCGAGAAGCCGTTGCAGATGATCGGCGTCTTCACCTTCTGCTCGATGCGGTTGTACGCCAGCAGGATATCGACACCCGTCTCGCGGTTCAGGAAGTCGTAGAGGTAATCCTCGCCGTTCGGGGCGTCGACGCGCGCGGCATAGACCATGTCCGTGAACTCGTTCTCGAAGATCTTGTACTCGCCCGTCTGCAAGTAATAGCCGTGGGCGAAGATGATGCCGTGCCCGTCGGGCAGGAGGACGCAGGCCTTCTCGATGTCGTCGATCCGGCGGACCTCCTTCACCTTCTCGCTGTAGACGAGGTAGCGGAATTGTTTCTCCTGGAAGGGGCGGATCTTGAGGATCACGAGGGCGTCGAGGATCGCGTAGTAGATCTCCGCGTCGTCGAGCGTCTGGTCCCGGTTCTCGACCGGCTCGGAGTAGATGCCCTCGCCGCTCTCGGTGTTGTCCTCGATCTTGACGGTCAGGTCGCCGCCGAGGCACTCCACGAAGACGCGGTCCTCGATCGAGACGTGCGGGAAGCGACCGGCCCTGTGGTAATCCCTGACGGCCCGCTTCCACTCGAACTCGTGCTGGGGCGGGTACTTGAACTCGTGGTCGCTCCGGTTGTCGAGATACTGGATCCCCCGCTCGTCGATCGCCCACTTGAAGACCTTCAGGTCGGAGAGGGACTTGCCGACCTGGAAGGCCATGTAGAGGAACGGCCCGATCACGCGGAAGGCCGAGAAGGTCGACTCGCGGTAGTACTTGTAGAGTTCCTTGAAGTCGGACTCGAAATCCCCCGACTTCAAGGGATCGAGCGGCTCCTCGTGGAACATCCGCCCGCGATACGAGTAGATCGAGAAGACGTCCTCGAGCTTCGTCTCGGTCTTCAGCCCCATCCGGACGTTGTAGCCGAAGAGGAACCTGTTCCCGCCCAGGGGCACCATGTCCCTCGGCACGCAGTTGTTCGGAGTCGTGATGCGCTCGGTCCCCAGGAGCGTGAACTCGATCGCGCCGAAGACGTCCCGCCGCTTCGCGTTGAGGATCTCGAGGCGCTCGGAGAGCGACTCCGCGTGAGTCGCGAGGCGCTGGCGGAGGATCTCGTAGGTGCCGGTCTCCAAGCCGCCCGGTCGAGCGGTGACGGGCGCGCTTTCAGCCACGGTCCACGCCCGACGAGCCGCGCTTCACGCCGACGCCCCTACGCCGAACGCACTCAGCCCTTCTTCCCCAGGACGTTCTCCAGCAGTTCCTGCGCGATGCCGGACTTGGCCTCGTCCTTGCCGCCCTTCAGGAGCGCGCGGGCCTCGGTGAGAACCTGGCTGGAATCGACCGCCCGGTCGACGGCCTTGCCCGCGGTGATCGCGTTGACGATCCGGTCGAAGAACTGCGTCTCGCCGCCGACGATGTCGACCTTGGCGTTGGAGAGCGCCTCGCCCAGGACCTTGGCCTGGCTCTCCGCGACGTCCTTGCGGATGCCGATCTCCGCGAGCGCGACGTCCTTCTCGACGTTGAGCCTCAGCTTGAACTCCTCGTGCTGGCGCCCCGCCTCGTGGAAGAGCTTCATGGCCTCGGCCTTCTTCGTGATCCCGTCCGCCTCGGCCTTGAACTTGAGCTGGGCCACCGAGGCCTCGGTCTCGCCCTGCTTCTGAAGCGCCGCCGCCTTCGCGCCGATGACGTTGGCCTCCGCCAGCCCCGACGCGGCCTGTTCCGCGGTCACGCCCTCCGCGAGGGCCTTCTTCCCGACCGCGATCTTGATGCTGGCGTTCTGCTCGCCCTCGGCCTCGATCACTTCCTGCTCGGCCTCGAGCTCCGCGGCCTTTTTCGCGGCCTCCGCCGCCTTCAAGCGGACGATCATGTCCTGGTCGGCCTTCAATTCCGCCGCCTTCTTCGCCGCCTCCGCGGCCTTCACGTTCTTGACGACCGCCTGCTCCGCCTCGGCCTCGGCCATCGTCAGCATGACCTTCTTCTCGCGCTCGGCGGTCGCGAAGGCCTCGGTGTCCTTCACCCTCTGTTCCTCGGCCACCACGTCCTTCTGGACCATGACCCGGGCGCGGATGACCTCCTGGATGTTCTTCTGCTCGGTCTCCACCGCCTTGGTCTTCTCGATCGTGGCGAGCGAGGTGATCTTCTCGCGCTCGATGTCCTCCAACTGGCGGTCCTTCTCGACGCGCACCTTCTCCACGGCGTCCGTGCGCTCGCGGTTGCGCGCCGCCACGATGACCTGCCGGTTCTTGTTCTCCTCCGAGACCTGGATCTCCTCGTCCGAGGCGATCCGCGCCTTCTCGTGCTTCAACCTCTGCTCCTGCTGGAACTTGATCGTCTCGGCCTCTTCCCGCGCCTTGATCGAGGCGACCTCGCGCATCTGCTTCTGCTCGGCCTCCGCCAGTTGGCGATTCTGCTCGAGGATGATCTCGCGGGTCTCGACGTCCTTCTTGTTGATCTCCCGCTCCTTGTCGCGGTTCCGCTCGTTGGTGAGGACCGCCTGCGCGGCGGTGCGCTCGGTGATCAGCTTGATGCCCTCGGCGTCGAGGATGTTGTTCGGATCGAGCTTCTCGACCTTGGACTGCTCGAGGATGTCGATGGCCGCGTCGTCGAGGACGTAGCCGTTGAGATCGGTGCCGACGTGGCGCTTGATCGCCTCGCGGAACTCCGCGCGCTTGTTCAGGAGATCCTCGAAGTTGAAGTCGCGCCCGGCCGTTTTCAGGGCGTCCGAGAACTTCGGCTCGAAGAGTTCGGCCAGGACCTGGGGATCGGAGGCGCGCACGCAGCCGAGCGTCTGCGCCACCATCTTCACGTGCTCGGGAAGCTTGGAGTCCACGCGGATGTAGAAGGTGACCTTGATGTCGGCACGGAGGTTGTCCTTGCAGATGAGGCCGGTCGAGCCCTCGCGATGGATCTCCACGCGCTTCACGCTGATGTCCATCATCTCGAGCCGGTGCACGATCGGGAAGACGAAGATGCCCGAGTCGAAGGAGATCTGGATGCCGCCCACGCCCGTTCGGACGAGCGCCTGACCCTGCTGGGGAATCCGGTAGGTCCAGCCGATGATGAGCCGCAGGATTCCATACAACACGGCGAAGCCCACGAGAGCCGCCAGGACCATGCCGATGGCGGAAACGATCCAGGTGATGATTTCCATGCCTGACCCCTTTCAATCCCCCGAGTTGTTCCGTGAGTGCGTAGAAGCGGCGTGCCGGTAAAACGGTACCGTGAAGACCTTTTATGTCAACGTCTTTGAAGCGACGACGGTTCCCTCCCGCGATTCCTCGACCGTCAGCGAGGCGATCGCGGACGACAGTCCGATCTCCCAGGAGGCCGACTCCCCCCCGCGCCGGTCGATGACCGAAAGCACGACCGGGATCTCGGAGGGGTCGGAGAGCCCGTTCAGGTGGACCGAGCCGAAGAAGACGGCGACGCCCTCGAACGCCAGCGTCCGCGCCTCGGCGAGAGCGCGCTCGACCTGGGTCCGGGCCTGGAGAACGGCCACGAGCAGGGGGCGCGCAGCCTCGCCGCAACCCCGGATCTCGTCCAGGTCGCGGCCGGAGAGCGTGGCCGCCACGTCCGCGATGCGCGGGATCGCGTGGTCGCCCTCGAGAACCGCCCGCAGTGCGCCGCAGCAGTGAGACTCCCGGCCGTAGCGGTCCATGCATCCGTAGACCCGCCGACCCTCCTTCTCCATCACGCCGCAATGCGACTGGAGACGCGCGATGAGCGCGAGCGTCCCGCCACCATCGAAGTGGCGGGCCGCGATGGAGAGCGATCCGGGTTCGTAGCATCCGCCGCGGTTGGAGGTGACGACCGCCGAGCCGCGGCCCTCGGACAGGGCGGGCAGCATCAGGCCCACGCCGCTCCGGGCGAAGCGCACCCGCGAATCCTGCTCCGCTTCGTCGGTGCAGGTCACGTGCAGGGCCCCCACGCGATCACAGGCGAAGTACCGGACGAGCGCCGCCAGGAGCACGTTCGTCCGGAAGAGAGGCGTCTCGCGTCCGATCACGGCACGGATGCGTTTCTCGAGGAACCGGTCAGACAAAAGGCCCGGCGCGCCTGCGCACCGGTTCGGGAACCGCGACGCCGGGGTGCTCGGCGCGGAGATCGTCGCGGCGACGGAGACGTCGGCGGCGGAGAGGATGCGCGCCGGCTCCAGGGTGGGGCCGGCCATCGGCTTCTTCTCGAGCGCGGCGGCCGCGGCGGCGGGAGCCATGACGTCCATGCGGGGCGCGTCGACCGGGCCAGTCTCGGAGGTGGCGACGTGCGGCGGCGCATGAGGATCCTCGGGGACCACCGCCCGCGCCGCCTCCAGGGACTCCTGGACGCGCTCGTGAATCTCGTTCGGATCCAGCCGTCCCTTCTTCGCGTCGTCCCAGACCTCCCCGAGGTCCTGCGATGCCTTCCTCGCCATCTCCTCGATCGCCGCACGGCCCTCGTCGTACTGCTTCCTGAGGACACCGGTCACGTCGACGACCTGTTCCGCGATCGTCGCCTCCGGCCTAGCCGCCGCGGCCGCGGCCGGCGAGAACTCGCCGAGGAGATCCCTCACCGCCGAGGCCACCTCGTCCGGCTTCGCCTTCCCGCGCGCCGCCGCCTCGATCTGGGACTTCACCCACTCGGCGCGCCTCAGGACATTCTCGCGTTTCTCCTTCAGCCGGTCCTCGCCGTCGGAGAGGAGGTCCTTCACCTCGGCGGCCGTCTCCGTCCAGTCAGGCGCTTCACCGCGCTTCGACGCGGTTCGCGCCGCCACGCGAGCCAAGACGTCGGGCTGATCTTTCAGTTCGCCGAGAGCGTCGTTGATCAGGGCGCGGAGCGCCTTGCGATTCTGCTTGCGGAAGAGCGGCAGCAGGGTCTCGGCCGCGCCCTTCGTCTCGAAGGAATCGTGGAGGGTGCGCGCCTGCTCGAGAAGCGACTCGAGAGCCGAGGACTCAACCGGATTCGTTCTCACCGGGCCTCAAACTCCGCCGGTGGCCTCTTCGCGATGACCTCCTCGAGCAGGGCCGCGATCCGGTCCAGCCGATCGATGATCCTGTTATCGGCGGGCGGAAGAAGTTCACGGGTGCCTCGCTGTTGCACGCCCTCCGCCACGGCCAGTCCCTGCATGGCCGGGCCGATGCCCATGACCAGGCCGAGGATGTACTTGCCGAGGGGCGTCACCGCCCCTCCCCCGTCGGAGACCGCGGCGATGCATGTGCTGACGGTCCAGAAGGCGTCCGCGAAGGACGTGACCCGGGGATTCCGATCCTCTTCGGCGAGAAAGAAAAGGATCGAGCCGGCCAGAGTCGCCGTCATGATGCTGTCGATCGGACGCTCCGAGACGTGGCGCACCGCGAGTTCCTTGAGCATGGGAGAAGAAGAACCGGGCGCGGGCGTCGGCCGCGAACCCGTGACGGCGTAAAGGAGATCTCCGGTCAGACCATCGAGAAAGGACTCCGCCATGGTCACATCCTCCCCAACCCGCCCCGCCTCGGGTCTCCGGGGGGAATCTCCGGGAGAAGACTCATTCTGTCAACGTGAAACGCCCGGTCGGGAGCGCGCCTGTTCACATGAGTCGCCGGCATTTCTAGCGTGCACCCGCCCCGGGCGATCGAGTTGACGGCGCCCGGTGCGCCGTGGTCCAATCCTCGCCGATGACCTCATTGCGCGCGCGCCTCGTCTACGCCCGGATCCTCTGGAAGGAATTCCGCGCTTCGATACTCGCCTTCATCGCGGTCCTCGCGCTCGGCACCCTCGCCACGCACGCTCTCTACGACATCGCGCCCCTCAGCCTGCCCGAGGCGCTCTGGGGCACCTTCACGCTCATCTTCTTCCAGCCGTCCCTCGCCTTTCCCCGTCACCCCGCGCTCGAGGCCGTCTTCTTCCTCATTCCCGTCGTCAGCTTCCTCATGGTCGTCGAGGGTTTCCTGCGCTTCGGCGCTCTCGTCGTCAACCGCAACCAGAACCCGGAGGTGTGGAACATGGCCCTGGCCCAGTCCTTCGAGAATCACGTCGTGATCGCCGGCATGGGAAAGATCGGGCTCCGCGCCGCCCGACTGCTCCTCGACGACGGCGAGCGCCTGGTCTGCGTGGAGAAGAACCCGGAATCGCTGCCGCGGACGGAGTTCGAGGAGCGCGGGGCGGCCCTGATCACCGGCAACATCCTCGCCGACGACGTCTTCCGCAAGGTTCACGTGGAGAAGGCCAAGTGCTTCATGGCCTGCACCGACGACGACCTCGTCAACTTCGAGTCGGCGCTGAAGGCGCGCGCGGTCAACCCCGGCATCCGCGTGGTGCTGCGTCTCTTCAACGACAAGCTGGCGTCCCAGATGGAATCGAACTTCAACATCTCGATCGTCTACAGCTCCTCCGCCCTCGCCGCGCCCTCCTTCGCCTCCGCGGTCTACTCCAAGAACATCAAGGACTCCTTCGTGATCGACCACGAGCGTTTCTGCCTCCTGCACTGCCTCGTCGACGCGGTGTCGCCGTTTTGCGGCCTGGTACACGCGGACGTGGAGCGGCAGTTCGAGGCGACGATCGTGGTGCACAAGGATTCCGCGAAGAGGAAGAAGCCCGGGGATCCGCAGACGCCGGTCGAAGAGGGAGACAACCTCATCCTCATCGTTCCCTTCCGCGTGGTGAAGGCAAAGGCGGGACGGATCTAGCGCCTACAGGAACGCCGCGCCCACGATCCCGGCGTCGTTGCCGAGTTCCGACTTGACGATCTGGTAGCTGTCCCGGAGCACCGGGTAGACGTGCTCCGAGGTCGCGGTGCGCAGGGGACTGAAGAGGACGGTGCCGGCCTTGGCGATCTGACCGCCGACGACGATCCGCTCGAGGTTGAGGACCTGGATCATTCCTCCGAGGACCTGCCCCAGGTTCTGGGCCACGCCCTCGTAGACGGCCTTCGCCCACTCCTCGCCGTCGTGAGCCCGCTTCGCGACGATCTCGGGGTCCACGTCGACGATCTCGGGCTTCATCGAACGCGCGCGCCGCACGATCGCCTCCTTCGCCACATACTGCTCGAGGCACCCCTTGTTGCCGCACGGACAAGGGTGCCCGCCCGGAATCAGCGTGAAGTGCCCGATCTCCCCGGCCGTCTGGTCCTTGCCGAGGTGGAGACTGCCGTTGAGGATGAGCGCGCCGCCGAGACCGGTGCCGAGGGTGATGACGAGGATGTCGCGGAAACCGACGCCGGCGCCGAAGAGGAATTCGCCCCAGGCGATGGCGTTCACGTCGTTGGCGACCTTGACGGGAACGCCGAGCTTGGAGGAGAGCAGCTCCGCCAGGGGCACCTCGTTCCAGTGAGGAAGGTTCGGCGAGGTGCGCACGATGCCGCGCGCGTGATCAATGAGGCCGGGCGCTCCGATGCCGACGGAATCGAACTTGCCGAGCTTCTGGCAGAGCGACGCCATGATCTCGACGACCCTTTCCGGCCCGTCCCCCGCCGGGGTCGCCACGCGCGCCCGCTCCGTGACCTCTCCCTTCGGACCGACGAGGCCCGCGCGCAGGTTGGTTCCGCCGAGATCGATGCCGATCTTCATTGTCGTCTCTCTTTCGCCCGGCCCCGCCGCCACCCCTCTCGTGGGTTCCGCGCGACGCCCGCATGAAGTGCGGTTATCATACTCGTCCCATGGTCAAAGTCGACCCCTGCCCGTCTCCAGATCCCCGGGAACGGCCCAAAGAGACCTAACACGAACACGTGGAGGCTGCGGCGTGCCGATCCAGAAAAAGAACCTTCCATGGAAGTATTTGCTTGACGAGGACCTGCCGGGAGGCCGATAATAGCCATGAAATTGATCAGGGAAGTATCTGTGCCTGAGTTCTTGGTGATTAGGCTTGGACCTCTCACAGAATAGCGGGGCCGCCGGCCGATAGGCCGCGGGCTAACAGACCTCCTTGAGCAATGAATTGTAAGGAGGTGGCCTAGCATGGCAACCGGAACAGTCAAGTGGTTCAACGCCCAGAAGGGCTTCGGCTTCATCAAGCAGGAGAACGGCGAAGATGTCTTCGTCCATTTCTCCGCGATCAAGTCTGAAGGCTACAAGACGCTCGACGAGGGCGCGAAGGTGAACTTCGAGGTCGTCAAGGGCGAGAAGGGTCTTCAGGCGGCGAACGTCACGCTCGGCTAAGAACCTGTCAACGAAGCGCCCGCCGGGCAACCGGCGGGCGTTTTCCTTTAACCGCCTCCCCATCCGCCCGTGGTACAATTCCCCCTGATGGAATCCCTGGTCGATAGCCGTTCCCGCGCGCACCGGACGCTCCGCGTCTCCGTCACGGACCGCTGCCAATTGCGCTGCCGTTACTGCCTTCCGGACGGAGCGGCCGCCCTCGTCACCCACGACGAGATTCTCCGCTTCGAGGAGATCGAGCGCATCGTTGCGGTCGGGGCGCGGCTCGGCTTGTCGCGGATCCGCCTGACGGGCGGAGAGCCGCTCCTGAGGCGCGGTTGCCCCGATCTCGTGCGGATGCTCCGTCGCGTCCCGGGCGTCGAGTCGCTGGCCCTGACCACCAACGGGATCCTGCTCGGCTCTTTCCTCCCGGAACTCGTCGCATCGGGCCTCGACGAGATCTCGATCTCGCTGGACACCGTGGACCGCGACCGCTTCCGCGCCATTACCGGCGCGGACGAACTTCCGGCCGTTCTCGACTCGGTCGACGCGGCCGCTCGCACCGCGGCCCTGAAGGTGGAACTGAACGCCCTCGCCAGGCGGGGCGCGTCGGAGCCCGACATCGTGCCACTCCTGGAGTTCGCGCGGCCGCGGGGAATGACGGTGCGCTTCATCGAGATGATGCCCTTCGAGGGCGTTGCGTGGACCCGCGCGATGACGCTGCCGGGCTCCGAGATTCGTGAAATCATCGCCGGTCACTACGGGGGGGACTCTTTCGAGGAGATCCCGCGCGAGCGCGCCGCGGCCTCCTCCGCGCGTTACCGTTTCACGGACGGGCGCGGCGGCTTCGGACTCGTCACCTCCGTCTCCAGCCCCTTCTGCGACGCCTGCGACCGCCTGCGTCTCCGCTCCGACGGACAGCTCTTCAACTGCCTCTACGGCCGCGACGGCGTGGATCTCCGCGCGGCGGTGAGGTCGGGCACGGACGAGGAGATCGCCGCGTTGTTTCTCGGCGCGGTCCGCGCAAAGGGGCCGGGCGGCATGAAGGAACTCGGCGAAGGCAACGAGCCGGACTTGCGCGTCATGTCCTCCATCGGCGGCTGACCGACCGCGGCGGAGTGCGGATTCTGAATTCCCGGAACAGGTGTTCATTCACCACCCGCCCGCCGAAGCGTCCGCTCCGGCGGGCTCGAGGCACGGAGAACACCGAGACGATCAGGGATCGAATCAACGCAATCTGTGATCCAGAGATCATGGAAATCGTATTGAGTTCAAAGTAAAGCCGGATCGGGTTCTGGGTCCTGTCAAGTCCTCGTTGACTGCGGGAGTCGGCTTTCCCGGGTGAAAGAGAAAAACTTCATTTCCCCCGCCTCGAGAAGGGGGAGCAGGACCTTCTCCGTGTCTCCCTGCCTCGGTGGCGATTCAACCTTCGGGGATCAAGGGCGGGCTTCCATCTCTTGACTCGTCCGCCGCCGGCCCGTAACGTCCGCGTGACGCCCAACACTCGTCGGGGGAAGAAGGAGAAGTCAGTCATGTTCCAGAGGTTCGCTGGACTCATCGTCGTTTTTCTGCTCCTTGCCGCCCCGGTGCTGGCCCAGGAAGCTACCGCGCCCGCGGCCACGTCCGCCGCTGAGGCTTCCGCGGCGCCGGCGCACGGAACCGCGCAGGCGGGGAGCCACGAGGAATCGATCGGCAAGACGCTCGGGCTCTGGACCACCCTTCCCTTCGTCACCATCCTCCTCTGCATCGCCCTCTTCCCTCTCTTCGCCCCGCATTGGTGGGAGCACAACGCGAACAAGGCGATCGTCTCGGCCGTGATCGCGATCCCGA
>CAZWVM010000074.1:0-15764 GCA_964637705.1 uncultured bacterium
GGCGAGACGCGCGCCGACTTCGAGGAGACGAAGCGCCTCGTCGCGCGCCTCCCGATGTCGCTCCTCACCGTCAACATCTTCGCCCCGTATCCCGGCACGGAGCTTTACGAGGAATGCCGCCGGAAGGGTTGGCTCGTCGACGTGCCGCCGGAGGAGGACGAGCGGATCGAGATGTTCTCCGCGATGATCCGCACCCCGGACTTCACGCCGGAGGAGATCGGGCGGTGGCAACGCGAGCTCTACTCCACCTTCGTGCGGACCCACTGGCCGGGGCTCGTGCGCGAGTTCTTCCGCCCCTCCGGGCTCGTCAACCGCGACGCCTTCGGGAAGGCGCTGGGCATGTTCCGCTTCCGCCGTTCCGACGCGCGGGCGCGGGCGGAGGCGTCGGCGTGAGACAGCACCTCGGCTACGTCGCGAGCATCGCCCGGGGGCACCTGACCGGCCGCCGCATCCCGATCTACGTCATCCTCTGCGTCACGGACAAGTGCAACCTCAAGTGCCTCTATTGCTACCGCGAGTCGATGGAATTCGGGAAGAAGGAACTGACGACCGCGGAGATGCTCGACCTGGTCGACGAGCTGGCCCGGCGCGGCACGAAGTATATCTCCCTCAACGGCGGCGAGGCGCTGCTGAGACCCGACCTCGCCGAGATCCACGCGCGGATCAAGGAGCGCGGCCTCCTCTCTCATCTCTCCACCAACGGCCTCCTCGTCCCCCGCCACCTCGACCTCGTCTCCCGCGTCGACTCCGTCGCCATCTCCCTCGACGGCGACCGCGTCGCCAACGACAGGAACCGTGGCGAAGGCACGTATGAGCGGATTCTCGAGGTCTTCCGGCTCCTGCGGTCGAAGGGCATCGCCTTCCACGTCCACACGGTGCTGACGAAGAACAACCCGGGCGCGCTCGAGGAGATCATGGCGCTCGCCGCCGATTACCGCTTCCAGGCCCAGTTCTCGATCCTCAGGGGCGAGGACTCCCCGACCGGGGGCCTCCAGTTCTCGGACGAGGAGATGAGGGCGATGCTCGGGCGGATCCTGGAAGCGCGGCGGAAGGGCCTGCCGGTCTTCTTCTCGGAGGAGTCCTACCGCCAGGCGATCGCCTGGCCGCTTCCCTACGAGACCGAGCGCATCGCGGGTCCCCTGCCCGCGGGCTTTCATCCCGTGCCGTGCCGACTCAAGCAGTTCTCCTGCCACATCGAATCGGACGGGCGCGTCTTCCCCTGCGTGCTGCTCGTCAACAAGTTCCCGGCGCTCTCGGTGCGCGAGGACGGGTTCGGCGCGGCGTGGGACCGGCTTGCGGAGAATCCCTGCACGGCCTGCTACAACGTCTGCTGCACCGACATGAACCTCATCTTCGACCTCCGGCCCGCCGCCTTCTGGAACGCGGTGAAGATCGTCTTGAGGCGCGAGCGGTCCGGGCCGTGAGCCGGCCGCGCCTCCTCTCCCTTCTCGTTCTCGCCGCCGCCCTCGCCTACAGCTCGGCGCTCGTCGCCGGACACGCCTTCGGGATCTTCGACTTCTTCGACATGTCGACCTTCATGGACGCCGGTTACCGCGTCTGGAAGGGACAGAGGATCTACGAGGACTTCTTCTACAACACCGGCCCGATCCATCCTCATCTCCACGCGTTCTCCTTCGCGCTCCTCGGCTTCGGCCGGGACGCGGTGCTCCTGCATCTCGTCGTGATGAACGCACTCGCGCTCTTCGCCCTCCATCTCGTCGCCCGCCGCACGCTCCCGCCGATCGGCCAGTTCATCGTGCTCATGGTCGCGGGCACGTCCTTCTACGGTCCCGCCGCGCACCCGTGGTACGACCAGAACGCCGCCGCCTGGCTCTTTCTGGGCCTTGCGCTCATGGAAGCGGTCCCCGGCGACGAGGGCATGCGCCCGGCCTTCGGGGGCCGCCGCGCCGCGGCGGCCGCGGCGGGCGCCGGGTTCCTCACTTCTCTCGCCGCCTTGACCAAGCTGAACGTCGGCCTGTGCGGGCTCATCCTCTTCCTCCCCCGCCTCGCCTTCGCCCCGGGCCGGGGCCGGCTCGTCGCGTGTTATGCGGCCGGATTCGCGGCGGGCTGCGCGGGGCTCTTCCTCCTGGCCTCGCCGGTGGCCATGTTCGAGAACAACTTTCTCTGTTACCGCCCCTTCGAGCGCCTCTTCAACCTCGGGCGCCTCGTGCGCGTCGCCCTCCTGATGCCTCCCCTTCCCCTCGTCCTCGCCTCCCTCCTCATGGCCGCCCTTGCCGAACCCGCCTGGCGCCGCGCCCACCGCGCGACCCTCACCCTGTCCGTCTCCATCGCCGTGGCGGCCACTCTCTGCTCCTTCACCGGTTCGCTCGTGGACGCGGCCAGCCAGTACTGGACCGGCGCCGGCGTCCTCTACGGCGCCATCCTGCTCTCCCGCTGGAGCCCGACCCGGCGCGCGCCCGCGCTCTCGGGTCCGCTTGTCCGCTTCGCCTGCCTCGCGCTCGTCGTGAGCCTCATGCACCTCGCGGCCCGCGCCACCGCGGACCACGCGGCGTGGCGCTGGCGCACCTATTTCCGGGACGGCTACGAACTGCGCGCGCCCGGCCTGGAAGGATGGCGTTGCGACCCGGAGGTCGGGGCGGGCTTCGACGCCGCGGTCGAGCATCTCCGTCGTCACGTTCCGGCCGACTCCTCGCTCCTCGTCTTTCCCGACGCGACCGTGATGTATGGCGTCCTCGGCCGCGAGAGCTTCCGGCCCGAGGCGCCCATCGGCTTCTCGCTCGGCTCCTTCCCCGCCGGCGCGCACTACGATCGATTCGGGGCGCGGTTCCGGAGCGCGCCGCCCGACTGGATCCTCATGCACGACGAGCGCGACTTCGAGCGCATGGACACCTTCCGCCTCCTCCGTTGGCTCGGCCTCGACACCTTCATCGCCGCCCACTACGATCTCACGGCCTCGTGGCCGCGCTTCGAACTCTACAGGCGCAAACCCGCCGCGATCGAGGAGGCCTCGGACAGGTGACCCCCGCGGCGGACATCGAACGGATCTACCGCTCCCTCATGCGTATCCGGCGCGTGGAGGAGGAGATCGCGCGCGTCTATCCCACCGACGTCATCAAGAGCCCGGTGCACCTCTCGATCGGGCAGGAGGCGGCCGCGGTCGGAGCCTGCGACGCGCTCGCGCCCGGGGACGTCGTCTTCGGCACCTACCGCGGTCACGCGATGTATCTCGCGAAGGGCGGCGACCTCCGCGCCATGATCGCCGAGCTCTTCGGCCGGGCGACGGGCTGCGCCCGCGGCAAGGGCGGCTCGATGCACCTCGTCGATCCCGGGGCCGGTGTCATGGGCACCTCGGCCGTTGTCGGCACCACCATTCCCAACGCCGCCGGTCATGCCCTGGCGATGAAACTCCGGAAGACCGGCGCCGTGACGCTCTGCTTCCTCGGAGACGGGGCCACGGAGGAGGGTGTCTTCTGGGAAACGCTGAACTTCGCGGCGCTGAAACGACTCCCGCTCGTCCTCTTCTGCGAGAACAACCTCTACGCGATCCACACGCGCCAGGAGGCGCGGCAGGCGAACACGGATCTCGTCGGGCGCGTGCGCGCCTTCGGCCTCGAGTCGGACCGGATCGCCGGCGACGACGTCTTCGCGATCCGCGACCGGACCGCCGCGGCCGTCGCCTCCTGCCGCGCCGGCAGCGGCCCGGTCTTCCTCGAGTGCCTGACCTACCGCTGGCGGGAGCACGTCGGTCCGAACGAGGACTATTCTCTCGGCTACCGCGGCCGCGAGGAGGCCGCGCCGTGGGTGAAGAACGACGCCGTCGCGCGAACCGCGGGGTTGGTCGCGCCGGAGCGGCGCGCGGCGATCGACGTGGAGATCGAGGAGGAGATCCGGGAGGCGTTCGGCTTCGCGGAGGCGAGCCCGTGGCCGGCCGCGGACGAACTGACGGCGGATCTCTTCGGAGGCGGATCGCGATGACGCGCGAACTCTCCTTCCTCGCCGCGATCCGCGAGGCGACGGAGCAGGCGATGGCCGCCGATCCGTCCGTCGTCCTCTTCGGCCTGGGCGTCGACGACCCCAAGCGGATCCTCGGAACGACGGCCGGCCTTCCGGAGCGTTTCGGGCCGGAGCGCGTCTTCGACACGCCGCTCTCGGAGGACGCCATGACCGGCGCGGCCGTCGGGATGTCGCTCGGAGGCCTCCGCCCGATCCACGTCCATATCCGCTGCGACTTCCTTCTCCTCGCCATGAACCAGCTCGTCAACCAGGCGGCCAAGATGCGCTACGTCTTCGGCGGGCGCCAGCACTGCCCGATCACGGTGCGCGCGATGATCGGCAAGAGCTGGGGCCAGGGCGCCCAACACTCCCAGGCGCTCTATCCCCTCTTCATGCACGTCCCCGGCCTCAAGCTCGTGATGCCCACCACGCCGCGCGACGCCAAGGGCGCGCTCATCGCCGCGGTGCGCGACGACGATCCCGTCCTCTACATCGAGCACCGGATGCTCCACTACCAGTCCGGGCCGGTCCCGGAAGAGACCTACGAGGTCCGGCCCGGGCGCTCGCGCATCGTGCGCGAAGGCACGGACGTGACGATCGTCGGCATCTCCTTCATGCAACTGGAGTGCTTCCGCGCCGCCGGGTATCTCGCGGAGAAAGGCGTCTCAGCCGAGGTGATCGATCCCATCTGGCTTTCGCCCCTGGATGCGGAGACGATCGCCGAATCGGTCAGGAAGACCGGGCGCCTCCTCGTCGTGGACAACACCTGGCTTAGCGGCGGGGCCGGAGCGGAGATCGTGGCGCGAGTGGCGGAGCGGCTTCAGGGCGAGCGGCCCTTCGCGGTGGGGCGCATGGGTTTCGCCGACGTTCCCTGCCCGACGACGCCGGTACTGGAGGACCTCTTCTACCCCAACGCCCGCACCATCGCCGCGTCGGCCTTCGACCTCGTCACGGGCCGCGCGAACGGCTGGCGACCGGAGCCGCGCCAGGACCTGGCCGAGGCGGCCTTCAAGGGCCCCTTCTGATTTTCGTTTTTGGATTTCGGATCGTCCTTGAGTAGGATGGCCCCATGACAGCGCCGCGCGTCTTCAGGAAGGTTCTCATCACGGGCATCGGCGGTTCGGGCGGCAGCTACCTCGCGGACCACATTGTGGATCATCACCCGGAGGTGGAGGTCCACGGCGTCGCGCGCTGGCACTCCGCGACGCAGAACAACCTGGCCGCGGCGGCCGGGCGCGTGACGGTGCACGAGTGCGACCTCTGCGACATGGCCTCGCTCCTTCCCGTCGTCGAACGCGTCCGCCCCGACGCCGTCTTCCACCTCGCCGCCCACGCCAACGTCCGTGCCTCCTTCATCACCCCGACCACGGTCCTCTCCAACAACATCCTCGGCACCTCGAACCTCCTCGAGGCGATCCGCATCGTCGGCATCGATCCCTGGATCCAGCTTTGCAGCACCTCCGAGGTCTACGGACAGGTCGATCCGAAGCACGTTCCGATCACCGAGGACTGCCCGATGAACCCGGCGAGCCCCTATGCCGTCTCCAAGGTCGCCCAGGATCATCTCGGCCGCGTCTACTTCGTGAGCTACGGGATGAAGATCGTGCGCACGCGCATGTTCTCCTACCTCAATCCCCGCCGCGCCGACCTCTTCGCGACCTCCTTCGCGCGCCAGGTGGCCCGGATCGAGGCGGGCCTCGCGGAGGAACTCCTGCACGGCAACCTCGACTCCGTCCGCACCCTGATCGACGTGCGCGACGCGATGAGAGCCTACTGGGAGGCGCTCGTCCACTGCGAGGCGGGCGAAGCCTACAACATCGGCGGCGCGACGACGATGACGGTCGGCGATTTCCTCAAGACGCTCGTGTCGCTCGCACGGACTCCGATCCCGACGCGACAGGACCCCGCGCTCCTCCGTCCCGCCGACGTGACGCTCCAGATCCCCGACTCGTCGCGTTTCCAGTCCGCGACCGGCTGGAAGCCTCTCCACACCTTCGAGGAGAGCCTCGCGCACCTCCTGGAATACTGGCGAAAACGGACGCGCGCGGAGAAACCGTGATGCCGGTCGTCGGCGGGGGGGCCTTGACCGGGTGAACATGGAGACGTTCCTGGCGAATCACCAGGACTATATCTCTCTAATCCGCGGGATCGCCTGCATCTACCTCGGCATGATCTGCGTCGAACTGGATCGACGCCCCCCCCTCCGGAGCACCTTTGCCTGGCTCGGCCTCTTCGGCTTTCTCCACGGCATGCGCGACTGGCTCGAAATCCTCTCGGTCTCGGTCATCGAGACGCAGGTGGTGACCGTTCTGCGCGACGGGCTCTCCCTCGCTTTCCTCGTCGCCCTGGCCGTCTTCGGCTGTCGCAGCCGCGGCGAGAGGAAGGGAAGGCTCACCTGCTATGCCGTCATCTTCACCGCCTGCGCCCTGGCGCTCCTTCACCTCTCCCCCGACGTCGCAACCGCCGCGCGGCTCGCCATGGCCGCGGCCTTCTCGCTTCTCGCCCTCACCGCGTCGCTCCGGGCAGGACGCCTCGTGCCCGTGAAGAGCCGATGGCTTCTCCTCGCGTCCGTCTCCGTGGGCATGACTGTCTTCGTCTCCCTGCTCCTGGAAACGCCGGCCCGCGCCGACGTCACCTGGCTTCCCGAGCCTGGAAAAGGATGCCTCTTCCTCGCGATTCGATCGGGTATCCTGGACGGGGTCTTATCCGCGGTCGCCTGCGTCTCCTTCTGGCGGTTCAGCGCGGCCCTTCCGCGGGGCCAGCACGAGCAAACCGAGGGTCGATCGATCCAGGACGGATTCCTGGGCGCCACCGTCCTCATCATCCTCGCCGGGGGATGGCTGGGAACCGACATGGCGCAGGTCGAGGCGGACCGAAGGGAACGCAACGGGCTTCTGCAGGAGGCGCGCGTCGCCGCGCGGGCGGTCAACGCCCAACGCATCGGCAACCTCAGGGGTGACGCCTCCGACATCGTCTCGCACGACTATGTCCGGCTCAAGGGACAGCTCGAGTCGATCCGCGAAGCCGTTCCGTATTTCCGCTTCGCATACCTGCTGGCGGAGCGGGGGGACACGATCGTCTTCCTGGTGGATTCGGAGCCGGATGCGTCCCCGGACTTTTCTCCCCCGGGCCAGGTCTACGAGGAGGCCAGCCCCTCTCTGAGGCGCGTCTTCAAGGAGCGCGGCGAGATCGTCGAGGGGCCGGTGTCCGACTCCTGGGGCACCTGGATCAGCGCGCTCGTGACCCTTCCCGAGGTCGGCGACACCCATCCCCGGGTGCTCCTCGGCATCGACGTCGACGCGACCCGTTGGAACGACATGATCCGCCTGCGCAGTCTCCCCCCCATCCTCATCACGGCCCTGCTCGCCATGATGGCCGTCCTTTTCCACGTCGCACGACGCCGCCACGTGGAGATCCAGGGGATGCTTCGGAATTCGGAGATGACCCTGAGGCGCGTTTTCGACCACGTGGACGACGCAGTCATCGTGCACGACGAGACGGGGCGTATCATCGACGTCAACGACCGCATGCTCGAACTCTATCGACTCGACCGCTCGGAACTCTCGTCCCTCACCGTCGTCCACCAACTCTCGGGAGGCGGCAACGCGGAAGACCAGCTGCCGGTGACGTGGGAAAAGGTCTTCCGGGGTGAGCGGCAGACCTTCGAATGGAACGCGCGGCGGCCGCACGACGGTTCGGAGTTTCCCGCGGAGATTCACCTCTGCCGGATGGATCTTCGCGACCGTCCCGTGGTCGTGGCGACGGTCCGGGACCTGACCCATCAGAAGAGCACCGAAGCCGCGCTGATCCACTCCGAGCGCCTCGCGGCCGTGGGACAGCTTTCCGCCGGCGTCGCCCACGAATTCAACAACATCCTCACCGTCATACGTTCCTACGCCCAACTGCTCCTCTCGCGCTCGAACGCCGAACCCTTCCACGAACCGCTCACGGTGATCGAGCGTCAGACGCGGAGGGCCGCCGAAATCGTGAAAAGCATGCTCACGCTCTCGCGCCCCCTGCCGATCCGCCAGGAAAACTGCGCCGTCACGGAACTCGTCGACGCCGTGCTGAGAGTCCAGTGGCAGCAACTCACGAACGAGAACATCGAGATCGACTGGCGGCCTTCCAAGGAGTGCGTTCGCGCGGACGCCGGGCAGATCCAGCAGGTGCTCCTCAACCTCATCCTGAACGCGCGACACGCGATGAAACCCCACCACGGCGGGCTCCTCACGATCACGGACCGGCGCGAGGGTGACGAGGTCGTCATCATCGTCCAAGACACGGGGATCGGGATGGACGAGGAGACGCTCAACAAGGTCTTCACGCCCTTCTTCACAACCAAGGGCGGCATGGCCAAGGACGCCCTCGGGATCCAGGGCGTGGGCCTCGGGCTCTCCGTCTGCTACCGTATCCTGCAGGCCCACGAGGGTCGGATTCACCTGGCGAGTTTCCCCGGGAAGGGCACGACCGTCGAGATCCGTCTCCCGGGCGGCGCCGCCGTTCCTCCGGCATCCTCGTCGCCCGCGGTGCCACCGTCGCACGCGGAGGCCGAACCCGTGGATAAGAACCGCGGCCGCGTCCTGATCGTGGACGACGAGAGCGACATCGGCATTCCCCTCAGGGACTTCCTCGCGTCCCGCGGATACGACGTCGTCTTCGCCTCGACCGTGGGCGACGCGGTGGAGATCCTGGACCGGCAGCCGTTCGATGTCCTTCTCTGCGACGTGAACATGCCCGGCCCGGGCGGGCTCTACGTGACGCGCCATGCCGCCGTGCGCCAGCCCGGCGCCCGACTCATCCTCATGACGGGTGTTCTCGACATGGATCGCGTGATGCGCGAAGCCGCCAGTCTCGGCTCCTGCCAGCTCCTGGCCAAGCCCTTCGACCTCGATACGGCCGAGCGCCTCGTGCGCGAGACCGTGGACCGGCGCTCCGGGGCCTAGCGGGTCTCGAACACCACGTCCGGGGCTCCAGCGAGGCGCTCCTTCATGACCCGGAACGCCTCGGGGTTGTCGTCGACGAGCAGGAACGCCCTCCCCTCGCGCCACGCCGCCTCCCCCGTCGTTCCGCTCCCCGCGAAGAAATCGAGCACGGTGTCGCCGGGGCGCGACGAGGCGCGGACGATCCGGCGGAGGACGCCCAGGGGCTTCTGAGTCGGGTAGCCGGTCCTCTCCTTCCCCTGCGGGCTGACGATCGTATGCCACCAGGTGTCCGTCGGCGTCTTGCCGCGCGCGGCCTTCTCCGGGCCCACCAGCCCCGGCGCCATGTAGGGAATGCGGTCGATCGCCCCGAAATTGAAGACGTAGGAACCGGGATCGCGCGCGTACCAGAGGATGTTGTCGTGCTTCGCGGGCCACCGGCGTTTCGTACGCGCGCCGTAGTCGTAGGCCCAGATGATCTCGTTCAGGAAGCAGTCCCGGCCGAAAATCTCGTCCAGGAGAATCTTGCAGTAGTGGACCTCGCGATAGTCGATGTGGAAATACAGGCTCCCGTCGGGCCTCAACACGCGGTGAGCCTCCCTCAGGCGAGGCTCGAGGAAGGCGAGGTAGTCGTCGAAGCGGTCCCGGAAGAACGACTCCCCTTCCTTGACGGTGCGGTAGCGGCGTCCCCCGAATCCCGTCCTGTCCCCGCCCTCGTCGCGCACCGTCTTCAACCGGCTCCGCTTCTGCGTCCCGCCCGTGTTGAAGGGCGGGTCGATGTAGACGAGAGGGATGGATTCGCCGGGAAGCGAGCGAAGCACGTCGAGGTTCTCTCCGAGGATCACGCGGTTCATCGCGAAGAGAATAGGGGGCGAGATGGAATCGGACAAGGAGGAGAGTCGCCGTGCGTTCGCGTGTCATGGGTCATGTAACTCATGATGATTGCGGCGCCGCTCATTCGTGACCGCTCCCCCTGGCGGTCTGCGAGGTCTCGGCTGGCCTCGCAATCCCCGCGAGGCCGACGCCTCGAAAACCGCTTTGCCGCAATCATCATGAGTCGCCTATGATTCGCGGACACACTCGTCGCCGGCGTCCGATCCGCGCAAGGCGCAATGCGCTATTTGGCTTTTTCCCGTCCGCCGCCTCCCGTATCATGCCTCCGTGAAGATCTCTCCCGGTGACCGACAGGCGCTGGGACGTCGCGGCGAGGAGCGGGCCGCCGAGTACCTGAGCGGGAAAGGCTACCGGATCCTCGAGCGCAACGCCCGGACGCGTTGGGGCGAGATCGACCTCGTCGCGCTCGACGGGAGCATCCTGGTCTTCGTCGAGGTGAAGGCGCGGCGCGGAGAGGCGTCCGGGGCTCCCCTGGAGTCCATCACGCCCTCCAAGGCGGCGCGTCTCAAGAGGCTCGGTTCGGCCTGGCTCGCGCGCCACGCCGAACACGAGGACCGCGAGGCGAGGTTCGACGCGGTCGGCATCACGCTGGACGGAGCGGTGGAAAGGATCGAGCATGTCGAAAACGCGTTGGAATAGCGGGCCCGGGGGTCTCTTCGCGGCCCTGGCGATCGTCCTTCTCGCCTGCGTCTCCGCCGCGGCCGAACCCGAGCGCTTCGCCGTCTGCCGCTCGGCAAGTGGTCCTGCCGAGTTCTCGCCCGACACCGACGAAATCGCCCTCCCCCTTCGCGCGGGCGCCCGCATCCCCTCGGGTTCCCTCGTTCGCGTCTCCGCCGGAGCGGTCGCCGTGCTCGTCCTGCCGGACTCGCACGAGGTTCGCCTGGGCCCCGAGGCGACCGCGGTGCGCTGGTCCGGCGGGCGGATGAACAGCCAGTCCATCGTCGTCCATCACGGTCAAACGTCCCATTCCGTCAATCGCCTCGCCGAGCGCGCCTCCTACCGCGTCGTCGCCCCGGTCCATGTCGCCGGCGTGCGGGGAACGCGGTTCACGGTCGATGT
This sequence comes from uncultured bacterium, assembly GCA_964637705.1. Classification (GTDB taxonomy): domain Bacteria; phylum UBA8481; class UBA8481; order UBA8481; family UBA8481; genus CAZWVM01. Next base: position 10,827 of record CAZWVM010000074.1, read on the forward strand.
GGCCGAGAACGGGGCGGCGCGCACGCGCGTCTCGGAGGGAGAAGTCAAGACCGGCAAGGACGAGCCGGAGACGCCGGTCGGGGCGGGCGAGGAGGACGAGGGGTATCTCGTCGCTCCCTCCGCCGTCGCCGGGGATGCGGACTGGTTCGAGGCGCGACGGGTCGGAAGCGCCGAGGAGGCCTCGCAAATCGAAAGCGAAGCCTCGTCGTCCATGGAATCGACGCGCGCTCTCTCCGCGGACGACTACCGCGAGATGGCCTCCCTCACGTCGCGCATGCTCAAGTTCACCTCGCGGCCTCCCCGCGGCCTCGACGACGCCGCCGAGATCGCCGAGGTGCTCGAGTCGGCCCTGCGGGTCTGGCAGCGCGCCGAGACGCGCCGGGAATCGATGGAGGCCCGCCGGGCGCTCACACGGCGCCTGGCCGCGGCGCACGGCGTGAGCGACGAGGCCTCCGCCGGGCAGTACGGCGCCTACGCCTCCGACCGGGCCTCCCGCGCGGAATCCATCGGCCGCTTCGCGGACACGATGGAGCGGCTTTCCTCGGTGCTCGGCGCCGCCCGCGCGGTGAACCAGAGCCCGGCCGGAGGGCTCCTGCGCCGCCTGCCCCTGCCCTGGTGAAGAACCGCCCGGCTCGCCGTTTGGGATATCGGACTCGCGCCTTTTCCGCTAGTATCCTCGTCCTATGAACGCCTCCAACCCCTTGCGTGAACTGGCCGCCCAGGGCCAGAGCATCTGGTACGACCAACTGACCCGTTCGCTCCTCGAAAGCGGAGAACTGGCGCGTCTCATCCGCGAGGACGACCTGCGCGGCATGACCTCCAACCCCGCCATCTTCGAGAAGTCCATCGGCTCCGACGCAGCCTACGGCGCGGCGCTTGCGGCGTTGGCACGCGAGGGCCGGAGCGCCTTCGAGATCTACGACGCCCTGACCGTCTCCGACGTGGCCGCGGCCTGCGACGTCTTCCGGCCGGTCTATGACCGCACCGGGGGGCGAGACGGCTACGTGAGTCTCGAGGTCAATCCCGAGCTGGCGCACGACACGGCCGGAACCGTCTCCGAGGCTCTCCGCCTCTTCAGGACACTCGGGCGCCCCAACGCCATGATCAAGGTGCCGGCCACGCCCGAGGGACTGTCGGCCGTGGAGGAGCTGATCGCCGCCGGCGTCAACGTCAACGTCACGCTGATCTTCTCGATCGAGACGTACCGTCGCACGGCCGAGGCCTACATCCGGGGGATCGAGCGGCGGAAGAAGGCCGGCCTGCCTGTCGACCTCGTGGCGTCCGTCGCCAGCTTCTTCGTCAGCCGCATCGACAGTGCCGTGGACAAGAAGCTCGAGGCGCTCATGACGAATCCGTCCCTGCGTTCCCGCTGCGAATCTCTCCTCGGCAAGGCCGCGGTCGCGAACGCGAGGATCGCCTACGCCGAGTTTGAACGCCTCTTCCACACAACAGCCTTCGCGTCCCTCGGCGCGCGCGTGCAGAGGCCGTTATGGGCTTCGACCGGCACGAAGAACGCGCGCTACTCCGACGTCCTCTACGTCGAGGAACTCATCGGGCCCGATACCGTCAACACCGTCCCCCCGGCCACGTATGACGCCTTCCGCGACCACGGCCGCGTCGCCGCGCGCATCGCCGACGACCTCGAGGGCATGAAACGGGTCTTCCGCGAGCTCGAGGGACTGGGCATTCGACTCGACGAGGTGACCGCTTCACTCGCCCGCGAGGGCGTCGCCGCCTTCGTCGATTCCTTCGCGAAGCTCATGGCGATCATCGAGGAGCGCCGCAAGGCGGCCTGAACGGCGCCTCCCGTCAGAGCGCGAAAAGCGCGAAGATGTAGGCGACGTAGCAGGCCAGGGCGCAAGCGGCGTAGACCGCCGCGCCGATCGCGAAGATGACCGGATGATCCTCCCGCTTCAACGACCGGCCGCGCGTGATCAGCCGGCCGCTCGTGATCGCCGTATAAGCCAGGATGCCGAATGCGACGACGCCGAAGTAGACGATCAGGCCGGGACCCGCGATGAGATCGATCGGGTCGAAACCGAGGAGAGCTCCCACGAGAACCGGCGCGACCGCCCCGAAGAAGAGAAGGACGAGAAAAGCGAGGCAGCCGAGGAGCCGCAGGTTCAAGGCCGGGAGACTCTTAGGGGATCGGCTCGGCGCCGGCTCCCAGGCAGGCGTCGATGTGCTCCTGGATCCTCTTGGCCTCCTCGTCCTTCACCTGGACGAACTCGAGGCCGAACTCCCGCCCCTCGCGACGCGCGACCCGGGCGATGACGTTCAGGGAATCCGAGGTGCCCGGCAGGACGATCTCCATCGAGACCAGGTCGCCCGGCTTGAGATCGGCACCCTCGAGTTCCACGCACAAGCCGCCGGCCGAGACGTTCTCGGAGACGCCCGAGAACTGCTGGGCCGTCTGCCAGAGCTTGCGGTGGTAGGTGACAAGCGAACTTTCGATCCGCGGAAACCGGCGTCGTTCCTTCATGGTCACACGTTAGCACACGCCGATCGATTCTGCCAACCCATGATCGCCGGATTTCGCGGCCGGTCGCAGGCGCGGCCGATCGAGAGCGGGGTATTCAGCCCTCCGCCACGGGCCGGTAGAGCGTGTCCCTCTGCCTCGGGACGCGGCCGATCGAGCGGATCAGGCGGCGGAACTCTTCGGGCGTCATCTCCTCGCCGTGCGTGCCCCCGGCCGCGCGCGTGATGTTTTCTCCCATGAGCGTGCCGCCGAAGTCGTTGGCGCCCGAGCGGAGGATCTCCAGGGCGAAGTCCGGGCCCAGCTTCGGCCAGGAAACCTGGATGTTCTCGATCGCCCCTCGGAAGAAGAGACGCGCCACGGCATGCACCTTCAGGTGCTCCTCCCTCGTCGCCCCGGCCCGCGCCTCGCCGTCGCGGTAGATCGGGGCGCGCCAGGGGACGAAACCCAGCGGCACGAACTCCGTGAAGCCGCGCGTCTCGTCCTGCAATGCCCGGAGCCGCTCCATGTGATCGACCCAGTGCTCGGGCCGGTCGATATGGCCGTACATCATGGTGCAGGTCGAGGGCAGACCCTCCCCGTGGGCGGCCCTGACGATCGCAAACCACTCGCGGGCGTCGATCTTCGCGGGGGCCAGCCGGCCGCGAACGTCTTCCGAGAAGATCTCCGCGGCCGTCCCGGGCAAAGAATCGAGCCCGTGGTCCTTCAGCGCCCTCAGATAGTCGCGCACCTTCATCCCGGCGCGAACGGCCCCGTTCTTCACCTCGAAGGGAGAGAAACCGTGGATGTGGATCCGCGGGACGCGGGCCTTGATGGCGGCGACGAGATCGAGGTAGAAGCGGCCGTCGAGGCGCGGGTCGATGCCGCCCTGGATGCAGACCTCGGTCGCGCCCCGCTCCCAGGCCTCGGCCGCGCGCCTGACCACCTGCTCGATCGAGAGACACTCGGCCTCGGGGTCGCCCTCGGAACGCGAGAAGCCACAGAAGCGGCAGCCCGCGGTGCAGACGTTCGTGAAGTTGATGTTGCGGACATGGACGAACGTGACGATGTCGCCGACGCGCTCGCGGCGCGCGTCGTCGGCCGCCACGAGGAGCGCCGACAGATCGTCCCCCTCGGCCGCGAAGAGACGCAGGCCATCGGCCGGGGAAAGCCGCTCTCCCGCGCGGACGTCCGCGAGGATTTCCGCGACCGGGCGCTGCGCCGCGGCGTTCACGCGGCCTTCACGGCGCGCGGCCAGCCCGTTTCGTCCGCGAGGGCGCGAACGCGCGACCGGACCGGCTCTTCCGTCCACTCGTCGGCCAGCGCGTAGCGGGGGTAGACGGTCAGGCGCGGCCGAAGCGAGAAGCCTCGCGTCTCCGTCTCCGCCCTCAACCGGTCGATCTCGGGCCAGGCATGCTCGGGGTTCACCTCGTCGCGGGTCACCGGGGAGATCCCGCCCCAGTCGGAAAGGCCGGCGTCGAGGTAACGGCCGTAGGTGCCGGGCATGAGGTTCGGGGGCGCCTGCAGGCTCACCTCGGGCGGCAGGATCAGCCGCGCCGCGGCGATCGTGCGCAGCATCTCCTCGAGACCCGGTTCCGCCGCGTACGGCAGGGCCATGCCCGACTTCGGTCGGAAATTCTGGACGATCACCTCCTGGATCGCGCCGCCCGCGCCCGCGCGCGCGGCGATCGCCTCGAGCGACGCGATGCGTTCCTCCCACGTCTCGCCGATACCCGCGAGGATCCCGGTCGTGAAAGGCACGCGCAAGCGCGCCGCGGCGTCGAGCGTTTCGAGCCGGCGTGCCGGCGCCTTGTCCGGGCTGGCCCCGTGTGCCGCCCCGGGTTGGCTCAACCGTTCCGAAACCGATTCCAGCATCGTCCCCATCGAGGCCGCGTACGGGCGAAGCAGGCGCATCTCGTCCTCGCGCAGGGCTCCCGCGTTGACGTGGGGAAGCAGCCGCGTCGCCGAGAGAATCATCCGGCAGGTCGCCGCCACGTAGGAAATGGTGTTCTCGTGCCCCAGCCGTCGCAGTTCCTCCCGCGCCCCGGGATCCGCCGCCTCGGGCCGCTCGCCCAGGGTGACGAGCGCCTCGAGGCAGCCCCGCCTCTCCCCTTCCCGCACGATCGCCATGACCTCTTCGGGCCGCAGGAAGCGCGCCTCGGGATGCCCGGCTTCGCGGCGGAAGGAGCAGTAGCCGCATCGGTTCCGGCAGGATCTGACCAGGGGAATGAAGACCTTCGGCGACCAGGTGACGGCCCGTCCGAAGGACCGGTCGCGCAGCGCCGCGGCTTCGGCCAGCAGGGCGTCGAGGGGCCGCTCGAGGTATGCGGCGGCCCGGGTTCGATCCGTTCTCGTCATGTCGCGGATAGTGTATCAGACCGCGGGCGGGACGTCAGACGGAGGCTCTCACCACTTGTTGACTTCGGGAATGATCTCCTTGACGTATACGTCGAGGTTGCGCTCCTCGTCGTCCGACATCAGGT
>CAZWVM010000075.1:0-10445 GCA_964637705.1 uncultured bacterium
GCGGGAGCGCCGGAAAGACGTCAGTCCAGCCGGACGATCTGCAGGCTCCGGTTCGATACGAGATAAAGGAGCCTTCCGTCGGGTGAGAATCGCCACGCCGAGAGCGGCACGTCCTCGAAAACCTGCTCGAATCCGTCGGAAAGGCGGACGAGCATCGATCCGTTGTCGCGGGGCAGCCCGACGAAATCGCCTCGCGGCGAGGCGCAGAGCGCCGAAGGCGTGATCCCGGCGGGAACGTTGATGAGCCCGACGTCCTCTCCCTCCGGAACGCGGACGCGCTTGAGCGTCCAGCGGCCCGTGAGCGTCGCCTGTTCGGGATAGACCAGCTCGCGGCCGAGCCACGCGAGCGGCCGCGCGGCGAGGTCCCCCTTGAGGCGGCGGGCGACGCCGCGACTGTCGGACAAAAACAGCGCCGGGCCGGCGCCGTCGGGGCCGAACCACGCGATGTAGGCCTTGTCGTGTCGCACGGCGGGCAGGGATTCGAGGCCGACGACCTCGCCGATGACGCCGACGCCCGAGGGCGCCATCACGCGCACCTTCCGATCGATGGGGGAAACAAGGAAGAGTCTCCCCGCCATCACGGGATAATGGAATGCGAACTGGTCCTCGAAGATGTCGCGCCCGCGCGTCAGGTCCCGGATTCTCAACCCCGAGGGCGCGACGTCGCGCGACGAGTAGAGCGACTGGAAAGCCAGGACGTGGTCATTCTCGTCCCGGACGAGGTGCGTCCAGAAAGCCTGCCCCGTCAGAACCTCGGGAGAAACGCCGGGACGAATCCGCGAAACCACGGACCAGTTGGGGGATTTCTCCTCGATGAGGTAAAGGTCCTCGTGAAAGGGAAGGAACCCGAGAAGAGGAAGATCGGAATAGGTCTGCTTTTTCATCAGCCCGTCGGACCCGTAGACTTCCTGCACCGTTCTCACGTTCAATCGGCGCACGACGAGAATCCCTTCGTCGAGCGGGACGGCGGCGTCCAGGGTCGAGACCGTGTCGTTCCATCTCTGGACGACCCGGATCTCCTGGGGCGCGATGCAGGCCGCGGCCAGCGCGGCACAGAGGCCAAGGAGAGAGAGGCGCGCCTTCATCGACGGGCGCCGGTTAGCGATCGACCGCCTGGTACCAGACGCGGTATCGACCGCCACGGGACTCGCCGTAAGCGTAGACTCGGACGAAGAGAGCGGCGCCGGGCTCCGCGTCGACGAGCACCGCCTCGCGCCCGGAGTCGCTCTGGGAGAGCGCCACGCGGGTGCCGTCGGCCTTGTGGATCGCGAGATCGATGTCCTGCGACGCCGCGCCGCCGTCGAGGAGGACGGCGACGAGCCCCGCGCGCGGCACCTCGATGCGATACCACGCCGTCCCGTTCTGAGAGACCTCGCCCGAGGCGGGCGAGGACGCCGAGAGGCGCGCCGCGTCGGCCGGGGGAACGATCTCGTTCTCGGCGGGCGGTTCCGTGCCGTCCTCCGCCGGGCCGGCCTCGTTCATCGCAAGCGTGTAGCGGACGGGCTGGTTCGCGCGGTAGACGTAGACGCGCACGAACCTCTCCTCGTCGGCCGGCAACTCGACGCGAAGCTTCTCCTGGCCCGTGGGACTCTCGGCGCGTTCGACGAGCGTTCCGTCGGGCAGCAGGACCTCGACGTCGATGTCCGCCCCTTCCTCCTGCCCCTCGAGCACGAATTCCCAGGCTCCCTCCTCGCGGGGACGGACCCGGTACAGGTGTTCATTGCCGGCGCGTCCTCCGACCTGCCCCGTGACGGTCTGACCGGGACGCAGCGAGTCCTGCACGGCCGCGGCGTCGATGACCGTGAAGCGTTCCATCGAGACGGAGAGGGAGCCCCGCGGGCTCCCCGAGGCCGGGGAGACGCGCAGGAAGACGCGCCCCGCCTGCGGCACGTCGGCGATGACGACTCCTCCCGAAAGGGAGCCGAGAAGACGACCGTCGGCGGTGATGACCGCGGCGTCGAGCGTGCCGCCCGAAACGCCCTCGGTATTGAAGGTGAAGCGATAGGTGCCCGGAGGCGCGACGCTGTAGCGGACCCAGTACGGGACGGTCCTCATCAGCCGCAGGTTGACCGCCTCGCCTTCCGCGTTGACGCTCGGCTCGTAGCCCGGGGTGACGCGGTCCGCGGGCAAGGCCTCGCGCCGCTCCTTCAGCTCGAAGGAGACACCGGTCGGATCGCCTCGAAACGAGAAGACCCGGATCGTGTAGGCGACGCCCGCCGCCGCCGCGAGAGTGATGTGTTCCTCGCCGGCCTGCCCCTCGGAGAGAATGAGCGACGTTCCGTTGGCGTCGAGGACCTCGAGGTCGACGTCGAAGTCCTCGGGCATGCAGCGGAGATCGATCGTCCAGAGCGTCGGGGCGTCGAACGTGCGCTCGTAGAGGAACTCCTTGCGGGCCTCGCTCTCGAATCGTCCCGACAGCGATTCCCGGCGCGGAGAGGACGAAGCGGCCGACGGAGAGCGTTCCGCCGGCGAAGCCGGTACGGACGGAGCCGGAGACGCGACCGGTTCGGCCGTCCGCGCCAGAACGACCGGCTCGGCCGGCAGGGCCTGGGTCCACGACACGGCGGTCAGCTCCGCCGCCGGTGAAGCGACGGGCACGGGCGCCGCAATGGCGACGGCGGGGGCCGGCGCGCAACAGGCGGCGGCCGAGGAGAGGAACGAGGCCAGCTCGTTCGGCTCGAGGAGGCCCTCGTGACGGGCCACCACCGAACCCTCGGGGGAGACAACGACGAAAGTGGGGTATCCTCTCACCTTCCAGCGCTCGCAGACCTCGGGATAATCCTCGACGGCGATGCGCATCACGCCCGCAACGGGGTGCAGCGCCAGCGGTCGATAGCTGTTCTCCTCGCGGCGCAAGCCGTCCGTCGTGAGCCCGGGCTGGTGCACGACGCCGGCGTGGGGAGCCGGCTGGTTGACCTGAAGCGTGACCGGGCCGCGGCTGTATCGCGCGTTCAGGACGCCCAGTACGGACGCATCGCGGTAGTGCTCGGCGTCGATCCGCGCGACATGGGCCGAGGTCTTCGCGACGAACTCGACGAGGACGGGGCGGCCGGCGGCCGAGGCCGACGACAGGGCGACGCTCATCGGGTCGGCGACGGGCGCCCAGGCCACGGTCCAGAGTGCCAGGATCATCACGGCGAAGAGTCTCGATTTCACGGGTTCGGCCTCCCTCGGCTGAGTTGGATCGAGTATCTTCCATAGGCACCCAAGATGCAATAGTGATAAGATCCGCGGCATGGACGGAACGCCCGCGATCGAGCGAAAACCCGCCGTCCCGGCGCGGGGGCGCGGCCGCGTGCTCCTCTTCACCGGCGACGGCAAGGGCAAGACCACGGCCGCGCTCGGGCTCCTCTTCCGCGCCTCGGGCCACGGCCTCAAGGGCGTCATGTTCTCCTTCGTCAAGTCGGCGGACCGGAAATACGGCGAGCACCGGGCCGCGGAACGATCCGGCTCGATCGAGATCGTTTCCCTCGGCGACGGCTTCACGTGGCTCTCGGAGAACATCGCCGAGGACCGGGCGCGCGCCGGGGCGGGGTGGAAACTCTGCCGGAAGGCCCTCGCGGACGAGACATACGACGTGGTGGTCCTCGACGAGATCACCTACCCGGTGCTCTACGGTTGGCTCGACGCCCTCTCGATCGCGGAGGCGATCGGAAACCGCCCTCCGAACCAGCACGTCGTCATGACGGGCCGCGACGCGACCGAGGCGCTCGTCTCTCTCGCCGACACCGTGACGGAGATGCGCGAGGTGAAGCACGCCTTTCGCGACGGTGTGCCGGCATCGAAGGGCGTGGAGCTGTGAGAGGAGGCGAGGCAGCCTCGGAGTCACCGGACCCCGGAAACCCTCTTCTTCGCGACGGCGCAGCGCGCCCCGGCGCCGCCGCGATCCACGTCCCGAACCGGGCATGAACGGCACCGAGATTACGCCGCATCCTGCCGTTCCGTCCCGCCGCGCCTCTCTCTTCCTCTTCGCCGCCGTCCTCCTCTTCCAACTCCTCTTCGCCTCCGGCCACGTCTATTCCTACGACGAGGTGGTGGCGCTGGAGACGGCGGTGAACCTCGTGGAACGGGGCGACGCGGCCATCGAGTTCTCGCCCGAGCGGCGGCTGTATACCAAGCCCGGGCGCGACGGGAGGCTCTACTCGAAGTTCGGGATCGGGATGAGCGCGGCGCTCGTGCCGGCCTACGCCCTCGGCAAGGGGATCGCGGTCGTCGCCGGCGCGGAGGAGCCCGGAAAGGCGGCTGAGATCCTCGCCTGCTTCACCAATGCCGTCCTCGTCGCGGGGCTGTCCCTCCTCTTCTTCCAGGCGCTCGTCGCCGGCGGCATCGGCGCGGCCGCGGCCGGTGTGACCGCCATCCTCCTCTCCGCCTCCTCGACGCTCGCCGTATACGGCCGCGGGCTCTTCAACGATCCGCTGACGGGCCTCGCGGTCCTCCTGGCCTATCGCGCCTTCACCGCGGGACGGCTGGAGCTCTGCGGTCTCGCCGCCGGGATCGCCGCGGCGACGCGCGCGGAATACGCGATCGTCGTGCCGGTCTTCGCGCTCTTCGCCGGCCGCCGCATGCTCCGCGTCCTCGTCCCGGCCGCCCTCTGCGGCGCCGTTCTCGCCCTCTACAACCACGGCCGCTTCGGAAGCGCAACGGACCAGGGCACGCTCACCGAGCACCCGACCGACCGCTTCGACACGCCTCTTCACGTCGGCCTGTACGGGCTTCTGCTCTCGCCGGGCAAGGGGCTCCTCTGGTATTCGCCCGTCGTGCTTTTCGCCCTCTTCGGCGCGCGCGACTTCCTCCGCTCGCGCCGGCGCGAGGCGCTCCTCGTCGCCGGCCTCGTCCTGCCGCTCCTCGTCGTCCACGCGCTCTGGCACTCATGGATGGGCGGTTGGTCGTTCGGGCCGAGGCGCCTCGTGGCGCTCCTGCCCCTCATCATGATCCCGGCGGGATTCGCCGTCGCGCGTTTCCTGAAGACGGGAACGGGGCGACTGTCGCTTGCCGCGCTCGGGCTGACCGGCTTCGCGGTCCAGGCGGGAGGGCTCACCACGAACTTCATGACCTACATCGCGCGCGCGGGCGACGCACAGGTTTCCGTTCTCTGGAATCCCCTCTACACGCCCGCCGCGGGCCAGCTCTACGCTTTCCTCTCCGCGGGCGAGCGCGACCTCTGGTACTTCCACCTCCTCGGGAGGACGGCGGCGGCGCAACTCGTGGCCGGGGTCATCTTCCTGTTCCTCGTCGCGGCCGGCGTCGCGCTGGCGCGTTCTCTCGCCGCGAACCCTACCCCGCCACGATCAGCTGGCAGCTCTCCGGCAGGCTCTGCGCCAGGCGCTTGAGAACGCGGCCCCTGAGGAGCCGCCAGAAGAAACTGCGCTTCGAGGCCCCGACGAAGACGGTCTTCACATCGAGCCGCACCGCGGCCTGGGATACCGATTCGCCCGCATCCTCCGCGAAGCGCCAGACCGGTAGCCCCGTGATGCCGTGGCGTCCCAGTTCGCGGCAGGCCTCGTCGAGAACCGTCCGCGCCTCGGGCGAAGGCTTGACGTCCAGGGGCACATACAACCCCGGCGACTCGTCCACATACACGACGTATGCGTTCGTCTCGCCCTGTCCCTTGAGGTAGAGCGCCGCGGTCTCGATCAGTCGCCGGTTGTTGTAGCGGAGCGAGATGAGGGCGGGAGACTCCTCCATCGGGCGCAGTTCCACCGCCTCGTCCAGCGTCAGGACGCGCGCCGCCTCCGGAGCCTCCGACGCCCGCGCCTCCGCCTCCGCGAAGGCGGGCGCCGCCTCCTTCACCGCGTGGCGGCGGTGCCAGATGCTCACGAGGACAAGTGCCAGGGAGAGCGTTCCTCCGAAGAGGAGCGCGTGGGGCTTGTGGACCATGTTGATGAGCCAGGCGGCGACGAGGGCGCCGGACGTCATGACGCCCGACCAGAACGACAATCCCCGCTTCCCGTCGCGCCAGCGAAGGCGATCGACGGCGACGGAAGAGAGAACGAGGGTGCCGAGGAGTCCGAAGGCGTAGAGGTCGCCGAGGGCGGTCACGGAGCCGCGTGTCGCCAGGATCACGGCGAGCGGAACCGCCGCCGAGACCGCGATCGAGATGAAGGGCGTGCGGAGGCGTGGATGAAGTCGACGGAGAAACCCCGGCAGGAAGCCGAGATCCGCGAGCCGCACGTTGACGTGGTAGTTGCCGACGATCGCGGTGTTGCAGGCCATGAAGAGGAGCGCCGAGGCCGCCAGCACCGTGAGAACACCGAGGACCGGCCCGCCGACGGTGAAGGCGAGCGAGGAGAGCAGCGACTCCGGGTCTCCCCTCTTCACCGACTCGGGGAGAATGTACAGCGCCGCGGCCGTGATGGGCGGCGAGAGGATCGCGATCGTGCCGATCACCCACCAGAGGGCCTTCGAGGCCGTGGCCCGGACCGGAGACCTCATCGCGCCCGAGACCTGCGCCGCGGATTCCAGTCCCGAATACGCCAGCCACGTGTCGGCGTAGCCGATCGCCAGCGCCGTCACCGTCAGGGGCACGCCCGGATGCAGGACGCTCTGCACGAGCCCCTGCCAGGAGAGACCGGGGAGGCGGGTGATCGCGAGAGAGGCAGCGCCGAGGAGGAGGAACGAGACGACGAGCTTGCCGACCGCGAAGAGCGAGGTGAAGCCGGCCGACTCGCGGATGCCGACGACATTGAGGACCGCGAGGAAGAGAAAGAGCAGGACGGAGGCCGGCACGACCCAGGCCTTGGCGCCGGGGAAAAGCGAGGCGAGGTAGAAGAGGCCGGAGACGCCCGAGATCGCGGAGGTGAGGAAGTAGTCCACGGTGATGAAGGCGCCGCCGGCCACCGGGAGGTATTCCCAGCGCGAGAAGGCCTGCCTGACGATCGAGACGACGCCTCCGCCGTCCGGGCAGCGCTCGCAGATCTCGACATACTTGAGCGCGATCGAGACGAAGACGCCGGTGGTGATGACCTGCGCGAGGGTCGCGAGGTTGCCGATCGAGAGGTAGAGGATGCCGGGCACGTAGAAGATGGACGTGCCGATGTCGGCGTACACGATGGCGAAGACGAGGAACCAGCCGAGCCGTTTCGCCCCGTGCGCGGAGGAACCCGCGACGGTGGAATGAGACATGACCTGATGCAACCTCCGCGGTCAAAAGACCGCACGGGCCGCCCTTCGGGTGGGCCCTTCGAAGCCTGCGAGGTTAGCTGACGGGCTCGGCGCGAAAGGTCGCCGTTCCGCTTTTTTAGGAAGCGGAATGAGCCCCGGACTCGTGGGTCCCCCGCTCGTCCCGCCCCGCGGAACGACTCGGCTATGAAGCGGGGATTATAGCATGACCGGCCTGTGCACGCCGGATCCGCGGCGTTTTGTCACCCTGAAGCGCTGATCCGACTGGCGTTGGAAATGGGGTGATGACTTGACAGGAAACTGGCCGCGACCTACCGCGACATCTTCCTCATGATCGCGCCCGCCACGGCCGGATCCATCTCGGCCATGATCGCGGAGACGTTCCTCTCGGGCATGCGGCGGAAGATCTCGATGACCAGCAGATCCTCCTGCTGGGAAAGGACCTTCGCGGCGGCGGCGGGACGCATCGAGAGGTAGAACTGGACGGCGCGCTTGTACTGGGCCTCGCGGTCCGTGAACTCGCCCTCGCGGTTCGTGATCGCCTCCTCGCGCCGTTCCAGCTCCTGCTCCCACTGCTCGAGCCGCGCCCGCTCCTCGTTGAGCGCCTTCTCGGCCCGGCTCAACTCCTCCTGGCTCTTCGTGAGAAGGGCCCACTGGTCCTCCCGGGCCCGCGCCTCCTGCAGCCGCTCCAATTCCCCGACCTCCGTCGCCGGCAGGGCGAGGGGGCCCCGGAGCCACGAGCCCACCCAAGGGAGACTCCCGCCAATGTCGCGGGCGCCCTGGGAGACGTCGACCATGCCGATGGTGTCCATGAAGTAGAGGACTCCTCCCACCGTCGCAACGATGATGAGGATCAGCATGATGACCTGCGCGTTGCGTCCCATCTAGAATCGGCTCCTCCGTCTCCCTATCGTTATCGGCATCCTATTCCCCATCGAGAGTCCCGAGGTCCGAGAGAATCCGGCTGACGTAGTTCCGGGTCTCGGCGTAGGGTGGGATCCCGTTGTATCGTTCGACCGCCTCGGGCCCGGCGTTGTAGGCCGCCAGGGCCTTGCGGGTGTCGCCCCCGAACCTGTCGAGCATCATGCGGAGGTAACGCGAGCCGCCGTCGAGCGACTGGCCCTCGTCGAAGGGTTCGGTGACCCCGAGCAGGTTCTGGGTGGAGGGCATGATCTGCATGAGCCCCTGCGCGCCGCGGGGCGAGACCGCGCGCGGGTTGAAGGCCGATTCGCGCCGGGCCACGGCCTCGACGAGCTGAGGGGGCAGGCCGTATTTCGCGGCCGCCTGCTCGATGAGCGGCCGGAGATTCTCCGGAGCGGTCGACGACGACGCGGGCCGATCGGCCGGCGCGGTCACCTGTTCCAGGGCCTCGGCAAAGCTGCCCGCCGGTGGTTGGCTCCGTCCCACCAGCGCCTGGATCCTCTTCTGAATCTCGTCGATCCGCCTCATCGCGACCGCGATCCCGTCCGTCCTCATGCCCGCGCCTCCCCCGTCGTTTCCCCGTATCCCGTCGACTCGTGTCGCCTCACGAACCGGTGCAGACCGATCTCGTCCAATTCGTCCTGCGAACGGTTCTCCTCGTCCTTCCTCCACTCCTCGTGGCGCTTCTCGCGCAACCGCTCGAGCACCCGTTTCTTCTTCCGTGCCTCGATGAGCTTCTCGCGCTGTTCCTCGAAGCGGCGCGTCGCCTCGGCCAGTTCCACGATCGCCCGATCCTCGCGACGGACGAGCGCGAGCCGGTACTCGTGCGACCGCACGAGATCCTCGATCGTGGGACGGCCGCCCGTGAGCCGCGCCGCCGACTCCACGGCCTGGCGGATCCGCTCGCGCACCTCCTCGAGCCGCATCTCGGCCTGGAGCTTCGAGCGCGTCGCGAGGCCGAAGAGAAGCCTCTCGCGCTCCTCCTGGTGCCGACGCACGCCGAGGACGCGCTCGAGCCGGAACTTGAAGCGCGGCATCAGGCGAGCCCTTCGCTCGTGGATCCCGGTTCATGGATCCGGGAAGGACGCGGGCCGCATTGCGAATGCCCAGGACGGTCACGACGGTCGGTCTTCCATGGAACGCCGAGAATCCAGGATCCGGGATTCGTCATGCCACGGCCTTCGCGAGCGCCTTCACGGTCTCGTCGTACGCGCTCGGCTCCTCGACCCGCTGCTTCAGAAACGCCTCGATCGCCGCGATGCGCTTGCGCGCCTCGTCGATCCGCGGGTCCGACCCCTCGGCATAGGCCCCGATGAGAATCAGGTCCTCGGCGTCGCGGTAGACGGCCGCCAATTCCTTCAGCCGGCCCGCCGACGCGCGCTGTTCCGGCGTCACGATGTCGTTCATGAGACGCGAGATCGACGCGAGGACATCGATGGCGGGGTAGTGATTGCGGGAGGCGAGGTCGCGGGAGAGGACGACGTGGCCGTCGAGGATGCCGCGGACGTTGTCCGCCACCGGCTCGTTCATGTCGTCCGCGTCGACGAGCACGGTGTAGAGCCCCGTGATGGAACCGCGCGGCGCGGCGCCGGCGCGCTCCAGGAGTTTCGGCAGGATCGCGAAGACCGACGGGGGAAAGCTCCGAAGTCCGGGGGGCTCGCCGATCGAGAGCGTCACCTCGCGATAGGCACGGCAGAAACGGGTGACGGAGTCCATGAGGAGGAGGACGTCCTTGCCCTGGTCGCGGAAATACTCCGCGATCGACGTGGCCGCGTACGCGGCCCGGATCCTCGTCAGCGGGGGCTTGTCGGATGTCGCGACCACGATCACGGACTTGGCAAGGCCCTCCGGACCCAGGTCCTTCTCGATGAAGTCCCTCACCTCGCGGCCGCGCTCGCCGATCAGGGCGACGACCGCCACGTCGGCCTCGGTGTAGCGCGCCATCATGCCCATGAGCGTGGACTTCCCGACGCCGGAACCGGAGAAGATCCCGACGCGCTGGCCGCGGCCGATCGTGAGGAGTCCGTCGACCGCGCGCACCCCCAGGGGAAGGATCTCCTTCACGCGCGGGCGTCGCACCGGGTCCGGGGGCTCGCGGAAGACGGAGGCGCGTTCGAGGTGCAACAGCGGCGGCCCCTCGTCCATGGGTTCGCCGAGGGCGTCGACGACGCGGCCGAGGAGTTCCGGCCCGACGGGCACCTCGAGCTGCTGGCCCGTGGCGACGACAGCGTCGCCCGGCGCGACACCGGTCATCTCGCCGATGGGGATGAGGAGCGTGCGGTCCTTGCGGAACCCGACGACCTCGGCCGCGACCTCCTGGGCCCTCGTTCCCGCGCCCGCGTGCTCCGAGCGGATGAGGCAGACGTCGCCCACGGGCGCCTGGGGGCCGGTGGCCTCGATCATGA
>CAZWVM010000075.1:10545-15513 GCA_964637705.1 uncultured bacterium
CGGATGAGGCAGACGTCGCCCACGGGCGCCTGGGGGCCGGTGGCCTCGATCATGAGCCCGATGACCTGGGTCACGACTCCCCCGCGCTTGATCGTCTTCGCCTCCCGCGCCGCGGCGCGCAGGGCGTCGAGGACGGGGGCGGCCCCGGAATTCACTCCGCCCCGTCCCCGGCCTGCAGGACGGAGAGCGGTCGCACGACGACCCGCGCTTCGCGCAGGAGTTCCTGCGCCTGGGTCTCGATCCGGGCGTCGACGCGGCCGTAGGAGGTCTCGACGAGAACGCCGCCGCGCGTGATGCCGGGATCGGGTTGGACCTCCACGTCGGTCAGGCCGCGGACCGCGTCGAGGATCGCGCCGCGATAGTCCTCGGCCGCGCCCAGGTCCTCGGGGTTCACCCGCACCGTGATCCGGTCCGCGCCGGTGATCTCGGCGAGGGCCCCGTCGATCGTGCGGAGCACGAGTTCGCGGTCGACCTCGACGCGGCCCCTCAGGATCGTCTCGAGGCAGAGCCCGAGGATCTCGGGCAGAGCGGCGGCGGCGGAAGCGAGGTAGTCGCGCTTGAGGGCGCGCAGATCCGCGGCGGCGGCCTCGAGAACCTTGAGGCCTTCGGAGACGCGCTCGAGCGCGGCGCGCCGCGCCTCGGCCTCGGCGGCGGCGCGTCCGCTCGCGCGCGCCTGCTCCTCGATCCGGTCCTTCTCGCGGTTCGCGCCCGCGACGATCGCGGAGGCCTGCTCGCGCGCCCGGGCGAGGATCGACTCGGCCTCGCGCCGCGCGGCGGTCGTCTCGCTCTCGTGGAACTCGCGGGCGGCGCGCGTCTTCTCGCGTGCCTCGCGCATCAGCCGGCCATGGATCTCCAGCCGCCGTCTCTCGCCCTCGGCATGGTTCTGCGGCCGCACGCCCGGGGTGAGCGGGATTTCGACGACTTCGCCGGACCCCGCGAGCTGGTCGCCGCGGATGACATTAGACAACCAGCTCCTCCTCGCCGCCGCGCGCGATCACGATGTCGCCGGCCTCCTCGAGCTTGCGGATGATGTTGACGATCCGCTGCTGGGCGTCCTCCACGTCGCGCAGGCGCACCGGGCCCATGTATTCCATGTCCTCCTGCAGCATCGCCGCGGCGCGCTTGGACATGTTCGAGAAGATCTTCTCCTTGACCGCGTCGTCCACGGCCTTCAGGGCCAGGGCCAGCTCCTTCGAGTCGACCTCGCGGAGGACGTGCTGGACGTCGCGGTCGGAGAGGAGCGTGATGTCCTCGAAGACGAACATCCTCTTCTTGATCTCCTCCGCCAGCTCCGGGTCCTCCTCCTCCAGCGCCTCGATGATCGACTTCTCCGTGGCGCGGTCCACGAGGTTGAGGACCTCGACGATGGCGTCGATGCCGCCGGCGGAGGTGTATTCCTCGTTGACGAGGGAGGAGAGCTTCCGCTCCAGCACCCGCTCGATGTCGCGGATGATGTCGGGGGAGGTGCGGTCCATCTCGGCGATCCTCTTCGCGACGTTCGCCTGGATCTCCTCCGGCAGGTGCGTGAGGATCTGGGAGCTGACCTGGGGCTGGAGGTAGGAGAGGATGAGGGCGATCGTCTGGGGATGCTCGCCCTGGATGAAGTTCAGGAGTTGCCCCGGATCGGCGTTGCGGATGAAGTCGAAGGGGCGGACCTGCAGGGACGTCGTGAGGCGGTTGATGATGTCGATCGCGCGCTCCGCGCCCAAGGCCTTCTCCAGGATGTCGCGCGCGTACTCGATGCCGCCCTGGGAGATGAACTCCTGCGCCAGCATCATCTCCTGGAACTCCAGGAGCACCTTGTCGCGCTCCTCCGGTTCCACGCGGTCGATCCGCGCGATCTCCAGCGTCAGCTGCTCGATCTCCTCGTCGCGGAGATGCTTGAAGATGTCGGAGGCGATCTCCTGGCCCATCGATACGAGAAAGATGGCGGCCTTGCGCTTGCCGGTCATCCGCGACGACTGGCTCGTGCTCATGCCGCTTCCCCGCCCCCGACGCGCCCGGTCACGCGGCCGCGGCCGTGTCCTCGGCCATCCACGTCCGGATCAGGTCGGCGACGACTTTCGGCTTGGCGCGGGCGAGCGAGGCCGCGCGCCGCTGGATCTCCTGCCGCTCCTGGTCCTCGAGAGAGATCTCGGCGCTCAGCCCCGCCTCGGCGGCGGCCAGGGCCCTCTGCCGCTCCAGTTCCCTCTGCCGTGCCAGTTCCTCCTCGCGCAGTCGCACGTGCCGGCGCCACGCGGCGTAGAGGAAGAGAAGGCCGACGAGGAACGGCGCCGAGAGAAGGCCGTAGAGCGTCAGCTTCCGCTGGAACTCCTCCTTCGCGCGCTGCGCGTCGATGGAGGCCCACTCCTTCGTGCGGTCCCAGGGCGTGTTGCGCACCTCGATGTTGTCGCCGCGCTGGAGGTTCTGGCCGATCGCGGAGGCGACGATCGCCTTGAGATGGTCCATCTCCTCCGCGGTCCGCGCCGTGTAGACGCGCTTCACGCCCCCCTCGGTGTCCTTCTCCTCCTTCCAGACCCCGTCCACCGCGACCGCGGCGGTCATGCGCCGCACGTAGGGCGACTGGACCCGCTCCGTCACGGTCTTGTCCGCGAGGAGGTTCACGATGCGCTCGGAGCGCGAGTAGTCGATGGGGCCGGTCTGGCCGATGGAGTTGTAGACCGGCGGGGCATTGGAGGCGACACCGGGCTCGCCGCCGGGGCGCAATCCCTGCCCCGAGAGCTTCTCGTCGACCGTCTGCTCCGAGACGCGGTACTGGTCGAAGCCCGGGACGTCGTACTCCTCCTTGTTGCTCCGAACGTTGTCCCAGTCGAACTCCAGGTCCACCGTCGCCGTGAACTTGTCGTGGCCGACGATCGGGCCGAGTACCATGGAGATCTTCTTCTCCAGCTCCTGCTCGGTCTCCCTCTCGATCGCCGACTGCTTCGTGGAACGCAGTTCGCTCTCGTCCTCGGACAGGAGCGGCCGCATGAACTGGTCGGTGATCGTGATCTTGTCGTGAGAGAGACCCGGGAACCCGCCGGCGATGATGCCGCGGATCGCCTTCACCTGCTCGTCGTCGAGCTTGTTGCCCGCCTTCAACGTCAGGACCACCGAGGCCGTCTGCGGAATCTCGGTCTCCACGAAGAGAGACTGGTTCTCGATGTAGGGCACCGTGATCTTGACGTCCTCGATCTGCGAGTAGGAGCCGATCAGGCGGCGCATCTCCGACTTCAGGGCCTCCAGGGTCCTGAGACGCTGCTCGTAGTCCGTCGTCGTGATGTCGAACTCCTCGAAGATCGCGAAGCCCTTCTCCTGGTTCCCCATCAGGCCCTTTTCGGCGAGAGCCAGGTTGATCTCGTTGCGCCGCTTCGCGTCCACTTCGATCGTCTTGCCCGCGTCGACGAGACGGTAATCGACGTCCTGGCGGTAGCCGGCCTTGTCCAATTCGACCTTGATCTGCGAAGCGAGTTGGAGCTCGAAGGTGCCGAGCTTGACCCAGACCGTGCGGTTGGCCATGAAAATGACGGAGAGGAGGAGTACGAGAGTGAGAGATCCAATGCTCAAGGCCCAGATGCGCTGGCCCGGCGCGAGCTTGCGCCAGGTTTCCTGCACCTGGCTCGTGATTCGTGCGAAGAACTCGTTCAACGCTTGTTCCCCGTTCCCTGCGGCGTATGTGCTGCGTTCTTTTCCACAGCCTGATCCGTCTTATACCGCTCCCCCAAGCGCGGAGCCGGTCAGGCATTTCAGACTGCTACACTTGTATACAACTTCTTAACTTTTCTCAGCAACAGAAATCTCGGGGAAAGATCTCTCTGTGGAGAAGCGGTGGATAACTCGATTATCTTGCGTTGGATTGTGGAAAGAGGCTAGCGAAGCTGGGTCAGGGCGTTGAAGGCACGGACCGCGAGGTTGCGGATCTGGACCGCCGTGTCGATCGCCATCGAGCTCTTCGCGGCCGCGACCATCACCTCGTGGACGTTGTCCGTCTTCCCGGCGGCGAAATCGCGGTCCATGCGGGCCGAATCGGTCGTGATCCCGGCCAGGTCCTGGATCTTCTCGTCCAGGAGCGACTTGAAGCCCTCGGCGAGCTGCGCCCCCGGGGGGCGCTCGCGCACGACTGAGGCCGTCCTCGTCGAGGCGGGCTCGAGCGGCGCCTCGGCGCGCAGTTTCATCAGGTCCAGTTTCATCAGGCGCCTATTTTAAGCGCTTCGGCCCACATTGCACGAAAATCCCGTATCGTCGTGACGTTCGCCTCGTAGGCGCGCGACGCCCCGATCATGTCCACCATCTCCGTCACGATGTCCACGTCCGGGTACTGGACATACCCCTCCGCGTTCGCGTCCGGGTGCCCGGGCTCGTAGCGGAGATACTTCTCGTGCATCGGCCCGTCCTGTTCCTTCACTTCCACGATGCGGACGCCCGTTCCGGGGTCGTTCACCGCGACGCCGGCGTCCTGCACCATCGGAATGGAGAAACGGATCGGGTTGTAGCGCGGTTCGAAGATGACCCTCTGGCGGCGGTAGGGCCCTTCCTGGCCGTCGGAGCGACGCGTGGTGTCGGCGTTGGCGATGTTGTTGGCGATGACGTCGAGGCGCGTGCGCTGGGCCGAGAGACCCGAGGCGGCGGTGAAGAGGGAGAGGAAGGCGCTCATCAGGACGGGGTCTTGGCGATGATGCCCGTGATCGTCCGGAAGCTGCCCGCCAACCGGCCCGAGACCGTCTGGTAGTACATCACGTTCTGCGCGATGTGCGCCATCTCGACCTCGGGATCGACGTTGTTATGGTCGTTGCGCGTCCAGGTGTCGAGCTCGGCGTAGACCTTCGGCGCCACCTTGTCGATGTCGCGCGTCGGCTGGGTCTCGAAGTGCCGGTCCGCCGTGCGCTTCATCTCGATCCGCGTCGGGGCCTCGAGCGCCCGGCGCAACTCGGTCACGAAGGAGACGTCGGAGCGCTTGAAGCCGGGGGTGTCGATGTTGGCGATGTTGTC
>CAZWVM010000076.1:0-9569 GCA_964637705.1 uncultured bacterium
CCTCCGTTTTTCGTGATTGCGAAATCAGCATCACTTCGGCTATTGTGAACACGGAGGGCGGCTACGGGGTTGACGTCTTCTACGTCGCGGGCCGCGGCGGTCGCCGGATCCAGGACCCGGCCGACCTGGCCGCGCTGACGAATGCGCTCGAGGCCCTCGATTCGGCTCATTTCGAGCCTGTCCCGGCCGGGCCGGGGAACGACAGGAGGACGGGATCTTGAAGGTCATCTTCTACGGGGTCAGGGGTTCCCTTCCCGCGCCGGGTCCCTCCACGGTTCGTTACGGGGGAAATACCCCCTGCATCGAGGTGGTCATCCCGGAGAGCGACCAGATCTTCATTCTCGACGCCGGCACCGGCATCCGCGAACTCGGCGGGAAGCTCGCCTCCAAGCGCGACAAAACCATCAACCTCTTCATCTCCCACACCCACTGGGATCACATCCACGGTTTCCCCTTCTTCGTCCCGATCTACATGCCCCATCACAAGATCAACGTCTTCGGACCCACGAGCGACTCGCTCGACCTCTCCCTTCATGACGTTCTCACCCGCCAGATGGATTACTCCGTCTTCCCGGTGAGGTACGGCGAGCTCCAGGCGACGATCACCTACTCGGCGATGAAGCGCGAAAGCCGGATGTTCGGCGACGTCGAAGTGACGGCGCGGCCCCTCAACCATCCCGTCCTCACGCTCGGCTACAGCGTCGCGCACAACGGCCGCCGCGTCGTCTACCAGAGCGACCACGAACCCTTCTACAACCTCTTCTCCGACGCCGCCGAGGACGCGAACAGCTTCATCGACGAGTTGAACCGGGAGATCGAGGAATTCTCGGCCGGCGCGGACATCCTGATCGCCGACTCGATGTACACCCCCGAGGAGTACGACACCCACCGCGGTTGGGGCCACTCCTCCTGGAAGCACGTCCTGAACCGCGCGCTCAAGGCGAAGGTGAAGCGCCTCGCCATCTTCCATCACGATCCCGCCCACAACGACGACTTCATGGACCGCCTGGGCGTGGAGATCGCCGCCGAGGTCGCTCGTCTCGGAAATCCCTTCGAACTCCTCATCGCGCGCGAGGGCATGGAAATCGACCTCGGATGAGTTTCCTCCGCCGCGCCCTCCCGGGGTTCCTCCTCGTCCTTGCCGCCTGCGGTCCCGCCGTGGAAGGCATCGACAAGGGCGTCGACGTCATCGAGATCCGAACCTTCTCCGCGCCCGTCCTCATCCAGGACGCGGCCGCCGGCGCGCCCGTCGCACGGGCGCTCATCGAGGCCGTGAAGGAACTGCCGGCCGTCTCTCCCGCTCCCGACTCGACCCTCCGCTCCGGTTCCGACCCCTACGTCCGGCTCTCCCTCCTCAACGACGAACCGGCCGGCCAGCGCACGCTCCTCTACGCCCTTCTCGTCCTGCGCCTCCGCGACGCCGACCTTCCTCCCGCGACCCATCTCTACTACCGCGCGCGGAACGAGATGGACTGGCGCGGCGCGGAGCTCGACCCCGAGGCCGCGCGCCGCGTCGTCGGCAGAATCGCGGAGGCGGCGGGCCGCCGGCTCGACGCCCTTTTCACGCTGAACCGGCCGCGACTGGACGCGGTGCAGCGGAGCATCGAGAAGGTTTCGAGCGACGAGGGGATCTTCGGCGAGGAGATCGACCTGGTCTCGGTCGAGGACGTGGAGTGGCCGAACTCCGCGCTCGGATTCCCGAAGCCCGGGATGGCCTACGCCGAGATGATCGTCCCCGGGCACCGGGTGGTGCTCGCACTGCCCGGAGGGCGCAACGTCGAGTGCCACACCTCCGGCGAACGCGTCGAGACGCAGACCAACGACTGACCGGGAGAAAGCCATGAAATCGTCCGCCGTCCGGGAATCGTTCCTCTCCTTCTTCGAGCGGAACGGCCATCGCCGCGTCCCCTCCTCGCCGCTCCTGCCCGCCGAGGACCCGACGCTCCTCTTCACTAACGCCGGCATGAACCAGTTCAAGGGCGTCTTCACGGGCGAGGAGAGGCGCGACTACACCCGCGCGACCTCCTCGCAGCGCTGCGTGCGCGCCGGCGGCAAGCACAACGACCTCGAGCAGGTCGGGCGGACCGCGCGCCACCACACCTTCTTCGAGATGCTCGGGAACTTCTCCTTCGGGGATTACTTCAAGGAGGGCGCGATCGTCTTCGCCTACGACCTCCTGGTGAAGGAGTGGGGGCTCGATCCCCGCCGCATGATGTTCACGGTCTTCGGCGGGGCGGAGGGCATCGCCGCGGACGACGAGGCGCGGGCGCTCTGGCGCAAGGTCGCGGGCGTCGGCGACGACCGCGTCCTGGGTCTCGGGATGAAGGACAACTTCTGGGCCATGGGCGATACCGGTCCCTGCGGCCCCTGCTCCGAGATCCACGTGCACCTCGGCGACGACATCCCCTGCGCCCGCGCCGCCGAAGGGCGGGACTGCCTCGGGCCGGCCTGCGACTGCGACCGCTGGAACGAGATCTGGAACCTCGTCTTCATGCAGTACGAGCGGTTCGCCGACGGCGCGATGAAGCCCCTGCCCGCGCCCTCCATCGACACCGGCATGGGCCTGGAACGGGTCGCCGCGGTCATCCAGGGGAAGCGCTCCAACTACGACACGGACCTCTTCACGGCGCTCATCGCCGGCACCGCGGAACTCGCCCGCGTCCCTTACGGCGAAGGCGGCGAGAACGACGTCAGCCTGCGCGTGATCGCCGACCACCTCCGTTCCTCCGCCTTTCTCGTCGGCGACGGCGTCTATCCCTCCAACGAAGGCCGCGGCTACGTCCTCAGGCGCATCATGCGCCGGATGATCCGGCACGCGCGACTCCTCGGCGTCTCCGAACCCTTTGCGTTCCGGCTCGTCCCGCTCCTCTCCGAACTCATGGCCGACGCTCACCCCGTGCTCGCGGACCGCCGCGAGATCATCACGGCCTCGATCCGCCGCGAGGAGGAGACCTTCCTCTCGACGCTGGACCGCGGCATGAACCTCCTGGACGCCGAGATCGCGGGCCGTAAGGAGAAGGTCCTGCCGGGCGAGATCGTCTTCCGCCTCTACGACACCTACGGGTTCCCGCCCGACCTCACGGCGCTCATCGCCCGGGACCGCGGGTTCGACGTCGACGACGAGGGGTTCCGGGGGGAGATGGAGAAGCAGAAGGAGCGCTCGCGCGGCGCCTCCGACTTCTCCGCCCGGGAGGGCTTGGCCGTCGCGACCGAGTCGCCGACCGACTTCACGGGATACGGCGAACTCGCCTGCGACGCGACGGTCGTCGAGGCCGTCGCGGCGGGCGAAGGCCGCTATGCTCTCGTTCTCGACCGCACTCCCTTCTACGCCGAATCCGGCGGCCAGGTGGGCGACCGCGGCGTCATCGCGGGGAGCGGCGGGCGCTTTCTCGTCGAGAAGACCGAGAAGACCCCGCGCGGCGTCTTTCTCCACGTCGGGCGCCCCGGCGAAGGCGACGGGCTCCCGGCGCCCGGGACGGTCGTCAGGGCCGAGGTGGACCGGGAGGCGCGCCTGGCGACCGAGCGCAACCATACCGCCACGCACCTCCTGCACGCCGCCCTCCGCAGGGTTCTCGGCGACCACGTCCAGCAGTCGGGATCCCTCGTCGGGCCCGAGCGGTTGCGCTTCGACTTCTCCCATTTCCAGGCGATGACCCCGGAGGAGATCGCGGCGGTGGAGAGGGAGATCAACCGGGGCGTGGTGTCGGATCTTCCCCTGGTCGTCCGCATCCTCCCGATCGAAGAGGCGAAGAAACTCGGGGCGATGGCCTTCTTCGGCGACAAGTACGGCGAACTGGTGCGCGTCGTCTCGGTGGAGGGGCATCCGGATTACGACGCCCTCGCGCCCGCGCAGGGCGAACCCGTCGTGGCCTCGCGAGAGTTCTGCGGCGGATGCCACGTGCGTCGCGTGGGCGAGATCGGGCCGGTGAAGATCGTCTCGGAGTCCGCCATCGCCTCCGGCATGCGCCGCATCGAGGCCGTGACCGGCACGGGCGCGGCGGACTTCATCGGCCGGCGCGATGCCATCCTGGCGCGGGCCGGTGCCCGTCTCTCGGCCCCCGCGGAAGAGTTCCCGGAGCGGATTGAGAAGCTCATGGAGGAGCAGAAGCGCCAGCAGAAGGAGATCGCACGGCTCCGCTCCGAACTGGCGATCGAGAAGAGCCGGGAGGGTCTCGCGAACGCGGAAACCATCGGCGGCATCGCCGTGGCCGCCCTCTTCATCGAGGATCTCGACGCCGCCACGCTCCGCACTGTCTCCGAGCGGATGGTCAAGTCCCTCGGCTCCGGCGTCGTCGTCCTCGGCTCCAACCCGGCCGACGAGAGCGGCCAGCGCAAGGCCGTGCTCTGCGTCCAGGTCTCCAGGGACGTCACCGCGAAGGTCAAGGCCGGCGACCTCGTAGGGAAGCTCGCCCGGATCTGCGGCGGCGGCGGCGGTGGGCGCCCCGACATGGCGCAGGCCGGGGGCAAGGACGCGACGAAGGTTCCTGAAGCGATCAGTCAGGTGCCGGGTATTGTCAGGGAACTGATCGGCTGAGGAGGCTCCAGATGACGGATTTGGCGAACGTGGACAAGGGTGAGCGGGCGGAGCAGGAACGCCTCGAGTCGCGCATCGGCGAGAACGAGAAGAAGGAGGAGAAGGCCTGGGGTATCAAGTCGGACACCGCGGCCTTCGGCCGGAAGAAGATCGAGATCCCGGACCGCTGGTAGATCGCCGGCCGTTGCCGAATCCGACCGGGCCCTCCGGCGGCCCTGTCCTCGCCGTTGATCCCGGCACCGTCCGCGTCGGGCTCGCCGTCTCCGACCCCGGGCGCACCATCGCCTTCCCTCTCGAGGTCGTCCCCGCGAAGGCGGCGCTGGCCCGCATCCGAGCCCTCGTCGCCGAGCGCGGCATCGCGGTCATCGTCGTCGGCCTGCCCCTCACCCTGCGCGGCACGATCGGGCCGGAAGGCGAACGGGTCCTGCGTTTCGTCGAGAAGCTGAAAAAGAAGCTGAAGGGCGTTCCCGTCGAGACGCTCGACGAGCGCCTCTCCTCGAGCGAAGCCGACCGCTATCTCTCGGATTCCGCTCCCCGCGAGGTTCGCGACGCCGTCGCGGCCTCGCTCATCCTCGAAAGGCATCTCGCGCGCGGCCGCTGACGCCCGGGGCCGGTCTAGATGTGCCGGCGACGCCTCAAAACCGCGGTCGAAAGAAGGAAACTCACACCGGCCACCGCCAGCGCATAGAGCGCCGTCAGGAGGAGGATCTCCCCGTGAGCCGCGTCCGCCCGGAAGGTGTTCCGCAAGAGCATCGTCTGCCGGGAGAAGGGATCGTAGCACGGGAGCAGCCAGTAGAAGGTCTCGACGAGCCGGCGCAGGTAGGGAACGACGAGCTTGTAGACCGGTCGCTCCGCGGCCTTCTCCGCCGCCATGAACAGGAGGATCATCCCGTACCAGATCTTGTCGTTCAGAAACGCCGAGACCGTGACCGCGACGACCGGGTGCAGGAGGCTGGTCAAGAGGTGCAGGACCGAGAAAAGGATCATCGTGTGCAGGAAATCGATCCCGATCACCACCAGGATTCCGGGGTCGAAGGAGATGCCCTCGACGGCGAACGACACGACGCCCACGAGGGCGATGAAGGTCGACGCGGCGAGCGTGATCGAGGCCACCGTCAGGAACTGCCCCAGGACCCACGTCTCGACCGGCCACGGCTTCGTCAGCACCATCTTGATGCTGCGGTTCTGAACGTGGTGGTGCAGGATCGAGATGCCCATGAGCGGAACGAGGAAGTAGACGAAGTGCGTCAGCATCTGCAGGACGGTGCGCACGATATCGAAACGGCGGCCCGCGGAAAGAATGAAGAACTGGGGGACGAGCGAGAGGCCAAGCCAGCCGAGGAGGATCACGGCCAGGACGATCATGACGCGATTCTTGACGCAGTAGCGCAGGTTCGCCACGACATGGGCAAGGAGCACGCGCATCACGGCTTTTCCTCCCCCGCCATGACGCCCATGAAGGCCTCCTCCAGGGTCAGTCGCTTGAAGGAGCACTCCAGCACCTTGACGCCCGAGGACCGTGCGAAGGCGAAAAGTTCCTCCGCCCGGTCGGCGGGGATAAAGCCCTTGAGGGGCGCCTCGGGCGACGCCGGCCCCTCCGCCACCTCGCAGAAGGCCGGCAGGGGCGACGCACCCCGCTCGATGGAGAAGGCGTAGCGCTCGCGGTCCTCGGTCAGGAGGCTCTCGATCCGGTCCTCCTTCACCACGCGGCCGCGGTTCATGATCCCGATCCGCGTGCAGATCATCTCGACCTCGGAGAGAACGTGGGAATTCACGACGATCGTCGCGCCCCTCGCGCTCATCGCGAGCAGGATGTCCCGCACCTCCTTCACGATGATCGGGTCGAGGCCCCGCGTCGGTTCGTCCAGGAAGACGATCTCCGGTTCCTTCAAGAGGCACGTCGCGATGCCCGTCTTCTGCTTCATGCCCTTCGAGCACTTTTCCAAGGGCAGGTCGGCGAACTCCGCGAGTCCCACCCGCTCGATCGCCTCGTCCGCCCGCGCCCGCGCGACGGGGGTCCGGTAGAGGTCCGCGTAGTAGCGCACGGCCTGCCGGACGGTGAGATAGAGATGGTAGTGAGGTTCCTCCGGCACGTAGGCCGCGCGTTCGAAGAAGCCCGCCCCCGGCTCGGGCGCCTCCCCCATCACCGTCACGCGCCCGCGATCGGGCCGGATGAGCCCCAGGAAGCAATACATCGCCGTGGACTTGCCCGCCCCGTTCGGACCCAGGAGCCCGTAGACGTCGCCGCGGCCGATCGAGAGATCCAGTCCGTCCAGGGCCCGGATCGGGCGGCCGACGAGGCGCCGGAAGACGACGCTCACGTTCTCCGCGCGGATCACGGTTCCTCCTCCATCGGGAGTCCCGAGTCCTCGGGCGGCGGCGCGTCCGATTTCTCCGCTCCGCGTTCCAGGAGTCGCCGGTATCGCTCGGGCGTGATCCCGCCGCCCTGCTCGATGATCGACAGGTTCGCCGCGACCGCCGGGCCCAGGGCGACGTCCGCGTTCCGGATCGCGCCGACCTCGTATAAGGCGATCCGGCCGTTCGCATCGACAAGCACCGTCGTGGGAAAGCTTGAAACGCCGTATAGTCTCATGACCCGGCGCTCCGGATCGAGCCCCACCGGGAAGGTCGGTTCGACCTGCTCGATGAAGGCCTCCACGTCCTCCGGTTTGTCCCCGCAGTCGATCGCAATCATCACGATGCCGTCGCCCCGGGTTTCCCGGAATCTGTTCAACTCCGGCATCTCGGTACGACACGGACCGCACCACGTCGTGAAGAAGTTCAGGATCACGACGCGCCGGCCCACGTGATCCCCGAGGGCGAAGGTGTCACCCCCGGCCAGTTCGACCGAGAAGTCCCGCGCCACTTTCCCCTGCCACATCCCGGGCAGGCTCATGAAACGCGTCGAGTTCTCGATCTCCTCCGCCTCGGGAAAATTCTTGATGCGCAGGTGGAGGACGCCGGCGAGGGCGAGGAGCAGGAGGAGGGAGACGAGGCGCGACCGGGTCGACATGAGAAGCGCATTTTCCGTCTTTTCAGGCCTCGAGGCAAGGGCCAGGTTGGCGACATAGGCCTCGTTCTGAATTGACAGCCCCCCCGTAATCGGATACAAATTTCGGGTTTTCCCGTTGTCGCAGTCAGAATCCAAGAGTTGCATTCTCTTCCGACGCCCGGAACCGGAGGCGTCTGAAGATCGACTCGATTTCGAAACCCCGGGCCAATGAGCGGGCAGAACGGGCAGGAGGAATGGGCATGAAGTCAGGCATGTTGAGAGTCTGGGTGATCCTGGCGGTCATCGCGATCGCGGGATACTGGCTCTATCCCACGATCCAATGGGCCCGCATGTCGCCGGAAGACGTGGCCGCGAATCCCGACAGGGCCGAGTCCCTGAGAACCCGGTCGATCAACCTCGGTCTCGATCTCCAGGGCGGCATCCACCTCGTCCTGGGCGTCAAGAGCGACAAGTTGAAGCAGAACGTCCTATTGACCGTCAATCGCCGCCTCCCCGGGATCTTCAAGGAGAAGGGCATCGCCGTCACGGAGAACCGTATCGTCGGGGACGGGTTGGAGTTCGAGGTGAACCCGGAGGCACGCACGGATCGGGCGCAGGACATCGAGGAAGGGCTGTTGCAGGCGGGATACCTCTCCACGCCTCAGTATCGCGAGGACCCGGCCCGGCCCGGCCGCGTCATCGTTCGCGCGAATCTCGATCCCGAGGCCTTCGACCGCGAGGTGAAGGAAGCCACGGGGCGCGCCCTGGAGATCATACGGAACCGCGTCGACGCCTTCGGCGTGGCGGAACCCTCGATCCAGCAGTCCGGCGACGACAAGATCGTCGTCGAACTGCCGGGAGCCACCGATCCGGCCCGCGCCCGCGCGCTCATCGGCCGCACCGCCCAGCTCCAGTTCCACCGGGTCCGCGAGGACGCGGACCTCTCCGGGATCCTCAACGCGATCAGCGGCGCGACGAACGGCGAGCTGATGAAGCTCGTCACGATCCAGCAGGTCGGCCAGGGCGTCTTCGACATCCACATCAAGCCCGAGGACAAGGACCGTTTCACGGAGATGATCTCCTCCCCCTCCGCCCTCCAGCAGATCCCCCCCCTCTCCCGGATCTTCCTCGGCATCGTCAACGAGCGCCGGGCGGGGGAGCGCGTGATCCCGGTGTATCTCCTCGAGGAGGAGCCGGCGATGACCGGCGAGAACCTCGAGATGGCGCGGATCAGCGTCGACGAGCGGAACAAGCCGATGGTCGTCTTCGAGTTCAACAACGAGGGCGCGGACCAGTTCGGCACGCTCACGGCGGAGCTGATGCGCGGTCAGAAGCGTCTCGCCGTGGTCCTGGACGACGTCGTCCAGTCCGCTCCGTCGGTCAAGAGCCAGATCCGCTCCCGGGGCCAGATCGAGGGGAACTTCTCGCACGACGAGGCCCGCGATCTCGCCGTCGTATTGCGTTCAGGCGCCCTGCCGGCCCCCGTGGAGATCCTCGAGGACCGCACCGTCGGTCCGTCCCTCGGCCGCGACTCGATCGAGAAGGGCTTCTACGCCTCGCTCGTCGGATTCGGAATCGTCCTGGTCTTCATGCTCCTGTGGTACCGGACGGCCGGGCTCATCGCCGACGTCTGCATGGGTTTGAACGTCGTTCTCACCCTCGCGATTCTCTCCATGATCAACGCCACGCTCACCCTGCCCGGTATCGCCGGGCTGGTCCTGACGATGGGCATGGCCGTGGACGCCAACATCCTGATCTTCGAGCGCATGAAGGAGGAATTGAAAGCGGGCAAGGGAGCCTACACCGCGGTGAGCGCGGGCTATGAAAAGGCCTTCTCGGCCATCTTCGACGGCAACATCACGACCCTCATCACCGCCATGGCGCTCTACGAATACGGCAGCGGGCCGGTTCGCGGCTTCGCCGTGACGCTCTCCATCGGCATCGTCGTCTCCATGTTCACGGCCATCTTCGTCTCGAGGACCATCTTCGACAAGATCGTACTGGCTCCGAAGGAGCCGAGGTTGTCCCTGTGAAGCGCATCTT
>CAZWVM010000076.1:9669-15478 GCA_964637705.1 uncultured bacterium
GACAAGATCGTACTGGCTCCGAAGGAGCCGAGGTTGTCCCTGTGAAGCGCATCTTTCCTTTCATCGAGTGGCGCTACCGCGCCTACATCTTCACCGCCGTCCTTGTCGTGCTCTTCGCCGCCGGCACCGCGTTCCACGGCGGCATCAACTACGGCATCGACTTCGTCGGCGGCACTTCCGTCATCGTCAAGCTCGACAAGCCCGTCGACGGCGCCTCCCTGGCCCAGCTCCGCACCATCCTCGAGCCTCTCGGCCTCTCGCAGAACATCCGCACGATCGGCGGCGTCGCCGCCAGCAAGTCGGAAGCCCGCGAGATCTCCATCGACGTCCGCGGCTCGGACTGGGTCGACCGGATGGTCGAGCGGTTCGACGCGGAGCGGAAGAGCCGCGAGCTCAAGCCCGACGACCTCGACGCCGTCTTCGGAGCGGCCCTGGAACCGCGGGTCATGGCGGAGATGAAGGCCTACTTCCTGCCGCCCGCCGGCGACACGACCGCGCCGCCGATGTACGCGATCGCCACGGCCACGACGTCCGATCTGAACGAGATCTTCCAGTCGATCTTCAACGAGAACATCTCCCTCTCCGTCCAGCGCGCGCTGTCCGACGCGCTCGTGCCGGAGGGCGGCCTCAGGACCTTCGACATCAACAACGTCGGCGGGGCCGGAAACCTCGCCGCCACGCTCGCCGAACTGAAGCGTGCGCAGGTGGAGAAGCAGATCGCCGCGCGCATCGGCGACACCGGCGCGGCGCGGCCGTGGAAGACGGTCGAGGAGTTCCTGAAGGTGACGGGACTGGAGATCTTCGACCGGCCGGAGTTGAGGCGCGTCCTGACGGCGGAGACCGCCCCGGTCTCGCCCAACGCCGTATCCGTCGCGACGGCCGGACCGGAGGCTCTCTCGCGCGCCTTCCTCGGGGCCCTCTCCGAACGGTTCCTGCGCAACGCCGAGATCGTGGTCGCGCACCGCGACGGAGACATCGGAGGCCTCTTCGCCTCCGCCCGGCAGGCCGCCGATCTCGTCCCCGTTGACGACGTCGAGATGCGCTCGCTCATCGTGGAGCACGCCCACGCGGGGCGTTTCATCATCGCCTCCTCCGAGACCGTCGGAGCGGCCGTCGGGAGCGACCTCAAGGTCGCCGCGCTGTACGCGATCTTCTTCTCGCTCCTCGGTCTCCTCGGCTACATCTGGTTCCGGTTCGAACTGCGCTACGCCGTCGGAGGCGTGATCGCGACGGTCCATGACACGCTTCTCACCCTCGGCCTCATCGGCTTCATGGGGATCGAGTTCAACATCCCGATCGTGGCGGCCGTCCTGACCGTGATGGGCTACTCCATCAACGACACCGTGGTCGTCTACGACCGCATCCGCGAGAAGCTCGGGAAACTCAAGAGCGCTCCCGACCCCGCGATCATCGACCTGGCGATCACCGAGACGCTCTCGCGCACCATGCTCACCGGTGGATCGACCATCCTCTCGATCCTCGCCTTCATGGTGCTCGGCCCGGCCGTGACCTTCGACCTCTGCTTCGCCCTCGGCTTCGGCATCATCATCGGGACCTTCTCCTCCATTTTCGTCGCCGCGCCGGTCCTTGTGGAATGGGAGCGTTTCGGCCAGGGGCGCCGGAAGTGACGAGGCCGGGTGGGCGTTGAGCTAGAGGTCCGCACCGACCTCGATCTCGGGATCCTCCGCAACCTCTTCCTCGCGTACAACCCCAAGAGCGACTTCGGGATCGTCGAGAAGGCCTACTGCTACTCCGCCATGGCGCACGCCGGCCAGACACGCGTCTCCGGCGAGCCCTACATCCTGCACCCCGTCGAGGTCGCGACGATCCTCGCCGAGCATCGCTTCGACGCCATCACCCTCGCCTCGGCCCTCCTTCACGACGTCATCGAGGACTGCGGCCGGTCGCGGGAGGAGATCGAGAAGCACTTCGGGGCGGAAATCGCCGGCATCGTCGAGGGCGTCACCAAGATCTCCACCATCTCCGAGCAGACGAGGCAGGAGACGGTCGCCGAGAACCTCCGCCGCATGCTCGTCGCCGTCGCCCGCGACATCCGCGTGCTCCTCATCAAGCTCGCCGATCGCCTCCACAACATGCGCACCCTCGGCGCCCTCGACCGCGAGCGGATCGAGCGGATCAGCCGGGAGACCCTGGAGATCTATGCGCCGCTGGCGAACCGCATGGGCATGAGCGCGATCCGGGCGGAACTGGAGAACCTCGGCTTCCGGCACCTCATGCCGGAAAAGCACGCCGAGATCACGGCGGCGGTGCAGCGGATCGTCGGGCAGCGCGAGAAGGCGCTCGGCGAGGCCGCCGCGGTCCTCACCGAGAAGATCCGGGACGCGGGAATCGCCGTCCAGGTCACCAGCCGCTCCAAGGAGCCCTACAGCGTCTACAAGAAGATGCTGAGGCAGAACCGGCCGATCGAGGAGATCTTCGATCTCCTCGCCATGCGCGTCCTCGTCCCGTCTCTGCGCGAGTGCTACGCGTCGCTCGGCATCGTCCACACCCTCTGGAAACCGATCCCCGGTCGCTTCAAGGACTACGTGGCCATGCCCAAGCCGAACATGTACCAGGCCCTGCACACCTCCGTCATCGGACCGGGCGAGGGGCCGCTGGAGATCCAGATCCGCACGCACGAGATGCACCTGACCGCGGAGGAGGGCATCGCGGCCCACTGGAAATACAAGAGCGACGGCAACGTCGACGAGCGGCTCGGCTGGCTCCGCCGGATCCTCGAGTGGCAGCGCGAGGCGGTCTCGGCGCAGGAGTTCATGGACTCCCTGCGCATCGACCTCTACTCGGACCAGGTCTTCGTCCTGACCCCCAAGGGCGACATCATCGAACTGCCCGCGGGCGCGACGCCCATCGACATGGCCTACGCGGTGCATTCCGAGGTCGGCAATCACATCTCGGGAGCCCGCGTCAACGGTCGCATGGTTCCGATCACGTCTCGACTCATCTCGGGATCCGTCGTCGAGATCATGACCTCCGCCGCCGCACGGCCCTCACGCGACTGGCTCGACGTCGTACGCACGCCCCGCGCCCGCTCCAAGATCCGGCACCATCTGAAGGAGCGCGACGCGGTCGAGTACCGGCGGCGGGGAGCCGACCTGCTCGAGGCCGCCCTCCGCCGCTTCCGCCTCGGTCTCTCGGTCGCCCAGGAGAGCCCGGAGCTGGTCGAGGCGCTCGAGGGCACCGGTTTCAAGGATCTCGGGACGATGCTGGAGGCGATCGGGTTCGGATCGGAATCGGCCGAAGCCTTCGCGAAGCGGATCGCGGACCGGCGGCCGGGCGAGGAAGAGGGAGAGGCGGAACCCGAGGACGAGACGGCCGAGAAGGCCGGACGTGCCGACGGCGCCGGCGGGCACGTGCTTGTCGAGGGAGTCCGCGACATGGTGGTGCGCTTCGGGCGCTGCTGCAACCCCGTCCCCGGCGACGACATCGTCGGTTACCTCTCGCGCGGGCGCGGCGTCTCCATCCACCGCAAGGGATGCCCCAACGTCGCTTCGCTCGCCGGCGAGAGCGCGCGCATGGTCAAGGCGCGGTGGGCCGGCGAGAAGGGGCGCTACTCCGCCGGTCTCATGGTCGAGGGCGAGGACCGGATCGGCTTCCTGGCCGACGTGACGGGCGTCTTCGCCCGGGAGGGTGCGAATATCGTGAGCGCCGAGGTGAGAACGAAGGGCGTCGGCCGCGACTCCTTCGTCGTCGAAGTCACGGACGCGGCCCACCTGGCGCGCCTGATCGCCGCGCTGAAGGCCGTGCCCGGCATGAAGCGCGTGACGCGCTCCGCGCCCCGATGAGCGGCCGCCGCCGCGAAGCCGGCCCGAAATCGACCGGGCCGGAGCTCGTCCGCTCCCTGACCCACGCGCGCTTCCTCGAAGCCGTCGCGGAGTTCGTCGATCCGCGTCCCTTCCAGGCGAACGTCCTGAAGAAGTTTCTCTTCAAGCTGGGCGCCACGCGCTTCGACGAGATCACGCCCTTCCCGCGCGAAGCGCGTGATCGGCTCGCCGGTCGCTACCTCGCGGAACTCCCCGCGACCGCGGACCGCGCCGTCGCTTCCGACGGCACCGTGAAGCTTCTGCTCGACTGGGCCGGGGTGCGTGCCGAGGCGGTGACGATGAAGTCCGTCGGCGGTCGCACCGCATGCCTCTCGTCCCAGTCCGGCTGCCGCCTGCGCTGCGCCTTCTGCGCCACCGGCCGCCTCGGCCTCACGCGCAACCTCGCCTTCGGCGAGATCCTCGACCAGCTCCTCGTGCTCGGGGGCGAGGGAGCCCTCGACCGAGTGGTCATGATGGGAATGGGAGAGCCGCTGGAGAACCTCGACGAGGTCCTCCCGGCCCTGGAATTCATGACCTCGCCCGCCGGTCTCGGCTTCTCGCGCAAGCGGGTCACGCTCTCCACCGTGGGACTGCCCCCGGAAATGGCGCGCCTCGCGGCGGAAGGTCCGGGCGTGGAACTCGCCCTCTCGCTCCACGCCGTCGACAACACCCTCCGCACCGCGCTCGTCCCGGTCAACAAGAAGTACGACGTGACCGAGGTCCTCAAGGCCGCCACGACCTACGCGGACAGGGCCAATGCGAAGGTCACGATCGAGTATGTGCTCCTGAAGGACCTGAACGACTCCGACACCGACGCCGATTCCCTCGGCCGACTCTCGCGCCGCCACGGGCTCCCCGTGAACATCATCCGCTACAACGCGGTGGCGGAGACGAATTTCGAGCCCTCGCCGCGGCTCGACGCCTTCGCGGAGCGCCTCAAGCGGAGCGCCCTCGCGGTCACGGTTCGCCGCTCGCGCGGGGCCTCCATCGCCGCCGCCTGCGGGCAGCTGGCCGGGGAGTCGAAGAAAGAGGAGTAGCTTCCGCATTCAACATGGATGTACAGGATCTTCAGGATTCAATTCAGAAATCGAATTTCCGGGATTCCTGTCCTGTTCATCCTGAATATCCATGTGAATGACTGTGTGCGAATTCGGGTCTAGTGCAATCCCGCGCCCGGCACGTAGTAATCGGGGTTCACGCCCATCGACGCGATCGCCTTCGGCCAGGCGTTCTGCGGATCGTTCGAGAAGACCGTCTCCCGCGGGTCGAGTTCGGGCAGCAGCCAGTAGCCCTCGGCGATCTCCCGGCTCAACTGCTCCTCGCTCCATCCGGCGTATCCGAGGAAGAAGCGGTAGCGGCCCGCCGGCGCGCGGATCATATCCTTCAGAAAATCCGGGTGCGCCGTGAAGTGGATTCCGGGGTGGACGGGCTTGGAATATTCCGCGCCGGAATCCCGGTCGTGCAGGAGCCAGACCGATTCCGTCATGACCGGGCCGCCGCTGTAGACGGCCGGGGCCGGGCGACGGCCCTTCCAGGGGATCTTCATGGCCTGCGCCACGTTCTCCAGGGTCATCTCCATCGGCCGGTTCAGGACCAGCCCGAAGGCGCCGTCCTCGCCCTGCTCCACCACCAAGACGACGCTCTGCGTGAAGTTCGGGTCGCGCAGGTCGGGTGAAGCGATCAGAAAGACCCCGGAAAAGTCCTCAAGGGATCTGACGGGAGTGGGCGGCTTCTTACGCGACTTTCGAGCCATGAAAAAAGGATAGATCAGCGCCCCCGGAAATGCAAAGGACCTGCGCGCTTTTCCCCTTCAAACCCGCTCAAGTTTCAGCCCGTTCCTGCCGAAGAGGGGAGTAGTCCAAGGAAGGATGATTCAAATGGATTTGGTCAGGTTGTCGCAGAATCTCAGCCAGGAAAGCACCCGGGAACTCAAGGCGCGTTCCGACCGTTCCGTTGACTCCTCCGCCCCCCTGCCCTCCCCCCCGCCT
>CAZWVM010000077.1:0-15403 GCA_964637705.1 uncultured bacterium
GCCGCCTCCGTCTTCATCACGGAATCGGCGGTCGCGACGATCACAGGCGTCACCGTGAACCGCTCGACGGTCTCCGAGACCATCGCGCCGCTCTGGGTCGACCTCACCCGCGTCCTGGCCTTCTCGGTCCAGGGGCAGTCCGGCGACGACCTCCAGGAATTCACCGTGCGGCTCCAGGGCACGGCGGGACAGGTCTCGCGCCTCGACTACATCGCGCTCTTCCGCGACGCCAACAACAACGGCCGGTTCGACTCGGGAACGGACCCGATCGTCTCCCTCCTCGGGTGGATGAGCGGCCAGACCTACGGCATGACCGGCATCGGGCACCCGCTCGGCGCGGGAGGGTCGGACACGTTGCTTCTCGTTCTTTCCTACAAGGACTCCTCGCCGTCGGGTGAAACCGTCCACGCGATCATCCCGGCCGGAGGCGTCAAGAGCGGTCTGATGGGATACGGCCCGGCGATCGACATGGCGGCTCCCGCCGTCTTCACGATCTACGACCTGAATCCGCCCCTTCCCTTCACGCTCTCCACTCCACCGGCCGGAACGGACACGAGCGCCGCGGCCGTCACGCTCCGCTGGAACGCCAGCGCCGACCCCGGGAGCGGCCTCGCGTCCTATCGCGTCCAGGCGAGTTCCTCGATCACCTTCTCGCCGCTCCTCTTCGACTCCTCCACGGCGCTGTCGCGATCCCTGAACGCGGCCTTCCCGACCGAGGGGTTCTATCACTGGCGCGCCTTCGCGATCGACGCGAAGGGCAACGCGCGGGCCTCGACCGACACGGGCTCGCTCCTCATCGACCGCACGGCGCCCTCGATGCCCTCTCTCGTCGCGCCCGCCGATGAAGCGGAGACGACGGTCTCGACGATCTCGTTCACCCACTCCGGATCGATTGATGCCGGCAGCGGCATCGACCGGTACCGGTTGCAGATCGCGGCGACTCCGTCCTTCTCATCGATTTCGATCGACTCCCCGATCGGCACCGCGCTCGCGGCGTCCCGTTCCCTCGCGGGCGGTGCGAATTACTACTGGCGGATCCTGGCCCAGGATCGGGCGGGCAACACGCGGGCCTCGGATACGAGGCGATTGACGGTGGTGGGCGGCGGACCGAGCGTGCCCGTTCTCCTCTCTCCCGCGACCGCTCTCGAGACCTCCTCGACCTCCATCCTCTTCCAGTGGGCGCCCTCCACGGACACCCTCTCCGCGATCACCGGTTATCGCCTGCAGATCGATCCCACGGGGCTCTTCACCGCGCCGCCGGTGGATTCGGGCACGGGCCTGTCCACGTCGGCCGTTCGAACTCTCTCTGCGGGACAATCCTATTCCTGGCGCGTCGTCGTCGCGAACGCCGCCGGGTTCTCGACCGCGTCGGCCATCCGCACCCTCGCGGTGGACACGTCCTGCACCGTCGCGCTCTTCTCACCGCCGGACGGCGTCACGACGACGGAGACGCGGCCGACCTTCGTCTGGATTTCCGACGGCGACACCTTCCGCCTGCAACTCGGCCCGGACACCACCGGGGCCGGTCTCGTTCTCGACGTCATCCAGGCCTCGAAGACCCACCAGCCGGTCCTGCCGCTCGCGGCGGGGCACTGGTGGTGGCGCGTTCTCGCCGTCGACCTCGCGGGCAACGCCGACACCTCGGCCTGGCGCGCGCTGGAGATCGACACGGGCGGCGCGCTCTCGGACAACACTCCTCCCGCCCCCTTTGCCCTGCTCTCGCCGGCGCACGGAGTCTGCACCTCCGCGCTCTCCGTGATCTTCCGATGGAGCCCGACCACGGACACGCCTTCGGGGGTCTCGTCCTATCGTTTCCGTCTCTCGACGGACTCGCTCTTCACCACGCCGATTTACGACTCCTCCGTCGCCGCGACGGTGGACACGTTCCGGGCGACTCTGCCCACGAACGCGGACCTCTTCTGGCAGGTGATCGCCGTGGACGGCGCGGGCAACACGCGTTCCTCCCAGTCCATCCGCCACCTTCTGACCGACACCGTCGCGCCGACGGCGCCCTCTCCGCTGCTCGCGCCCGCGTCCGGAATCGAAACCTCCTCGGCTTCGATCACGTTGCGTTACTCGGCCGCGGTCGACACGGCCGCCGGTGTCGCTCTCTACACGATTCAAGCCGACACGTCCGGCTCCTTCACCGCGCCTCTCCTGTCCGGGACCTCCGCCTCCACCGCCCTCACCCTCTCCGGCTTCACCCAGGGCACATGGTGGTGGCGCGCCGCGGCCCTGGACAACGCCGGGAACGTCTCGAATTGGGTCACCGACACCTTCCGCGTCTCCCGAACGGCCCCCTCGGCTCCCACGCCGCTCTCACCGATCTCGGGAACCTGGACCTCCACCACGGTCCTCTCCTTCGACTGGTCCGACGCCGTCCCCGGCGGGGCGGCCCTGCGCCGCTACCGGCTGCGCGTTTCCCTCGATTCCTCCTTCGCCTCGGCCGCCGTCGACTCGACCACCGCGGACACGACGAGCCTGCTCACGTCCGCCGGGTTCACCTCCGGCACGTGGTACTGGCAGGTCTTCGCGGAGGACCTCCTCGGGAACGTCTCCGACGGCTCTTCCGTGGCCTCGGTCCGGGTTGATTTGTCGGCTCCGCCGGCCCCCTCCCTCTCCTCGCCCGCCAACAACACCGTCACGCGCAACGCCTCGATGTCCATCGCGTGGATGGTGGCCGGCGCGATGCCCTCGAGCGGCCTGAACGGATACGGTGTCGAGATCATCGACGCCCAGTCGCTCCTCGTCGTCGACTCCTACTTCACCTCGAGCGCCACGTTCTATTCCGTGACGGTTTCGGGCTTCTCCGAGACGATCTACGCGGTGAGGGTGAGGGCGAGGTCGAACGCGGGCACCTGGAGCCCCTACAGCGCGTCGCGCGTCTTCGCCTTCGACTTCACGCCGCCGGCCGGTGTGCCCGCGGGCCTCTCCCCCGTCCAGGGCGCCGAGACGACGACGACAGCCGTGACCTTCGCGGTCTCGAGCGTAGCCGACACCGGACCGGCGGGATCCTCCGTCTATTATCTCTTCCAGGCCTCGCGGACGCCGGTCTTCGACTCGACGACGATCCTCACGACCCAGCGGATGGGCTCGAGCGTCTTCACGCCGACCTGGCTCTGCGACTCGACGGGCACCTATTACTGGCGCGTCGCGGCCATGGACACTGTCGGGAATGCCTCGGCCTGGTCCGCCGCCTGCTCCTTCACGCGGCCCGTTCCGACCGAATTTCGCGTGCCCGTCTCCATCTCCGATCTCTCGGCCGCGGCCGACAACGCGCTCGGCATCACTCTCTCCTGGACCAACTCTCCTTCGCCGGACATGGCCGGGGGCGGCGCGTATCTCGTCTATTGGAACGAAGGCCGCGACGGGACCCTCCCGGACACGCTCTTCAAGATCGTGGCGCACAACGGCCTCGAGAGCACCTCCTACTCGACGAACACCGACACGATCCTCCGGAGCGGCACCTATTACCGTTTCCGCGTGGCCGCGCAGGACGCGCTGGGCAATCGCGACACGGACCGCACGATCGTCGGCGCCACCGCGCGCCTCGGAGCGGTCAACTATCCCTTTGTCACGGTCATCACGCCGTCGGCAGGCCGAACCGTCAACATGACGGGCGGCGTGCAGGTTCAAATCCGCGTCGAGGGCCTCTTCCGCGCGCTCTGCGAGACGCTCGTCTGGCAATATCGCCACATCCACTCCGCGGGTTGGACAGCCATGACCCCGGCCGGGGGCGGCGCCTGGCAGAATCCGAAGTTCGTGGGCGACGAATCGCGCGTTGTCTACGGCCTCCATTGGGACGCGTCCACCCAGGGCGCCGTGTCGGACACCGACTACGAGATCCGGGGCGTGGCCGTCCTGCGGTCCGGTGATTCGGCGCCGGCGCTTTCGGAGGTCGTCGCGATCACGCTGACCACGAACAACGGCAACGCGGATATGAGCGGTGGAAGCGACACGTCCTCCATGAACGGCAACGCCGGCCAGAACAACAACCTCAACCACTCCTCGGGCGACGATTCACAGGCCGGTCTCAACCTGCCCGGAGGTTCCACCAACGAGAACGGCGAGGACACGCTTTCGATCGGACTCGGGTTGGACACGAATCCCGGCCGCGGCGCGGGCGGGCTGGGCGCGGGCGCGTTGAACGCGAGCGGGCTGGCGGTCGCCGGCGCGCTCGATGCACTGATCGGATCCGACACGCCCGTGGGGATCGGCGTCACGATCGAGATCCGGAACAAGAACGGGACGCTCATCACGTATGTCCTCAACAAGTCGGCGACGGTCTTCATGAGCGCACCGGCCGACACGCGTTGGAGCCCGGACAGCCTCGTCGTCAGGACGCAGCACGCGAACGGAGACACGCAGGAGTGGCGCTACGATTCCGTCACGAACCGTGCAACGCTGACGACTTTCTCCTGGGACACCGTGAACCGCCTCGTCACCTTCCAGACCCGGCAGTTCTCCTCCTTCGTCCTCGTCGCCCCGAACGTCGGCGCGGCCGTCGGCGCGCCCGGCAACCAGGCGAATCTCTCGCGCTTCATCCTCTACCCGAATCCCTGGCGGCCCAACAACTCGACCGCCACGGACGGCCTCCCCTACGACCCGGCCAACCCGCGGACGACGGGCATCGTCTTCGACAACCTGCCGGCACGGGTGAAGATCGAGGTCTTCACGCTGCGCGGTGAGCGGGTCTTCGAGCGTTCTCTCGCCGTGAACGACGGTTACGCGACCTGGAACGGGAAGAACTCGGCGAATGCCGACGACGTGGCGACGGGCTACTACGTCTACGTGGTGACCGATCTCGCGACCGGGCAGAAAGTCACGGGCAAGCTGGCGGTGATCCGATGATCTCCCTCTCCCGGTTCCGCCAGCCGTTCTTCCTCGTCCTCGCCCTGGTCCTCTCTTCGCTCGCCGTCCCGGCTTTCGCCGCCCAGGACAACGCCGGCGCCAACGCCGGGATCTCGCTGCGCTTCTCCCCCTCCGCCCGCGCCGCCGCGATGGGCGACGCTTACGTGGCCGAGGCCCGGGGCGTGGCCGCCGCGCACTACAACCCGGCCGGGCTCGGGTGGTCGCGCGAACGACAGCTCCTCTTCATGTACCAGAACCTCGTCCTCGACGTCGGGCAGGGGTCGCTGGGCTTCGCTCACCCGCTGGGAGACCGTAGCGCCTGGGCGGTATTGGCGCAGTATGTCAACTACGGCACGACGCAGAGAACGGTCGTCTCCGGCAATGCCGGCGCCTACAGCGGCACCTTCACCGGCAACGACCTCGCGGTCTCGCTCTCATACGGTTCGCGGCTCGGGAACTGGGGCTACGGCGCGACCGCCAAGGTCTTCAGCTCCTCGATCGACAACGCGACGGCCTCGGCCTTCGCGGCGGATCTGGGACTCAGGTGGCAGGCGGACGACGCTCCCTTCTCCTTCGGCGTCTCGGTGGCGAACCTCGGGACCGAGGTGCGGTACGACATGGCCTCGGAGCGGCTGCCGATCGCCTTCCGCGCCGGCGCCGCGTGGGAGGCGATCCGGCGGCGGTTGATCATCGTCGCGGACGTGGAGAAGGTGACGAAGGAGAACTGGAGCGGTCACGCAGGGGTGGAGTTCCGGCCCGTGGAGATGCTCTCGCTGCGGGCGGGGTATGACGGCTCGGTCGAGATCGACAACGGGCTGACGATCGGAGCCGGGTTCCGGACGAACGGCCTGGAACTCGACTACGCCTGGATCCCCTTCGGCGAGGCCGGCGACAACCACCGCATCGGGGTGCAATACAGCTTCTGAGCGGTGTCAGGCAACCACATTGCTACATTTCGAACGCTGGCGCGTCATTATCGACAGATCCCTCATTTCATGGGAGATGGCGTTCATGGGGCAAAAGTGGCAATGTGGTTGCCTGACACCGACACTCCGCTCGCCGTATCCGCCGCGAAGCTCATCGGCGCGACGCCGCCGGCGTCTCCCCTCATCATCTCGGGACTGCGGTAGTAAAGATCAGGTCGATTCGTGAGGTGCCCCGAGAAATTCGGACGTCCGCCCGTGTATGTGTCCACGATGCCGATGCACCAGTCATTGAGAACCGGCGACGGCAGCGAGAGCTGGTTATTGCGCATGAAGAGCGTCACGTGGCGAAAGACCTTGAGCAACTCGGCAAGGGTCGGGGATTTCCCCACGGAAACGATCCGGATCGATCCGGTATCGCTTGTCAGCATGGTTCGATGCAGATCGAGAGCGTTGAGCATCGAACCGTCACGTTCGAAGTGCAGGTCGAGCATCGGATCCATCAGGATCCACTTTTTTCTCTCGCGAGACCAGACTTCCACGATGCGATGCCCGGCCCCGTCCGCCGCCTCCAGCGAGACGATTCGGGCCTCCCATCCCAGGGAAAGGGCCGCCTGAAGGAAGACCGTGCAATACTCCGAGCAGAGCCCTCCCGGCATCGAACCAGCACGGATCTGCCTGAGAATCGCACGTGCATTCCAGCGGGGTTCGAATGGCGACGTCCTCAGACGCGTATCCCACTGAACGTGGGCCCAGTGCCGCAGGCGGATGATGGCCTCGAGTTCATTCGAGGCCCCCGCCACGACCGCGTTGAGGCGTTCCTCTTCGCGGAGCTTGAGGAGATCCGGATGACCCGGGGTCTCCTCGATGAACGACATCACCTCGGTACTTTCGTGCCTCCCCTGAAGCGTGTAGGCCACGATCGCGAAAACCAGGAGCAGGACCCCCGCGGCGGCAACCAGGATCCCGGATATCGTCCGTGTCTCCGGGGCGGACATCAGATTGTCTCCCCCCTTTTCTCCGGCATCATCGAATACGATTCTGCGGAACCGGCGCCGGCTGCAGGGACCCCATCGTCGAAAGAGTTGGCGCCATCAATACGGCTCCACGTTCACCGGATCGATCGTCACGGGTGAAAGCTCCCGTCTCCGGTAGTAGCCGCCGCGCGTCTCGGTCGACGTGGAGATACCGACCGGGGGAACGCTGACCGGCGGCGATGTCGGCGCCGTGGCGGGCGGCGGGGATGAAGCCGGGATCGACGAGGCCGGAGGCGCGGGTGACGGGGGGGCGGTCACCGTTTCCGCCCGAACCGGCAGGAT
Organism: uncultured bacterium; assembly: GCA_964637705.1. Taxonomy (GTDB): domain Bacteria; phylum UBA8481; class UBA8481; order UBA8481; family UBA8481; genus CAZWVM01. Next base: position 7,094 of record CAZWVM010000077.1, read on the forward strand.
CACCTCGACGGGCGACAGGACATACGTGTCGGTCCATGTCCGCTCCTGCCCATAGTAGGACGGCAGGTTGCGCGCCGATGTATCGGCCACGCCTGCCTCCCGCCGCACCCGTTCGTCCATCTCCGCAGCCCAGCGCTTGATATCCTCGAGCGAGGAGTTCCCCTCGGCGGAGCCCCCGGTCGCATCGATGCCGTCCCGTCTCATCTCCGTCTCCAACGCCTGCCGGAGCATATCGGGGGACGGCTGTCCGGGCCGGCCCGTCGGCGCTTCACGGACGAACCAGAAGTATCCGAGCATCAAGGATCCGAAGAAGAGAATGGCGACAGTCAGGAGCCTGAGCCTGGCGAGTTTCTGCGCCTCGGGCGAGAGATTCTGGTCACCGGGGGGGGACTCGAGGGAACGAGCCCGACCCAGCGATTCATCCGGATCCTCGTCCCTGTATTCCTCGTATTCGGGATAGCGAGGCTGGGCGACGAGGTCGAGACTCCTGAGGAGACGCTGGAAGAAGCCTTTCATCATCTCACCGTCCCGCCTTCATTTCGATGCCACATCTTCCTTCGTCGGCCGGTCGGCGGTCTTTCTAGAGCGGGATCCTCCCGTTTCGGAGCCCCCGTGGCGTCCCTCCGACACTTTTGCCTCCGCGGCGAGCGTGCGCGCCAGGAGCGCGAGCCGGGGATCGCGGGCTCCCATCACGACGGCGAGACCCCCGCCGGCGAGAAACTCCCGCGCCAGGGACCGGGCCGCCTCGGCGTCCGCCGCGCACTCGACCCGGGGGCCCTTGACGATCGCGCCGAGGTCCTCCGACCGGACGCTGCGATCCGCCGTGCCCCCCGCGTCGAAGATCGGGAGGAGGCATAGGACATCATCGGCCCCAAGGCTCTCTGAAAAGACCCGGGCGAAGGAAACCCGGTGCATGCGGGTCGGTCCGTAACCATGGGGCTGAAAGATGACGAATCTCCGCGCGGACTTCTCGCGAAGCGCCTCGAGCGAGGCCTCGATCTTCTCGGGATTGTGAGCGAAGTCATCCACGACGAGACGGCGGCCGTCGTCGTAAAGCACCTGGAGGCGGCGCGCGACACCCGGGAAGGAGGCCAGCGCCTCCAGGGCTTCACCGGCCTTGATCCCGGCCCGGGCCGCGGCGCAGACGGCCAGGGCCTCGTTGACGCGGTTGAATCGCCCGAAGAGCCGGGTCGCCGGGCGATCGAGCGAAGGGGCGACGGCGGTCGTGGACGAGAGGCGGGACGCCTGGGCCGAGACGATGCCGGAGCGCGCCCGGCCGAGAAAATCACGGAGCATCCTCTCGATCTCCGGCAGCGGCTTGTGATCCTCGGAGACGCTCGTGACGACCGCGCAGTCCGGCGTGAAACGCTCGATCGATCCGTCCGACTCGTCGATCTCAAGGACCGCCGTCCCGCGCCCGATGCGCGCGCCGCGCGGCGCCAATCCCTCGATCTCGCCGCCGACGTAGATCAGCGGGTCTCTCCCCGTCTTTTGCAGGATCCAGGCGATCATGGAGGTGGTCGTCGTCTTTCCGCTCGATCCGGCGACCATGATGGTCGCGGGAGAGGAAGGGGAATCCCTCTCTGTGACAAGATCACGGAGCGCCTCGGAGCGGTGAACGACCCGCAGGGCGCCGGCGAGGTCGGGGTGGTCCGGTTCGATCGCGGTCGAGACGACGACGACCGCCCCGCGCCCGCCCCCCGACCCCTGCGCTCCCAGCGCGACACCCGCCTCGCGCAGGAAGGAAGCGCGCTCGTCGCCGGGATCGCGATCGAAGGAACGGTCCGATCCCGAGACGACGCGACCCGATCCGCCCAGGAGCAGGGCCAGGGGCAGCATGCCCGACCCGCCGATGCCGAGCAGGTGATACCGGTTCTCGTTCACGCCATATCCTCGCTTTTCACGGGCGACCGCCGCCTGTAGAATTCTATGCGTGTGGTATGCCATCAAACAAATGGATTTCTGCTACGGGCACCGGCTCCTCGATTATGAGGGGCGGTGCGCCCATCCCCACGGCCACAACGGCCGCGTCGAGATCGTCTGCGCCGCCGAGACCCTGAACGGCTGCGGCATGGTGGTCGATTTCGGAGACATCAAGAGCATCGTCCGCGATTTCATCGAGGAGAACTGGGACCACAAGATGCTCCTGCGCCGTGACGATCCCCTGGTCGAGGAACTGGCCGCCCGGGGGGAACCTCTCTTCCTGATGGACGAGAACCCCACGGCGGAGGCTCTGGCGCGCTTCCTTCACGACTACGCGCGCCGACAGGGCCTGCCGGTCGTCGAGGTCAGGTTCCACGAGACCCCGACCTCGATCGCCGTCTATCGCGAGACCCCGCGCCCCTAGTCGATGCTGATCGAACACTCCTCCCAGCTCGACACCCTCTGCGCCAGACTCTCTCGTGCAACCCGGATCGCGGTCGACACGGAAACGAACGGCCTCCATGCCTACCGCTCCCGCGTCTGCATCATCCAGTTCTCCGACGGCGAATCCGTCTGGCTTCTCGACGTAGTCGCCTTTCCCCACCCCCGCAAGGAACTCGAACCCGTCATCGATCTCCTCGCCGCCCCCGCGCCCGCCAAGATCCTTCACGGATCGAGCCATGACATCTCGAGCCTGAAGGAGGATTTCAGCCGGGGCATCGGTGGCGTCTTCGACACCTACGTCGCCGCCCAGTTGCTCTCCTACGACCGCATCAGCCTCTCCGACCTCGTGGAACGCCATTTCGGCGTCGTCCTCTCGAAGAAGCTGCAGAAGAAGAACTGGGCCGAGCGCCCCCTGAAGCCCGACGAGCTCGATTACCTCCGCCATGACGTCACGTATCTCCTGCCCCTGCACGACATCCTCCGAAGGGAACTCGAGGAGAAGGACCTTCTCGAGGAGGCCGAGTTGGAGAGCCGTCGGGTCGAGGAGACGGCCGCTCTGCAGGCCGAGTTCGACCCGGATTCCTTCTGGCGCATGAAGGGCATCGAGAACCTCGGGGACCACGAGCTTGCCTTCCTGAAGCGCCTCTTCCGCCTCCGTGACGAGATCGCCCGGCGTTGGGATCGGCCGCCGTTCAAGACGATCCCGGACGGTGTGCTCATCGAGGCGGCGGCCGTCCGGGAAGCCGAGGATATCGCCCGGATCCGTTTCTTCACGCGCCCCGGGTTGAGGCCCTTCGTGAGGACGATCCAGAAGGAATTCCGGGCCGCGCGCGAAGAAGGAAGACCGGAGCGTTCCCGGCCGCCGAAAAAGCCGAGAGGGGAACCGAGCCGCTTGAACAAGGCGCGCCGGGAGGCGTTGGAGTCCGATCTCAAGGCGTGGCGGAACGAAAAGGCCAGGGAGCGCGGCGTTCCTCCGGGAGCGGTGCTCCCGAACCACCTCGTGGAGGCCCTGATCCATCTCCTGCCCTCGACCTGCTCCGAGCTCGATGGAATCCCTTACTTCGGCATAAACCGCTCTCGGCGCTACAGTTCGGATCTCCTCGGCATCATCCGTCGCGCGACGGAAGCGCTTTGACTCCCGCCATTGACACAACTCAAGAAACACGATTGACATGGCCGTCGCTCTGTTTTATAAACACTTCATACCCTGTCACACAGGACGTGTGGGACTGAATGACTGAATTTCGCGTTGAAACTCACGACGAAGGGGGGGTCGTAGTCATCGACGTGGAAGGCCGCGTTGACGCCTTCCTCGTCACCAAGATCCGTGAGGTCATCAACGACCTCGTTCAGGAAAACAAGGTCCACCTCATCATCCGCTTCGAAAAGGTCGCCCAGATCAATTCCACGGCTCTCGGCATTCTCATCGGCCGCCTGAGGCGCGTGCGCCTGCACGGCGGCGACATCAAGATCGTGGAACTGAGCCCGGACATCCGCCGCGTCTTCGACGTCATGGGCGCATCGCGCATCTTCGACATCCAGCCGACGGTCGAAGAGGCGCGCAAGGCCTTTGAGAGCGCCCTCCAGGCCGCTCGCAACACCGCGGCCGATCCCGTCGAAACCTCGACCTCCTCCTGATTTCCGCCACGCCGGACGGGGCCGGGATGGGGCGCATTCTCACCGACGTCGTGTCCGATCCGTCCCTGGTCTGGATTCTCTTCGCGAGCCCCCGCTTCGTGCTCGCCGCGGTCGCCGGCCTCCTCTTCGGATCCTTCGCGAATGCGTGCATCCATCGCTGGCCGCTCGAGGAGAGCGTCGCGCGCGGCCGGTCGCGCTGCCCGCACTGCCGTACCGTCATCCGTTGGCATGACAACATCCCGGTCCTTTCGTGGATCGCTCTCATGGGCCGCTGCCGCGCCTGCCGAGGCCCCATTTCGCCGCGCTATCCCGCCATCGAACTGTTGGCGGGAGCGGGCTTCGGAACCGCCGCTCTGCTCCACGACGGTTTCGCGCTCGTGGCCGCCTGCGCATTTCTCTGGGCCCTCATCGTCTGCTTCTGGATCGACTACGACTACCGGATCCTGCCCGACGAGATCACGCTGCCCTTTGCCGCGGCCGGGTTTTTCGCCGCGCCCTTCGCCGGCTTCATCCTTCCCTCGGAGTTCTTCTCCCTCATCCCCGGCCCTCTCTCCCTCGGCGCGACCGCGGCCATGCCCCCGTCCGTGAGCCTGGCCTACTCCCTCCTCGGATGGCTCGTCGGCGGAGGGTTGGTCTGGATCGTGCGCGTGGCGGGGCAGGCGGCATACGGCCAGGAGGCGATGGGATTCGGCGACGTGAAGTTCATGGCCTTCGTCGGGGCCTGGTTCGGACCGGCCGGCGCGCTCAAGACCTTCTTCGGCGGCGCGATCCTCGGGGGACTCGCCGCCATCATCCTCCTGCTGGCCGGCCGCGCCGGTCGGCGCTCCTACATCCCCTTCGGCCCCTTCCTCGCCATCGGCGCCGCCTGGGTCTTCTTCGGAGCGGCTCGATGAGCGGCACCACTCCCTTCGAGGCGCGGGTCCGGTCCGTCCGCGCCCGTCTCGGCGACCGGGACGCCGCGCTCGTCTCCCACATCGTCAACGTCCGCTACCTTTCCGGTTTCACCGGCTCCTCGGGCCTCTTCCTCATCACCCCCCGGGGCGATCACCTCGTCGTTGATTTCCGCTACATCGAGCAGGCGCGGACGGAATGCGGCTGCGAAGTGACGTTGAGGGAGGCGCCGTTCGACCGGCACGTGAGGTCATGGATTCGGGGGGCGCGGCGCTGCGCGGTCGAGGCCCAGCACGTCTCGCTCGAGATGTGGGACCGGTTGCGAGCCGCGGGCGGCGACGGGCAGGAGACCGTGTCCTGGGAGCCCGTCAAAAGCCTCGTCGAGCCGGTGCGCGTCGTGAAGGACGAGACCGAGATCCACAAGCTCGAGGCGGCGGCCGAGCTTCTCGAGGAACTGATGAGAAGGACGATCGAGGAGGTGCGGCCGGGGAGAACCGAGCTCGAGGTCGCGATCGCGTTCGAGGCGATGGCGCGCCGGGCCACGGCGCGCCCCCTCCCCTTCGAGCCGATCATCGCCTCCGGTCCCCGCTCCGCCCTGCCCCACGGCGTCTCCTCGCGGCGCGAGATCCGGAAGGGCGAGTTCGTCGTCATCGACATCGGGGTGAACCTCGACGGTTATGTCTCCGACATGACCCGCACCGTCTCGGCCGGCCCCGCCGATGCGCGGATGCGCGAGGTTCACCAGGCCGTTCATCTGGCCAACCGCACCGCGGCCCGGGGGATTCGCCCCGGCATGACCGGGGGCGACGCCCACAACCTCGCGGCCGGCGTCCTCGACGCGGCCGGGCTCGGCGCCCACTTCGGTCACGGGCTGGGTCACGGCATCGGCGTGGAGGTGCACGAGGAACCGAGGCTCTCCCCGGACGTCGCGGAGCGGTTGGAACCGGGAATGGTCTTCACCGTCGAACCCGGGGCCTACATCCCGGAGTGGGGCGGGGTGAGGATCGAGGATTCGGGCGTGCTGGAAGAGAAGGGGTGGCGGTCGTTCCACCGCCTCGAGCGGAGCCTCCTCGAGATCGCCTGAAGTCGTCCTCCATCCCGGCCCGCTCCGAGACGGGCCCGCTCCCTTTTCCGCTCCCTTTTCTCGTTGAATCCCCCGCCGTTTCCACGCACACTTGAGCCGGTGGCCGGTTCGCCGCGGCGCTGGGCACGGGGAGCCGGTCCACGACTCTTCTTCGGGGAGACAGCGGAATCATGGCTCATGTCACGCCTATCGCCTTCGGCACGTCGGGTTGGAGGGCTCTCCTGGCCGACGAATTCACCTTTCCCAACGTATCGCTCGTCGTCCGGGCCATCGCGGACGAGTTGAAATCATCCTCGCCGCAACCGGCGCCGGTCGTCGTCTCGCACGACACGCGCTTCCTCGGCGAAGCCTTCGCGCTCCACGCGGCGCGCGTCCTCTCGGGCGCCGGCGTCGCCTCGCTCGTCACCGACCGTGACGCCCCGACGCCGGTCATCGCCTACGAGATCATCCGCCGCCGGGCCTCCGGGGGCATCAACTTCACGGCAAGCCACAATCCCAGCCCCTACCAGGGTTTGAAGTTCTCCCCTTCCAACGGCGGTCCCGCCTCCAAGGAGCTCACCAAGGCCCTCGAGAAGCGCATCGCGGCCCTGCAGGCCGATGGGCGGGAGATCCCGCTCGGGGAGGCCCCCCGCGAGCGGGTCGACCCGCGGGCGGACTACAAGGCGCGCATCCGGGAGATCGTGGACCTCGACTCGATCCGCAAGTCGGGATTGAAGATCCTCTGCAATTGCCTCTACGGGACCTCGCGCGATTACCTCGACAGCCTGCTCCGGGAGGCCGGTTGCCCGGTCTCAGTGATGAACGACAGGCCCGACCCGCGCTTCGGCGGCTTCCCGCCGGAACCGGCCCCGGCCTACGTCCGCGATTTCACGACGCGGCTCGATGCCGAGGGGTTCGATCTCGGGCTGGCCACCGACGGTGACGCGGACCGTTTCGGCGTCTTCGGCCGTTCCGGCGTCGCGCCGAACGCGAACGAGATGCTGGCCCTTCTCCTCGATCACCTCGTCGAAAGCCGGAACTGGAAGGGCGTCGTCGTGCGCACCGTGGCGACGAGCCACTTCGTCGACGCGGTCGCGAAGCTGCACGGGTGCCGCGTGGTGGAGGTCCCGGTCGGGTTCAAGTGGATCGCGGCCGAGATGGAGAAGGCGCCGGGCGACTTCGTGATCGGCGGCGAGGAGTCGGGCGGACTGACGATCCGCGGTCACGTGCCGGAGAAGGACGGCGTTTTGGCGTGTCTCCTGGCCGCGGAGATGGTGGCGCGGAAGAAGATGCCCCTCGGCGCGATCCTCGAGGATCTCCGGGATCGCACGGGCCGCATCGCCTCCGACCGCATCAACGTCCACTACGACCCCTCGACGCGCGCCGATCTCCTCGCGCGCGTCGCGGAGCGGCCGCAGACGCTGGCCGGCCGCAAGGTCGTCTCGCGCAACGAGGTCGACGGGGTGAAGTTCCTCCTGGAGGACGGCTCCTGGATCATGACCCGTTTCTCGGGAACGGAACCGGTCGTTCGCCTCTACATCGAGGGGCGCGAGGGCACCCTGAAGGAGCTCGAAGAGGCGGGACGGAGGATGCTTGGCCAGTAACCGCTCCATCCGCGTCGATATCTCCGCCGACGGCATGTCGGCCGCCTGCACGGTGCTCGCCGTCGAGGGCCTCCCCGCTCCGTCCGTCGAGGACCTCCGGCAGGCGCTGGCCGACGCCGGCGTGAAATGCGGGATCGACGAGGAGGCTTTGAGGCTGGCCGAGGTCTCGCCGCCGGGCGCGCGCACGATCGTGGCCCGCGGGGAGCCCCCCAAGCCGGGTTGCGACGGGGTCATCCGCCTGCGCGAGGCGCCAGGCAGCACGGGCGCGCCGAAGCTCCTGCCCGACGGTCGCGTCGACTACCGCGATATGCAGCTCGTCCGCAACGTCATCAAGGGGCAGGTGCTCGCGGAGAAGGAACCTCCCCTGCCGGGCCGGCCGGGAATGTCCGTCAAGGGCGCCCCGCTTTATCCTCCCGAGGTCAAGGACCCTCAGTTCGCGGCCGGCCGCAACACGGCCGTGACGCCCGACGGGACGCAGCTCGTCTCCCTCATCGACGGCCACCTCGTCGTCGAATCGACGGGGCTCGGCCGAAACGAGATCCGCGTCGACGAAACCTTCGTCCTCAAGAAATCCGTCGACATGTCCACCGGCAACATCCATTGCATCGGCCACTGCGAGATCCGCGGCAACGTGGCGGAGGGATTCAAGGTGGCCGCCAACGGCGACATCCGGATCCTCGGAAACGTCGAGGGCGCGGAGATCACGAGCCACGCGGGATCGATCCGCTTCGAGAAGGGCGTGAAGGG
>CAZWVM010000078.1:0-13583 GCA_964637705.1 uncultured bacterium
CCTTCACCAGCTCGGCGATCTTCATGAGGAGCTGGGCCTTGTTCACCTGGTAGGGAAGCTCGGTCACGATGATCGCCTCGCGCCCGTCGGACTCCTCGACGCCCGCGACGGCGCCGACCTGGATCCGCCCGCGCCCCGTCTCGTAGGCCTCGCGGATCCCGGCGCGGCCGAAGATGATGCCGCCAGTCGGGAAGTCGGGCCCGGGCATCACCTTCAGGATATCGTCGACGGTCGCGTCGGGCTTCTCGATGAGGAGGACCACCGCGTCGACCAGTTCGCCGAGGTTGTGCGGAGGGATGTTGGTGGCCATGCCGACCGCGATGCCGGTGGAACCGTTCAAGAGGAGGTTGGGGAGCTTGGCCGGTAGCACCGTCGGCTCCTGCTGGCTGCCGTCGAAGTTCGGGATGAACTTGATGGTCTCCTTGTCGATGTCCTGGAGGAGCTCGGAGGAGATCTTCTTGAGCTTGACCTCGGTATAGCGGTAGGCGGCCGCCGAATCGCCGTCGACGGAGCCGAAGTTGCCCTGGCCGTCGATCAGGGGGTACCGGAGAGAGAAATCCTGGACCATGCGGACCATGGTGTCGTAGACGGCCGCATCCCCGTGCGGATGGTACTTGCCCAGCACCTCGCCGACGACCGTGGCCGACTTCTTGTAGGGCCGCTCGTGTGTCAGGTTCACCTCGTTCATGGCATGCAGGATCCGGCGGTGAACGGGCTTCAGGCCGTCGCGGACGTCGGGCAGGGCGCGCCCCACGATGACCGACATCGCGTAGTCGATGTACGAGTCCTTGAGCTCGTCCTCGATGTAGCTTGTCTCGATGATCTCGCGGTCGTTCATGTCAGACGTCCAGGTTCTTCACGTCGGCGGCATGGCGCTCGATGAAATCGCGCCGGGGCTCGACGAGGTCGCCCATGAGCATCGAGAAGAGCTTGTGGGCCTCCGTGTCCGAATCGATGTGGACCTGCAGGAGGACGCGCTTGGCCGGGTCCATGGTCGTCTTCCAGAGCTGCTCGGGATTCATCTCGCCGAGGCCCTTGTAGCGGGTGACGCGGGCCCCGTTCCCCATCTGCTTCAGCTTCTTCTCGACGTCCTCCTCCGTGTAGACGTAGTGCTCCTCCTTGCCCTTGTGGACGCGGTAGAGCGGAGGCTGGGCGATGAAGACGTGACCGCGTTCGATCAGCTCCTTCATCTGGCGGTAGAAGAAGGTGAGAAGGAGCGTGCGGATGTGGGCTCCGTCCACGTCGGCGTCGGTCATGATGATGACCTTGTGGTAGCGAAGCCCCTCGATGTCGAAGTCGTCCTCGCCGATGCCGGTGCCGATCGCGGTGATCAGGGTGCGGATCTCCTCGTTGGAGAGCATCTTGTCCATGCGGGACTTCTCGACGTTCAAAATCTTGCCCCGGAGGGGCAGAATCGCCTGGAAGCGGCGGTCGCGGCCCTGCTTGGCCGAGCCTCCGGCCGAGTCTCCCTCCACGATGTAGACCTCGCAGTGCTGCGGGTCGCGCGCGGAGCAGTCGGCGAGCTTGCCGGGAAGACCGCCCGATTCCAATGCGCTCTTGCGGCGCACCAGTTCCTTGGCCTTCTTCGCGGCCTCGCGCGCCTGCGCGGCGGCGACGCCCTTCTCGATGATCTTGCGCGCGACGGGAGGATTCTCCTCGAGGAACGAACTCAACTGCTCGTTGACGATCCCCTCGACGATGCCCGAGACCTCGTTGTTCCCGAGCTTGGTCTTGGTCTGACCCTCGAACTGGGGATCCGGGACCTTGACCGAGACGACGGCGGTCAGCCCTTCGCGGATGTCCTCTCCCTGGAGAGAGAACCCCTCCTTCTTGAAGAAGTCGTTCTTCCGGGCATAACGGTTGATGGTGCCGGACAGGGCCTTGCGGAAACCGACGAGGTGCGTGCCGCCCTCGTGGGTGTTGATATTGTTGGCGAAGGAGAAGACGTTCTCGCTGTAGGCGAGGTTGTACTGGATCGAGGCCTCGACGACGACGTTCTCGGCGTTGCCCTCGAGATGGATGACCTTGTTGTGCAGGACCGTCTCGTTTTCGTTCAGGTACTTGACGAAATCGTCGATGCCGCCCTTCTGGTGGAACTCGAAGTTCTGACCGTTCCGCTCGTCGACCATCACGATCATGAGGCCGCGGTTGAGGAAGGCCAGCTCGCGCAAGCGCGTCATGAGCGTCTCGGTGGAATAGTCGATGTTCTTGAAGATCTCCTTGTCTGCCAAAAACGTCACGCGCGTGCCGCGCTTCTTGGAGGCGCCGGATTCCTTCACGTCGTGGGCCGGCACGCCGCGCTTGTACTTCTGCACCCAGGTCTTCCCGCCGCGATACACCTCGACCTCGAGCCACTCGGAAAGGGCATTCACGCAGGAGACGCCGACGCCGTGGAGACCGCCCGAGACCTTGTAGGCCTCGTGATCGAACTTGCCTCCGGCGTGGAGCTTCGTCATGACGATCTCGAGCGCCGGACGCTTGAGCTGCGGATGGAGGTCGACGGGAATCCCGCGGCCGTTGTCCTCCACCGTGACCGTGTTATCCGCGTGGATCGTGACGACGATCTTGTCGCAATGGCCGGCCATCGCCTCGTCGATCGAATTGTCGACGACCTCGTAGACGAGATGATGAAGACCTCGAGGCCCGGTGGACCCGATATACATGGCGGGACGACGGCGTACCGCCTCGAGTCCCTCCAATACCGTGATCGCATCGGCTGTATAGTTTTCAGCGGATGTCAAAGCGTTTCGGCTCCTTGCAGTGATCCGCTTCTTATACCAAAAAACGCCCGGTTTGGCCAGAGTTCTTCATAGGTCGAAATGTCGGTTCCCGCGATCCAAACCTGCCCCCGGCCTGCCTTGAGAAGGCCGAGAAGGGCCGTCACGACGGAGCGATCCAATTCCCCCAGGACGTCATCCACGAGGATCAAGGCCTCGGCGCCGCCCTCCGAGAGAAAACGATGCTCCGCAAGACGGAGGAGAAGACAAGCGACGCGTTTCTGCCCCTGGGATCCGAAGCGCCGGAGGGAAACGCCGTCGCGCACGATCAAGACCTCGTCGCGCACGGGACCGAACGGATTGGGAATCCCCGCCGCCTCGAGCTTTCTTCCCTCCGATACGCAGAGCGCCGCGACGGCCCGCCAGTCCGGCGAAGGCGCCTCCTTCGGCGCGGCCGGCCGATACTCGAGGCGCAGCATTCCCGGCAGGCCCGCTTCTCCGAGGAGCGCGGAAAGATGACGTCCGAGCCGTTCCACCGCGGCGGCCCGCGCCGCGAAGATCGCAGGCATCTCCTCCTCGAGAATACGATGAAAGGAACCGGCCACGCGGGCGCGTCCGACGGGCAGGGACCCGACCTGGCGCAAGGCGCGGCGGTAACGCCTCAAGGCGTCGAAGTAACGGCGGTCGTCCTGGCTCAGCATGATATCCAGGAACCGCCGCCGCTCGGCCGGTCCCCCCGCCACGAGATCGAGGTCGGAGGGATCGAGGGAAACAAGACGCATCCGGCCGACAAGATCCGTCCAGCGGGGGAGCTCGGTCCCGTCGGCGAACGCCGTGCGCCCCTCTTCCTCGCGGTAGCGCAACGCGAGATCCCTGCCGTCGGCAAAGCGTATCTCGACGCGATAGCCGTCGGCGCCGAACCGCACGAACTCGGAATCGCGGCGCGTCTTCAGACCGACGCCGGTCGCCAGGAGATGAACGGCCTCCAGGAGGCTCGTCTTGCCGGCGCCGTTGGGACCCTCGAGAAGAACGAGCGGGGCGCCCGCGGCCGCCACCACGGTGTCATGGTGGTTGCGAAACTGGAGAACGCGCAAGCGATCGATCTTCACGGGAGGCGACGCCCGGCGAGCGGGGAGGTCACCCGCGCAGAGGCATCAGGATGTAGGTGTATCCCTTGTCCTTGGCGGTCTGGAAAACGGCCGGGGCGATTTTAGCGCCCAGTTCGACGATCACTTCCTCCCCCGTCAGGACCTTCATGACGTCCTGCAGGTAGCGCGCATTGAAGGTAATGTCCATCGCCGGCCCGGTGACCTGGGCGTCGACCTCGTCGTGCGCCTCGCCGAACTCGGGCGTCTCCGCGGAAACGACGACACGGTCGGATTTGACGGAAAGCAGGACGGCGGAGGTGCGCGCGTTGGTGTAGAGGCTGACCCGCTTCAGGACGTCGAGGAACTCCTGGCGCCCGACCTGGATCTTCCGATCCGAGGCCTTGGGAATGATCTTCTGGTAATCGGGAAACTTCTCGGCGATGAGCCGGCTCGAAAAGGTCGAGGAACCGGACGAGAAGACGACATGAGTCTCGCCGATCGTGACCCGAACGCGACCCTCCGCGGGCAACGCGGAGGCGACCAGGGAGAGGATGCGCGCGGGAATGATCACGCCGGGACCCGCGGCGTTCTTGCCGAGGGCGGAGGGAGAAAACTCGCTCAAGGCGAGCCGGTGACCGTCGGTGGCGACGAAGCGGGCCTTCTTCTCGCCCAGGACGAGAAACGCTCCCGTCAGGAAACTGCGAGCCTCGTCGTGGGAGGCGGCAATGATGGTGCGGCGAATCGTCTCGCGCAGATCCGTCGCCTCGACATCGAACGACCGGTCGGTCGCCAGGGCCGGGAGCGAGGGATACTCCTCGCGCCCGATCCCGCGCAGCGTGAGGCGCGCCTTGCCGGACTTCAGGACGAGGGCGTTCCGGTCGGCACCCATGAGCGAGATCTCCCCGTCGGGCATTTCGCGCACGCTCTCGAGAAGTTTGGCCCCGGGCACGGCGAGAGCGCCGTCTTCCGGAACCGTCGCGGGCACGTCGACGACGATGGCGACCTCGAGATCCGTCGCGGTGGCGCGGATGGCCCCCTCGCCGGAACGAAACTCGAGGAGCACGTTCTGGAGGGCCTGGATGCTGGAGGAACGGGGCGGCAATCCGCCGGCCACCTGTCCCAACGCCGCGATGAAGTCCGCCTTCGATATGGTCGCTTTCATGACTCCCAACCTCTCCCGCCCGCTTCGCTCCCGGTCCGCTTAAGATTCCATTCTGTCGTTATATGAATCATCGTCATCGTAATCGGCCTGTGGAACCTGTTGAGAAAAAACCGAAGTCCATGCCGTTCACGCGTTCCGCCTGTGAGCGATCGGGGCACAAACCGCGGACCAACTTTTCACTCTTTCCACAATGCGTTCCGCATTCAACGGGTTATGCACCGGTCGTGAAGAGGAGGCGCACATGTCATCCCCTCAGCGCAACGTCGCCTTGATCTCGCTCACGACGGCCTGGATATGCCGGTCGCGCTCCATGAGATCCGCGATCTTCTTGCAGGAGTGAAGAACGGTCGTGTGATCCCGCCCTCCGAATTCCATCCCTATGACGGGCAGCGAGAGCCCCGTGATCTCCCGGCAGATGAACATGGCGACCTGGCGGGGGAGGGTGACGTCGGAGGTTCGTCTCTTGCCCTTCAACTCCTGCGGCATGACCTTGAAATACTCGGAGACGGCCTTCTGGATCTGGTCCACGCTGATGCGCGTGTCACGGTGCGACTCCATCAGGTCGCGGAGCGCCTCCTGGGTGAGAGCGACGTTGATGCTGCGGTTGGTGAAGGTCGCCATGGCGCCGACACGCATGAGGGCTCCCTCGAGATCGCGGATGCTGGAGCGCAGCTTGGTCGCGATGAACTCGATGCATTCGTCGGGGATGAGGATGTCCGCGTCGTCGGCCTTCTTCCGGAGGATGGCGATGCGCGTCTCGATGTTCGGCGGCTGGATATCGGTCACCAGTCCATGCGAGAGGCGCGTGCGCAAGCGGTCCTCCAGCGGGATCTCCTGCGGGGTTCGATCGGAGGAGACGACGAGCTGGCGGTTCGACTCGTAGAGATCGTTGAAGGTGTGGAAGAACTCCTCCCGGCTGCGATCCTTGTTCGACAGGAACTGGATGTCGTCGATGAGAAGCAGATCGCACTGGCGGTATTTCTTCTGGAAGATCTCCATGCGGCTGTCCTTGAGCGAGTTGATGAACTCGTTCGTGAACTGCTCCGCGGAGACGTAGATGACCTTCGTCTCGGGATTCTGCCTCAGCACGTGGTGCCCGATCGCCTGCATGAGGTGCGTCTTGCCGAGGCCGACGCCCCCGTAGATGAAAAGCGGGTTGTAGATGCGCCCCGGAGCCTCCGCGACGGCCTGGCAGGCCGCTTGCGCGAACTGGTTCGAGGTTCCGACGATGAAGGAATCGAACGTGTAGAGCGGATTGAGAAAATCCGCGGCGGGCGAGACGGACGGACGCGCCTTCGGCGCCTGGCGCCCGGGTTTCACCGCGATCGGCGGCCCGATGCGCTGCTTCTGGCGCACACCTTCGTGCTTGCAGAGAATCCTCACTTCGACAGGCTCGCCGTTCAAGTGCGAGGCGCTGGAGATGATCTCGTCCTTGTAGTGCTGGTTGATCCAGTCCTTGTGGAAAAGGGACGGCACCCAGAGGATGAGCGTGTTCTTGCGCTCCTCGACTTCCACGACGCCGAACCATCCCTTGAAGGACTCGTCGTCGATCTTCGTTCTCAGTTCCCTCTGAATCGCATCCCAGATTCCCACTGACATCGCGCAGTACTCCACAGTTTTTCCAGTATGGTGAGCACGTGTGTGGAGCGAGAGATGCTGCGTCAAGAAGACGCGGCGATGGAGCGCCGGTCTCCGAGGCGTCCCGAATTCCAAACTGGATTTCGGTCGCCTCTGGATACGTCAGTTACAGTATAGAAGCTGCGATTCTTCCCGAAGGCGTTGCCACCCAGGAAAGGGATCCGGCGACCCTGCATCATCCCCGAAATATCATGACAGTCATGCCCATCGCGCTGACCTATCAACAGGCAATCCACAAACCCCTGTGACCGTCGGATCCGTGTGCGAGTATAGTCCGGCGACTTCCTCCCGCAAGAAGAAATTGAGATCCGGTTTTTCGCGTCACGTGGATACGCGTTCACATCGTGTTGAAAATTTTAAAGAGGCTTGCAGGACGGAAAAAAAGCCGATCCGGGCCCGTTCAAGATTTTTCATTTTTCATTATCCACAAGGAATCCGCCGTTCCTCATTTGTCTTGTGCGAGAAAAAGATCGGAGAGTAAGCTGTGATGCCATGAAGACCGCGACCGCCGTCATCCGCTTCTCCGCCCTGGCTCTCCTGACGATTCTTTTCTCGGCCTGTCCGGGCAGGGGACCTGAGTCCTCCGGGACCCTCAAGGTCTCGGAAATCTCGGATCCCAAGACATTCAACCCCGTGACGGCGCGGGACGCCGGCTCGAGCGACATCCTCGGATTCGTCTTCGAGTCCCTGGTCAGGACGAACGCGAAGACGTACGAGGTGGAACCGTCCCTGGCGGACACGTGGAGCGTCTCGGCCGACGGACGGCTCTGGACGTTCTTTCTCCGGCGCGACGTCACGTGGTCCGACGGCGCCCCCTTCACCTCCGACGACGTCCTCTTCACCTATAACGGGCTCATTTTCGATTCGCGGGTGGCTTCCGGCATGGCCGACCTGCTCCAGATGGACGGGAAGTCCTTCATCGTGAGCGCGCCCGATTCCTTCACGGTCACATTCCACACGCACGAGCCCTTCGCTCCCTTCCTTCGCACCATGGGCGCGCCGATCGTACCGGCGCACCGCTTCCGCGACGTCGCGGACTTCAACCAGGCCCTGGGCATCAACACGACGCCCGGGGAGGTGATCGGGACGGGCGCCTTCCGGATCGCGGAGTTCACGCCGGGGCAGCGGGTGGTCCTGGAGGCGAATCCGCGCTACTGGCAGAGGGGCGCCGGGGGGGAGACACTGCCGCGGCTCAAAAAGATCGTCGTGCAGACGGTGAGCGACCGGGACGCGGAGATCGAGTGGTTCAAGGCCGGTCGCACCGATTACTGCGCCCCCCGGGGCCATGACTGGCCGGTTCTCTCGCAGAACACCGAGGGCATCACGCTCCACAACCTGGGACCGCGTTTCTCGACGAGTTTCGTCTTCTTCAACCAGAGCCTGGCGACGCCCCTGTCGGAGGCGAAGAAGCGGTGGTTCCGGGACCGTCGGTTCCGGGAGGCGGTCGCGTGGGCGGTCGACCGCCGCGCGATGATCGACGGCATCTTCAACGGCCTGGCCTTCGAGCAGCACTCGCCGATCCCCGACGCCAACACGCTCTTCTTCGATTCCGGGGTGACGCGTTACGGCTTCGACCTGGATCGGGCCGCTTCAATGCTCGTCGAAGCGGGTTTCCGGAAGAACGGGGAGGGGGAACTGGAGGACGCGCAGGGCGAGCGGGTGGCCTTCTCGATCATGACGAACGCGGAGAACAACGAGCGGGTGAGGATGGCGACGGTCATCTGCGACGGGCTGAAGCGGCTGGGCATCGACGCGCGCGTCAACGCCATCGCCTTCAACACGCTCGTGGACCGGATCGACCACGATTTCGACTGGGACGCCTGTCTCCTCGGCTTCACCTCCTCGATCGAACCCCACAACGGCTCGAACGTCTGGCGCGTCGAGGGGGATCTCCATTCCTTCAACCAGAAGCCGCGTCGGCCGCCGGAGGACGCTCGCGCCGAGACGCGGCGCGACTACGAGAGGAACCTCGCGCGGTGGCGCGAAGGCGTGCAGCCCTGGGAGCGCGAGATCGAGCGCCTGATGGCGCAGGGCGTGAAGGAACTCGACCGCGACCGCCGCTGGAAGGTCTATTCCGCGATGCAGCGTCTCGTCTCGCGCGAGTTGCCCTTCATCTACACCGTCAGTTCGGCGGCCCTGTACGCGACGCGCGACCGGGTGCGGGGATTCGAGCCCTCGGCGCTGGGCTCCACGCCCATGGGCGCGGTTCTCCACAACGCCGAGCTGCTGAGCGTCGATTGAGGCGGACGGCCCGGCATCCCGCCCCGGCCCGATGACCGGGCTCGTCCTCCGCCGGATCGGCGGTTTCGTCCCCCTGCTCCTCGGCATCACCCTCGTCGCCTTCCTCATGATGGAACTGGCGCCGGGGGACTACTTCACGCAACTGGAGCAGGATCCGACGGTCTCGAGGGAAACCCTTTCGAAGCTGCGGACCGAGTTCGCCCTGGACCGCCCGTTTGTCGTGCAGTACGGCTACTGGCTGAAGAACATCCTCACGGGCAATTTCGGCCGGAGCATCGCCTACCGCGTGCCGGTCCTGGAGCTTCTCGCGCCCCGCCTCTTCAACACCATCGTTCTCTCGCTGACAGCGATCCTTCTCTCCTGGATCATCGCCATTCCCTTCGGTGTCTTCGCGGCGAGTCGGGCGGGAAGACTGCCGGACCGGCTGCTGGGTCTGTGTTCCTTCACCGGCATGGCCGTTCCGGAATTCATGCTGGCGTTTCTCGCGATCTACCTGGCCGGCCGCACGGGGCTCTTCCCCCTGGGAGGGGCGGGCGGGATGGACCTGGAGGGCGGCGCGGCGGTTGCCGATTACCTCTGGCACCTCGCGGCGCCGGCCCTCGTTCTCACCGTGGGATCGGTCGCGGCCCTGCAGAGGCTGATGCGGTCGAACGTGCTGGAGGAACTGGGCAAGGATTACGTGCGAACGGCGCGGGCCAAGGGGCTCACCCGCGCCCGGGTTCTCTGGCGTCACGCCGTGCCCAACGCGTTGAATCCGATGATCACGATCTTCGCGCTCGAACTCTCCTTCGTCACCTCGGGCGCGGCGCTCGTCGAGAACGTGATGGCCTGGCCGGGCCTGGGGCAACTTCTCCTCGAGGCGACGCTCTCGCAGGACATCCACGTCGTCATGGCGAGCCTTCTCTTCGGGAGCCTTCTCCTCGTGGCCGGCAACCTCGCAGCGGACGTTCTCCTCGCGCTCGTGGATCCGCGGATCCGGAGTTCGGTGTGAACGGCCTCTCCCCGATCCTCATTCACCTCGTCTCGTCGCGGCTCACCCGCGCCGCGATCTTCCTGCTCGCCGCCCTCTACGCGATGGCCGCCTTCGCCCCCTTCTTCGCGACGAATCCGCCGGAAAAAATCCTGCGCCTCGAGGACGGCGCGGTGCTGGCGTCGCATCCGCCGATGATCCCGTCCTGGACGGGCGACGGTCTCTCTTTCGCGGCGACGGCCAGGGAGCAGGACCCGGTGACGTACGCGATCACGTGGCGGGAGGAGGGGCGACGACCGCTCCTGTGGCTGCGCGGCGGGAGGCTCGTCTCGGGAGAGAACTTCGCGCCGCTGGGCACCGACCGATTGGGGCGGGACCTCTGGGCGCGGATCGTCCATGGCGGACGTATCTCCCTCTCGGTGGGACTCGTCGGTGTTTCCCTGTCGATGCTCATCGGGGCCTTTCTCGGCGGCCTCGCCGGATCCGTCGGCGGCCGCGTCGACGCCTTGATCATGAGGGTGACGGAAATGATCATGATGGTGCCGGGGCTCTACCTCCTCCTGACGCTCGCGGCGGTCCTGCCGAAGGACCTCGATTCCGCGGAACGCTACATGCTCATCATCGTCGTTCTCTCCTCCATCCGCTGGGCGGGCCTGGCGCGCGTCGTTCGAGGGATGGTTCTTTCCCTGCGCGAGAGGGATTTCGTGCAGGCGGCGGTGGCGGCGGGCGCGGGCCGCGTGCGCATCCTCTGGAAATACATCCTCCCGAACACGACATCCTATCTCGTGGTCGCGGCGACGCTGCAGATCCCGGGCTACATCCTCGGGGAGAGCGCCCTCTCGCTCCTGGGCCTGGGCATCCAGGAGCCGGCCGCCTCGTGGGGAAATCTCCTCATCGACGCCAAGAGCGGTTCCGCCATTCTCCTCGCTCCCTGGCTTCTCCTGCCCGGCTTCTTCATCGTCGCGACCATCGTCCTCTACAACCTGATCGGGGACGCCCTTCGCGACGCGTGGGATCCGGGGTCGGAGGGATTCCTTCTCTGACGTCTTTCCGCGGCCCCGTCTTTCTCCTATGATGAGGACCTGATGATCGCTCCCGTCATGATCGGCGACCGCGAGGTCGCTCCCGGGCGACCGACGCTTCTCGTCGCGGAGGCCGGCTTCAACCACAACGGCTCCGTGGAACTGGCCCTGCGCCTCGTGGACGAGGCGGCCGCGGCCGGCGCGGACGCGATCAAGTTCCAGTCCTTCACGGTCTCCGAACTGCTCCATTCGTCGGTTTCCTACCGCGACCTGTTCGAGATGGCCTGTCTCGACGAGGAGGCCCACGCGCAGGTCGTCGCGCGTTGCCGCGAGAAGGGCATTCTCTTCTCTTCCACGCCCTTCGACGAACGGTGGGTCAGGGTCCTCGACGATCTCGACGCCGATTTCCTCAAGGTGGCCTCGATGGATCTCACCACGCCGACCCTGCTGGAGGCCGTCGCCGCGACGGGGCGCCCGGTGGTGCTCTCGACGGGGCTCTCCGAGATCGAGGAGACGGCGCGGGGGATCGAGATCCTCTCGCGGGCCGGGGCTGAGGAAATCGTGCTCCTGCACTGCGTCTCGCTCTATCCCACCCCGCCGGAGAAACTGAACTTGAGGGCCCTGCGCACGATGGAGGAGGTCTTCGAGCGGCCCGTCGGTCTCTCGGATCATTCCGAAGGCCCCGACGCGGCGGTTTGGGCCGTGGCCGCCGGCGCCGTGATGATCGAGAAGCACTTCACCGTGGACAAGAACCTGCCCGGGCCCGACCAGAAGGGTTCGATGGACCCGGCGGAGTTCCGCGAGATGGTGCGCCGGGTCCGCGCGGTCGAGGCGGCCCTCGGGGACGGCACGAAGGACCCGGACGAGGCGGAGCAGCCGCTCAGGGAGAAGACACGGCGAGGCATCTACCTGCGCATCCCCGTGAAGAAAGGGGAGACTCTGCGGGCCGAGCACCTGAGATTCGTCCGGCCGGTGACGGAGGGAGGACTGTCGGCCTCGGAGGTCTACGAGATCTGCGGGCGTCGCGCGAATCGCGACATGGCCGAGGGCGAGACGCTCCGCTGGTCGGACCTGGAGAAGATCTGAGGGCTCCGGCGGACGCCGCATGAAATCGAGACGCGTCGTGGTCGCGAACTCGGTCGGCGTCGACTCGCACGGCTACTGCCTCATGCACTCGCCCAGCCGCTGGTCCCAGGGGGTGCCGAACGCGAAGGATCTTTTCACCTATTATCCCTGGGAACTGGCCTACCTCTCGAGTCTCCTGAAGCGCGACACGGATCATTGCGTGACGTTTGTCGACGGCTGCCTCGCGAAGCACGACCAGGCGGCCTACCGTCGGCGACTGGAGGAACTCGAGCCGGACTGGCTGGTGATGGAGCCGGCGACGAGGACCCTGAACGAGGACCTGGCGCTGGCGGTCTGGGCCAAGACCCGCTTCGGCACGAAGCTCGTCTTCTGCGGCCAGCATGCCAGCGCCTACCCGGAGGATCTCAGGGCCCGGGGCGTGGATCACGTCTGCCAGGGCGAGTACGAGCTGACGGTGCTGGACCTCCTGCAGGGTCGTCCGACCTCGTCCATCGAGGGTCTCTATCCCCATCCGCGGCGGCCGCTCTTGGACTTCGACACCCTGCCCTTCCCGGAGGACGACGACGTGCACCGCATCGACTACGCCACGCCCGGGGAGCCGAACTGCGAATACACCGAGATCCAGATGTACGCCACGCGCGGCTGTCCCCTCATGTGCGCCTTCTGCATCGCCCAGAACCTCTACTACGGCGCCTCGAACCACCGCGTGCGCCGGCCGGAGACGGTCGTCGAGGAACTGAGGCTCCTGAAGGCGAAATACCCGGGCATGGAGGGGGCCTTCTTCGACGAGGAAATGCACAACGTCGACAAGAAGTTCATTCTCTCCCTGACTTCCGCGATACGCGCCGCCGGTCTCGACCACTTGAAATTCAACGCCATGTGCGGACACTGGACGCTCGATCGCGAGATGATGGAGGCGATGAAGTCGGCCGGGTATTACAAGATCCGTGTCGGCGTGGAGACAGCCGACGAAAGCGCGGCACAGGGGATGAGGATCGGGCCGAAGCACCGGCTGGAGAGGCTCGAGGAGAACCTGCGGATCGCGCGCGAGATCGGCCTATCGGTCTACGCGACCTTCACGATCGGCGGGCGGGGATCCTCGCGGGAGGGAGACCGGAAGACCGGGGAACTGATCCGGCGGCTCGTGGGAGAAGGGCTCTTGAAGGACCTCCAGATCTCGATCAACACGCCCTTGCCCGGCTCGCCCTTCTTCGAGTGGGCGCGCAACGAGGGGTATCTGATCGAGCAGGACTGGAGCCGCTTCGACGGCGGCAACTTCGCGGTCGTCTCCTATCCGGGGTATCCGAAGGAGGAGATCGAGGCGAGCTTCCGGCACGCGCTCGATTGCTACGACCGGGGGCTGGCCGCGGTGCGATGCGAACCCTTTTCGGCGAGGATGAAGGCGACGCTGGAGACCCTGCCGGCGTGTCGCGACCTGGCGCGGATCCTGGTCCTCCGCTCCAACCGCATGTGGCAGATGGAACTGGGGGCCGGCGTCATGAGAAAAGTCCTTCCTCTTGATCGCCTCGAGGTCGTGGGACAGCCGGCCGTCGAGGGGGCCCTGCGCGCGCTGCCGGGCATCAATGCCGTGCATCTCTACGACCGGGGTTTCTTCACGCGCCAGGGGTTCCGCGAGGTATTCGGTGAGACCCTGAAGGG
>CAZWVM010000078.1:13593-15321 GCA_964637705.1 uncultured bacterium
AGGGACGGTTCGACGCGGTCGTGATCCTCTACAACAACATGCGCCGGGTGGGTTACGGCGAGTGCGAAGCGATCGCGGGGGACGTGGGAGGGCGGAGACTCGGACTGCTGCCCGACGGCACGGTGGTGGATCTGGACGGGGCCTGAAGCGGCGCCGCGTCGCTACGACCTTATCGGTTCTTCTTCGGGCTCCACGATGGCGGCAGGTTGCGCTCGATCTCGATTCCCTGGAAATCACGGCTCTTCCGCGCGCCGTGCGCGAGCACCCAGTCGGCCATCCGCGCGATGCCTTGCTCGAGCGGCGTCTCCTTCACGCGGGGGAAATGGCGGCGCGCGAGCTCGTGCCGGCTCCAGGCGAACTTCGCCTCGTGCCGCGCCGGCAGGTGGCGGATCTCGGGCAGGACGCCCATCGTGCGCGCCACCTCCTCCGCGACCTCGTTCACGGTCGTGCGCGTCTCGGACCCGATGTTGTAGGCGCGGTTCCAGGCCGATGGCCGGAAGCCGCTCAAGGCGATCGTGCCCGCGATGTCGCGGATGTAGGTGAAGGCCCGGACCTGCAACCCGTCCCCGAAGACGGTGAGCGGTTCCGCGCGCAGGACCTGGTTCATGAAGATCCCGACGACGTTGCGGTACTTGTCACCGATGTTCTGCCTCTCCCCGTAGACGTTGTGGGGCCGGAAGATGACGTAGTCGAGCCCGAAGAGCTCCTTCGTGATCCTCAGCTCATCCTCCACAGCGAGCTTGGCGATCCCGTACGAGTCGGCCGGAACGGGCCGCTGAGTCTCCGAGAAGGGCGGTTTCGCGTCGCCGTACACGGCGATGGAGGAGGTGAAGACGAAGCACTTCACGCCGTGGTTCACGGCGTTGTTGATGAGGTTGACGCTGCCGACGAGGTTGTTCACGTAGTTGAAGCGCTTGATGAAGTGGCTGAGGTTCTCGGCGGCGTAGGCCGCGAGGTGGTAGACGCGCGTGATGCGGCGCTCGCGGAAGAGGCGGTCGACGAGGCGGTGGTCGGAGACCGAGCCCTTCACGAACTCGGCCTTCGCCGGCACGTTCTCGCGGAAGCCGCCCGAGAGATCGTCGAGGACGACGACCTTCTTCTTCATGCGGAGCAGTTCGTCGGCGACGTGGGACCCGATGAACCCGGCGCCGCCGGTGACGAGGCAGGTTTCGGTCGTCTTCATGGCTTGAGCATCTCCTCGATCTCCCGGTCGGTTCGTTTGAGGCCGGCCCGC
Source organism: uncultured bacterium (assembly GCA_964637705.1). Lineage (GTDB taxonomy): Bacteria > UBA8481 > UBA8481 > UBA8481 > UBA8481 > CAZWVM01. The sequence continues at coordinate 14,828 of CAZWVM010000078.1, forward strand.
GCCTCCGCGCGGCGCAGGGCGATCGCCGGCCCCAGCCGCCCGGCTGCCATGATCGTCGCGCGGATGAAGCGGAAGCGCAAGAGAAAGAGATCACGGAGGTGGTAGAGGAAATTCCACGCGGCGTGCCCGGCGAGGAGCGACAGGTCGGTGATGTTCTTCCAGTAGAAGAGGTAACTGTTCCGCGCCGTGATGAGCCCGATTTCCTTGCGGCCATACTGCGTCGTGATCGTCGCCTGGTGCTTGTGGTACATGACGCAAGCGGGGTCGTAGAGGACCTTCCACCCGCGCTTAAGGGCGCGGTAGCAGAGGTCGATGTCCTCCCAGTAGAGGGGATGGAAGATGCGCTGGAACCCGCCGAGCTCCTCGTAGATCGACTTCCGGAAGGCGGCGGCGCCGCCGGTGGCGAAGAGGGTCGGGGCGACGGCGGTGACCGTGTCCCCGGCGTCGTGGAGCTGGAAGAGTCCGCGCTCGAGCGTGAAGTAGCGGCGCCCCGC
>CAZWVM010000079.1:0-15254 GCA_964637705.1 uncultured bacterium
TCGTCGTCCGTCGCGGTCGTCGTCGCGCCCGTCGCCCAGGCCATCGCCACCCAGGTTTCCGTCGTGGTGTTGTATTTTCCGATCCGCACCCCGGCCACGCCGCCGTTCTGGTTGTCCGAGACGAAGACCTGGTTCGAGGAGTTCATGACGATGCCGAAGGCGTAATCGGTGTTCGGACTGCCGAAGCCGGAGGGGAACTCCACGAGCCGGAGGAAGGTCGGATTCTGCGTATTCGGATCGCCGAGGGAGACCTGGCAGAAGCCCGGCGTCTGGCCGCAGTTGGTCCAGGAGAGGACACCGCCGGAGGTTACATGCATGTCGCCGGGACGATCGATCGTGATGCCCGTGCCCTTGATGAAGGTCGTCACCTCGGGATTGCGCATCGAGGCGTAGGCGCGCAGCGTGTAGGCGCCGTAATCCATCGTGTCGAATCCGATGGAATCGCCCTGGCCGTTCCACCGGATGGCGGGCGTCGTGGGGTTGGCCTCGACCTCGTAGGATTCAAGCCGACGCACCTTGTTCCCCGAGGCGTCGAGCACCTCGAACCGGAATCCGCCCTCGTTGTCCGGGTTGTTCGCCGCGGCGGCGCCGCCCGAGACGTTCAGCTGGATGTAGGTTCCGGAATCCGACCCGGCGGCCCCGAGACGATTGTCGAAGGTGTTGTCGGGAGAGAAGGAGATGGACGTGACCGTTCGGTCGGAGACGGCCGAGAAGGAGGGGATTGCCACGGCCAGAAGGGCGAGAAACACGCAGGATACGACACGCGTCTGACCGTCAAAACGCCGTGGGCGCAAAGAACCCGGTACCTCCCGACTCCCCCCCGAAATTGTAGCATCATCAGGGAATGGAATCCCTCTTTTTCATACGTATGATTCCATACAGAATCGCGGTTCCCCCTTGAGCGGAAGAACGCCGAATTTACCTGCCGCCCGGAGGCCCTGGGCGATGAGGGATTTGAACCCCCGGCCCCCTCCGTGTAAAGGAGATGCTCTGCCGCTGAGCTAATCGCCCGGACGCGCCGCCCGTGGCGCGAAGTCAAAAAGCAAAAGGCAAAATTCAAAAGCCAAAAAGTCTCGGCGCACGCCCGATTTTCTTTTTGCCTTTTGCCTTTTGCCTTTTGCACTTTGACTTCTATGGAGCGGGAGAAGGGATTTGAACCCTCGACCCCAACCTTGGCAAGGTTGTGCTCTACCCCTGAGCTACTCCCGCACAGGAGCGGGAAGACTACCCCTGACACACGCCTCCTGTCAATAGGCCTTGCGGTGCCTCGCGGGACGTCGAGGTTTAGCAAACATGAACCCAAGCCATTTTTCTTTTTTCTTTTTTTGCCGAGGGGTTGATTTTTCGGGGCGCGCGGAACTATATATCGTTTAGCGATACGGCGAGCGCGGAGCAGGTTCGAGGAACCGCCTGTTGCGCGCTGGAGAAGGCGCGGAACGCGGTTTCGTTGACGACCCCCGCGCCGGAGAAGTGTTCCCGAGGAAGAAGTCGCAGTCGCGGTGCATGGGTGGCAAGAGCCGGTGGACTTTCCACCTCATTGAGCTAAGCGCCCCCGTCGCCGACGATCTGCCAAAGGCACACCTCAGTTCAATGTGCCGGCCCTCCCCTTCGAAACCTCGGGGGGAGGGTTTTCTTTTTTAATGGCTAAAGGAAAGGTCCAAAGGCAAAAAAAGAATCAGAGACGTGAGGTCTCTCCGCTTCGCCTTTCACCTTTTGCCTTTTGCCTTTTACCCTTTGCCTTCCTATGATGAACCCATGAGCCGCCTAAAGCGCTTTTTCACAAAGGACCATGGCTTCGGGAAGCTCGTGGTTCTCTTCCTGGAGGAATACGCCTCGGTCATCCTGCGGGGATTCCCCGGGCTCGAAGGCATGTGGCTCCGTTGGCTCTTCGCCAAACTCACATTCAAGCGCATGGGGCGCTTCTCGCTCATCTACCGCGAAGTCATCCTCACCCACACCTACGCCCTCGAGTGCGGCGACAACGTCTCGATGTATTACGGGTCCGTCATAGACGCCCGCGGGGGCTTGACGATCGGAAACAATTCCATGATCGGCCCCAAGTGCATGGTCATGACCTTCGATCATGATCACACCCGTCCCGGCGAGCCGATGAACCATCTCTCACCGATCTACAAACCCGTCGTCATCGGATCCAACGTCTGGATCGGGGGCAACTGCTCCATCCTCGGGGGTGTCACGATCGGCGACAACGCCATCGTCGCGGCCGGGGCGGTCGTCACGAAGGACGTGGAACCGGGCACGGTCGTCGGCGGCGTGCCGGCCAAGCTCATCCGCGCGAGGTGATGGCCCGATGAAACTCCCCCTGACACCCCGCGCCAAGCGCGCTCTCGACCTGGCCGCCGCCGCCAGCCAGCACCTCGGCCACGAGTATATCGGCACGGAGCACATTCTCATCGGGATCCTGCGCGAGGGCACCGGCCTGGGCATCGAATCCCTGAAGCGGATCGGCGTGGATCCCGGCGCGCTCCTGGCGGAGATCGAGGAGAGCATCTCCGCGGGCGGCAGCATCCAGCACAAGGGGACGATCCCTTTGACTCCGCGGGCCAAGGAGGTTCTCGCGATCGCGGAGCGCGAGGCGAGGCTCGTCGGCGAGCCTTTCATCGGGAGCGAGCACATCCTCCTCGGGCTCGTCGGCGAAGGCGAGGGCGTCGCCGCCCAGATCCTCGTCTCCCACGGCGTCGAGCCGCCTCAGCTGCGCGAGGAGATCGGCCGGATGCGCACGCGGCAGCAGTCGGGCGACGCCCCCGACGACGCGCCCTCTGCGGGCGCGCCCCCATCTCCCGCCGCCCAGGCCCAGAAGCGCAAGGCCCGCACCCCCGCCACCGACTCCTTCTCGCGCGATCTCAACGAGCTCGCGCGGTCCGGCAAGCTCGATCCCGTGATCGGCCGCGACGCCGAGATCGAGCGCGTGATCCAGATCCTGGCGCGGCGCACCAAGAACAACCCCGTTCTCATCGGCGATCCCGGCGTCGGCAAGACCGCCGTCGTCGAGGGGCTCGCGCAGATGATCCATGATGGGAACGTCCCCGACATCCTGAAGGAGAAGCGCATCCTCACCCTCGACCTCGGCTCCATCGTCGCCGGAACGAAGTACCGCGGCGAATTCGAGGATCGTCTCAAGAGGATATTGAAGGAGATCACCACGGCCGGGAACGTCGTCCTCTTCATCGACGAGGTCCACCTGCTCGTGGGCGCCGGCAGCGCCGAGGGCTCCATGGACGCGGCCAACATCCTGAAGCCCCCGCTCTCGCGCGGCGAGATCCAGTGCATCGGCGCCACGACGCTCGACGAGTATCGCAAGTACATCGAAAGCGACGCGGCGCTTGAGCGGCGCTTCCAGATGGTGATGGTGGAGGAACCCGGCGTCGAGGCCTCGATCGCCATCCTCAAGGGCCTCGCTCCCCGCTACGCCGACCACCATGGCGTGACGTATTCCGACGAGGCGATCGCGACCTGCGCGCGCGCCGCCGACCGCTACATCTCCGACCGCTTCCTCCCCGACAAGGCGATCGACCTCATGGACGAGGCCGGCTCCGTCGTCAAGCTCAGGCAGGTCGCCGCGGCCGATCCCGAGGCCGAGGCGCTGGAGCGCCAACTCGAGGAACTGGCCGCGAAGAAGACCGCCGCGGCGGAGCGGGAGGCCTACGAGGAATGCGCGGCGCTGAAGGCCGAGGAGGACGTCGTCGCGCGCAAGCTCAAGGAGCGGATCGAAGCGATGAAGAACCGCGAGCGCCCGGTCGTCGACGCGGACGCGATCCACGAGGTCATCGCGCGGTGGACCGGGATCGCGCTCACCCGGTTGAAGGAGAACGAGTCCTCGCGGCTCTTGAGAATGGAGGAGGAGATCGCGAGGCGCTTCGTGGGCCAGGAGGAGGCCGTGCGGGCCGTCGCCAACGCCATCCGCCGCGGCCGCACCGGGCTCAAGGATCCCCGCCGCCCCACCGGTTCCTTCCTGCTGCTCGGCCCCACCGGCGTCGGCAAGACCGAACTGGCCCGCGCGCTCGCCGAGTTCCTCTTCGACAACGAGGATTCCCTCGTGCGGATCGACATGAGCGAGTTCATGGAACGTCACTCCGTCTCGCGCCTCATCGGGGCTCCCCCCGGCTACGTCGGCTACGACGAGGGCGGCGTCCTGACCGAGGCCGTGCGCCGGCGCCCCTACTCCGTCGTGCTCTTCGACGAGATCGAGAAGGCGCACCCGGAGGTCTTCAACACGCTCCTGCAGATCCTCGACGACGGCCGACTCACCGATTCCCTCGGCCATACCGTCGACTTCCGCAACACCGTCATCATCCTCACCTCGAATCTCGGCGCCCGCGACATCGTCAAGGGCCAGAACATGGGGTTCGGCAACGACGACGCCGGCGACGACCACGACCGCATGACCGACAAGGTGATGGACGAGGTGCGGCGCCACTTCACGCCCGAGTTCCTCAATCGCCTCGACGAGATCGTCGTCTTCCGCGCGCTCTCGCGCGCCGAGATCGAGCGGATCGCCGGACTCCTCGTCGCAAGGCTCACCGACCGCGTCAAGCGCGACAGCGGGGTGGAGATCGAGGTGGACGGAAGGGCCCTTGCGCTCGTCGTCGAAGAGGGTTTCGATCCCGCGATGGGAGCCCGTCCACTGCGTCGGGCCATCCAGAAGAAGATCGAGGACGGCCTGGCCGGTGAGATCCTGAGGAAGGGTCGCCTCTCAAGGGTCCTGGTCACCGCGGAGGACGGGCAGATCGTCTTTCAAAATCGGGAAGAGGCTGAAGAAGGCGTTTCTTGAAACTCCCTGTCGGAGTTTTGCAAGCTTCTGCAATAGGCTGAAAGCTGTAGCGCGGCCCTTTTTTTGCAGGTATCATCCCCGTCTGTATGATGACCAAATTGTACTCTGACGAGGAGACCGCCCGATGACGAAGCGCTTGTTCCGCGACCGGCTCGCGATGGCTGTCCTCTCCGCCTTCCTCCTCCTCCCGGCCCCCGCCTTCGCCCAGAACCGTGAGGCCCAACGTTCCCTCGCTTTCGCCCAGCAGATGCTCGCCGCCAACATGCCCCGTTCCGCCATCGCCTACTATCGGGCCTTCATCGAAGATTACCCCCGGGACGTGGCGCTGCCCGACGCGCGCTATGGCCTGGCGCAGGCCCTCGAGATGGTCGGGGACACCGATTCCATCGATGCCTACCGGGAATTCCTGAGACTGCACCCGGCCGACGCGAGACAACCGGAGGCACGGTTGGGACTCGCGCGCGCCCTCTTCGCGCAACAGGCCTGGTCCGAAGCGCGCGCGGCCTACGGCGAGTTCGTCGCGCGCCATCCCTCCGATGCGCGTGTTCCGGCCGCCCTCTACGATGAGGCCACCTGCCTCGTGAAGACCGGGCGCCCCTTGGACGCGATCCCGCTCTTCCGCCGGGCGGCGGATTCGGCCCCTCCGACGCTCAAGGCCGAGGCCTCCTTCTCGGCCGCAGCCGCCCTGTGGCAGGCCGGGAAGGCCGCGGAGGCGGCGGAAGCCCTGAGCGCGGTCGGTCGGTCATACCCGTCGACGGCGATCGCGAACCGCGCCGAGGGGCTGATCGGAGACATCCTCTACCGGCAAGGCCGCTACGAGGAGGCGATCCGCCGTTACCGCCGGGCGCTCGAGGCTCAGCCGCCCCTGGCCCACGCCGACGAGATCCTCTTCTGGAAGTCCTGGGCGCAGGTGAAGACCGGCGACACGGCCGCGGGCGCCCTCGAACTCGCATCCCTCTCGACGCGCTTTCCCTCGAGCCGCCGTGCCCTGGAGTCGCTCCGCCAGGCCGCCACCCTCTTCGAAGTCTCCGGCGACACCGCCGCCGCCGTGACGACGTGGGAGAAGGTCGCGGCGTCCGGCGCCTCCGACACCGTGGCGGCCGAGGCGCGCTACGCGACCGGCCTCCTGCAGTTCTCCTCGGGCGATCCCGACCGCGCCCTCGCCGCTCTCTCCGAGGTCCAGCGCCTCAACACGGTCTTCGTCGGAGAGGCGGAGTACCTGATGGGCCAGATCGAGATGCAACGCGGGAACCACGCCGCCGCCGATGCGCTCCTGCGGGCCGCGGAGAAGCGGCCCATCGACCGGGAACTGCGCGACCGGATCCTCATCCTGCGGCTCGATCTCCTCCGCATCGCCGGAAACGCCGCCGGCTACCAGGAACTCCTGCGCCAGCTCGAAGCGCGTCGCTCGCCCGCCCTGGCCTCCGCGATCCGGGGCAACGCCGCGCTTCTCGAGTCGCAGAACGACATCGACGCGGCCCTGAGGGAGTACGGCCGCGTGGTCGAGAAGTTCCCGGGGACCGACGAGGCGCGCGAGGCTCTCTACCGGCGCGGCCTCCTCTTCTACCAGCGCGGCGAATTCGACACGGCCGAGGTCGAGATGAAGCGCTTCGTCGCCGCCGTCCCCGCGCGGCCGCCGCACCCCTTGCTCGATGACGCCTGGTACTGGATCGGGTTCGCGCGCTTCCAGCGCAACCGCATGGAAGGCGCGATCGAGGCCTTCCGCGCCGCCAGCGAGGTTCCGGGGGGAGGCATCGGCCCCTCCGCGCTCTTCCGCGCCGGCAACGCCGCCTACAGCCTGCAGAAGTACGACGACGCTCTCCTCTTCTTCAACGACGTGGTTCTCAACTCCGAGGAGGCCAACCTCACCCTCGATGCGCTCTTCAACAAGGCCGAAACCCTGCGCGCTCTCGGGAGGGCCGCGGAGGCCCGCCCGATCTACCTCGAGGCCTGGCACAAGGGTGGCGAGCCGTACGAGCAGGCGCTACTCTCCGCCTGCGTCGCGCTCGACGAAATGGGACAGGCGGCCGAGGCGGCCGTGGCCTTCGAGAACGCGGTCGATTCCTTCTCCGCCCTCGGGCGCAAGGAGGAGGCCCTGATGAAGGCCGCCGCCCTCCGCCGCGCGCTCGGCGACGCTCCGGGCGCCTTGTCCAACTTTGAAAGGGTCGTTTCCCTCGGCGGCGCCGGCACCCCGGATGCGCTCGTGCGCATCTCGGAATTGAAGCTCGAGGACGCGGAGACGGAGGCGGCCCGCGCCGCCCTGCGGCAGGCCGCCGACGGTTTCCCGAGCACCCTCTTCGGACGGCGCGCGGCCTTGAGGCTCGCCGTTCTCGATCCGGCCGGCGATTCGACGCCAGCCCGTCTTCTCGCGCTCATCGACGCCGCCCCGGAGGACCCGGCCGCGGCGGAGGCTCGCGTCCGGCTGGGCGTCCTGGCCCTGGTCGCCGGACGCGTCGATTCAGCGGTTTCCTACCTGCGCGCCGCGCTCCCCCTGCTCTCGGAAGGCGAAGCCCTCGCCGAGGCGCGGACGGCGCTGGGCGGCATCTACGTGGAGCGCCGGCAGTACGCTCCGGCACGCACCCAGCTCGAATACATCTACCGGTCCCCGCTCTTCGCGGAGAGCCGGCACCGCGCTCGCGCCGGAATCCTCCTGGGAACGGCCCTGAAAGGGCTGAATCAACGGGTTGAGGCCCTCAAAGTGCTCTCCGAAACGGCCGATAAATACCCCGAAGTCGCGGACGAGGCCCAGGCCCTGATCCGCACGATGCAAACCGAAAGGTAGGAACGATCATGGCAGCCCGAATTCTCGCCGCCCTCCTGGTGCTCGCGGTGCCCTTCTCCGGCGCCGGAGCGGCCGTGTCCGAGACGCGCGTCGACACGGCCGTCGTCGTCGGCACCCCGCGCACGACCCAGCCCGCGCCGATGCCGACCTCGTACGGCGCGCCGTCGCGGACGGCGCCGGACCCGGGTCTGCCGCCCCAGGAAACTCCCTCCGCGACGCGCACGGTTGCGCCCGCCGCGGCGTCGACCTACCAACCCGCGGTCACCGGCGGAGCCGGTCGTGACGACGGCCGCAAGTTCCCCTGGATCTGGCTCCTCGTGGGCGCCGCCGCCGGCGTCGCGATCTACCAGGCCTCGAAGTGAGGAGAATGATCATGACGAATCGACTCGCCGCGGCTCTCGCGATCGGACTTTCCTTCGCCTTCCTCGCTCTCCCCTCGCCAGCCCAGCCCGCGCCCGCTCCGGCCTCATCCGCCCCGGCTTCGACGGAGGCGGTCCCCGCCCCCGAGGCCGTTCCCGCCGCGCCGCCCGTCGAGGCCGCGCCCCCCGCCGACAAGCCTCTCTCCGTCGGCGACTACTACTTCCGCGGCGGCTTCGTGATGCACTTCATTCTCCTCTGCTCGATCTTCGCCGCCGCCATCTCCATCGAGCGCCTCTACCACTACCGCCGCGCACGCACCGACCACCGCAAGCTCCTGGCCGACATCAAGGCGCTCCTCGCCGAAGAACTCATCTACAAGGCGATGGCGCGCTGCGACGAGGACCGGGGGCCTGTCGCGCATGTCCTCAAGGCGATCCTGAAGAACAAGGACCGCGACGCGGACACCGTGCGCGACGCGGTGGACCAGGCGAGCCTGGAGGAACTGCCGCGTCTCGAGCGCCGCATGCACATTCTCGGGGTCATCCCCAACGTCTCCACCCTTCTCGGGCTCCTCGGCACCATCCAGGGCATGATCATGACCTTCGCGGCGATCGCCGCGACCACCACCGGCGTCGTCAACGTCCACATCCTCGCCAACGGCATCTGGACCGCCATGCTCACGACCTTCTTCGGTCTCGCCGTCGCCATCCCGGTGACGATCGTGCACACGTACCTGACGAGCGAGATCCGCAAGTTCGCGATCGCGATGGAGCACTCGTCGGCCGAGCTCGTCCATTACCTGCAGCACCAGCCGAGCCGGGGCGATGAGATTTAGATACGCCTCGACGCCGGCCGGCTCCGACCGGCCGACGATCGACATGACCCCGATGATCGACATCGTCTTCAATCTCCTCCTCTTCTTCCTCCTCTCCTCGTCCTTCGTCCAGCACACCTCGCTCGAGGTGAAACTCCCGCAGGCCTCGACCTCGGTCTCCTTCGAGGGCGAGGCGGTGGTGGTCGAACTGACGCGCGACGACCGGATCTTCGTGCAGGGCAAGGAGGTCTCTCTTCCCGACCTCCCGGGCCGGCTGAAGGAGCTCTATCCCGATCCCGAGAGCGGCAAGCCGCTCCTGATCCGCGCCGACGAGCACGTCTTCCACGGCCGCGTCGTCACGCTGCTCGACATCGCCCGGTCCGTCGGCGTCTCGCAGTTGAACGTCGCGACGATCCCCTCCAAGACCGGGAACGAGCGGTAGGAGACGAGGCGTGCGGAGCGCGGCGCTGGAGCGGGACGACTCGATCTTCCCCTTCACGATGCTCCTCTCGCTCTTCATCCACGGGCTTCTCTTCTTCGTCAACTTCCTCTCTCCGCCCCAACCCGCGGTCGCCTCCGTCCAGTACATCTACCCCGACGTCAACTACCGCGTCTTCCCGGGGCAGAACTATTTCCGGCAGTACGCCCGAGACGAGATCTTCACCCCGAACACCCGCGGCATCGCCGTGCCCCAATCCGGGGACGTGCGCGTCGAGCCGGACCAGTTGAGGCCGGAGCCGACGAGGCAAGTTCCCCTGAGAGGACAGCCGGACCCGCGCGAGGTGGCGTCGGTGCCGAATCGCGTCTTCCTCGGGGACCGCACCGCGCCGTCCGCGAACCAGGCGCCGGAGGAGGCCGCCGCGGAGGAACCCCGTCCGCGCACCGGCTCGTATCGCGCCTCGCTCACCATGCCCGAGGGCCCGGAGGGAATTGTGCAGCCGATGGAGCGGACCTCGCGGCCCGACCCGGCCGGCAGCGCCCTGACGCAGTCGCCGAGCGGCCCGGCCTCCGGCCTGCGCTCCGGCGCCGCAACGCGTCCGGAATTGGCCTCCGCCGCGACCTCCCCCGGCGGCTTCACGCGCGGCGTCATCGACGTGCCCGGCCGGCCGCTCTCGGTCTCCCCCACGACGCCCCAGGCCGGCCGCTCCCTCGATCATCGCCCCTACACCGATCCGGTCTCGGCCGGACCGATGGTCGACGCGAATCCGGTCGAGACGGCGCGGCCGAGCGGCGAGCCGAACGCGCCGTCGGACGGTTCCCCCGGCTACGGCCCGCGCCGGATCCTGTACAAGCCCCTGCCGGAGTACCCCGAGTGGGCCGAGCGCGACCGCGTCCAGGCCACGCCGCAGTTCTACGTCACCGTCGGCTCGGACGGCCGCATCTCCCGCGTCCGCCTTTCCATCTCCTCCGGTTACGCCGAATTGGACCGCCTCGCCGAGGCCTCGGTCCGGCGGTGGATCTACGAACCCCGGCCCGGCCAGACCGAGGAACGCCGCGTCGTCGTGAGGTTCGTGCTGAAGAACTGAGGCGCCGGACGGCTTACGCCGGAATGCGCAGCTTGATCCTCTTCAAGGCCACCCAGCACATCTTCAGAAGCAAGAGACCGTGGGTGAAGCGCGAGATCTTGGTGTCGCCGTAGAGGCGGTCGCGATAGCGGATGGGGATCTCGACGATCTTCAAGTTGAGGCGCGCCGCGCCGAAGAGCAGGTCGAAGTCGCCGAAGGGATCGAACTCGCCGAACCACGCGCGGTTCGCCGCGATCCGGTCGTAGTGGGCGCGGCTGAAGACCTTCGTGCCGCAGAGCGTGTCCTTCAGGGTCTGCCCCAGGAGGAAGGAGAAGACCAGGGCGAAGAACTTGTTGGCGATGAGATTCAGGGGTCTCATCGCCTTGCTCTCCATGGCGTAGACGAGGCGCGAGCCGTTGATGAACTCGCCCCGGCCCTCCTCGATCGCCGTGTAGAACTTCGGAAGGTCCTCCGGGGGCACGGTGAGATCGCCGTCGAGGATCATGAAGATGTCGTTCCGCGCGGCGGCGTAGCCCTTCCTCATCGCGTCGCCCTTGCCCTTGCCGTTCCCCTGGTCCACGAGGCGGATCTCGAGATGCCCCGCGTATTTCTCGATCATCTCCTGGATCTTTTCGCGTGTGCCGTCGGTGGAATTCCCGTCCACGAAGATCAGCTCGGTGTGCGTCCCCATCTTGGGCAGCCGCTCGCACGCCGCCTCGATATTCCCCGCCTCGTTCCGCACCGGACAGATGACCGAAACGGTGCCGGGCCGCTCCGGTCGCAGCCCCCCGGGCGCGGGACGCGCGACGAAGTAGGTGACGAGCCCGAGGCGGTGAATCCAGGGCAGGGCGCCGACGACGCGGTTGACGAGATCGGAGAGGAGAGGGATGCCGACGGGAAGGGGGCAGGCGTAGCCCCACTTGACCAGCTCGAACCCGTTCAGGGAGAGGAGGTTCGAGACGTCCTCGACGCCGAACCAGTTGAGGTTCGACTGGGGCATGCGCATGCCGAGCTTCTCGCCGAGCTTCAGGATCGGCGCCCAGAGGTAGTTGTAGTTGATGATGACGAGGCGCGTGTCGGGGCGGCAATTCGCATGGACGTTGCGGAAGGCCCGCCAGACGTCCTCGATGTCGCAGAGACTGTTGATGAAGGTGACCGCGTCATAGGTTCCCTCGATCGGCTCCGTCTGCACGTCCGCGGCCCGGAACTCGAGGTGCGGGAAGGAGGCGCGGGCGGCCGCGACGACGGCGGGAGCGAAATCGACGCCAACGCCGCGGGAGGGCTTGAGGTCGTCGAGGAAGTAGCCCATGCCGCAGCCGACGTCCAGAACCGAGCGGCCGCGGCCGACGAGTTCCTGGGCGAGCGTGGAGACCTGCCGGAAGTAGTAGGCGTTCCGCTTCCGGAAGAGAGAGGAGTTGCCGATGTTGGAGTCGTAGAAACGACGAACGTCCTCGGAGCGCGTCAGCGCGAAGTCACTTGAGGCCATGCCGGTTCTCCTCGTACCACGCGATCGTCTCCGCGAGCCCCTCCTCGAAGGGGATCTCCGCCCTCCACCCGAAGAGCCTCTTCGCGCGCGACGTGTCGAGGCAGCGGCGCGGCTGGCCGTCGGGTTTCGACGCATCCCATTCGACGCGGCCCTTGAAGCGCGCCATCTTCCGGATCAGCATCGTGAGATCCCGGATCGAGATCTCCTGACCCGAGCCGAGGTTGACCGGCTCGTCGCCGTCGTAACGCTCCGCGGCGGCCACGAGCCCGCGCGCGCAGTCCCGCACGTGCAGGAACTCGCGCGTCGCCGCGCCCGTGCCCCACGCCGTGACGACCTCGTCACCTCTCTCCCGCGCCTCGACGTATTTCCGCACCAGGGCCGGTATGACGTGCGAGGTCTCGAGGTCGAAGTTGTCGCGAGGACCGTAGAGATTGACGGGCAGGAGGAAGACGGCGTTGGTCCCGTACTGGGCCCGGTAGCTCTGGCACTGGACGAGGAGAGCCTTCTTCGCGATGCCGTAGGGAGCGTTGGTGGACTCGGGATAGCCGTTCCAGAGCTCCTCCTCGCGGAAGGGCACGGGCGTGAGACACGGGTAGGCGCAGATCGTCCCGGCCACGACGATCTTCTCGACCTTGGCCAGCCGCGCCTCCTCGATGACGTGCAGACCCATCGCCATGTTGTCGTAGAAGAACCGGCCCGGGTTCGCCCGGTTGGCGCCGATCCCGCCGACGACGGCCGCGAGGTGGATGACGAGATCCGGGGTGGTCTCGCGGAAGAGCCGGCGGCAGACGTCTTCGCGCCGGAGGTCCCAGTCCTTCGAGCGCGGAACGAGGATCTTCGACGGCTCACGCCGCTTCAATTCCTCGACGACGAAGGAGCCGAGAAAGCCGGCGCCCCCCGTGACGATGATCCTCTTTCCCCTCAGGTCCATGTTCGTCTCATCTCATCCCGCGATCAGAACGTCTGCCCGATCGAGAAATGGAACTGGCCGCGGTTCTTGTTCGGGAAGTCCAGCCCGTAACCGTAGTCGAGGCGGATCGGGCCGAGGGGCGTGTTGAAGCGCACGCCGGCGCCCACGCCCGAAACGAGATCGTCCACGCCGATCTCCCACTCGCCGTCATAGACCGCCCCGATGTCGTAGAAGAAGGCCATCGACATGCTCTTGTCGTCCGTGAACGGGATCCGGTACTCGATGTTGCCGAGCGCGAAGGAGCGGCCCGGGCCCACCAGCGTGCCGGTCGGCGTGTAGACCTGCACGCTGCGGTCGCGGTAGCCGCGGATCGAGTTCGAACCGCCGAGGTAGAACTTCTCCGCCGTCGGCACCGAGTTGTCGCGCTCGAAGAAGTTCGTGATCGTGGAGTACTGCGCGCGCAGCGCGATGGCGTGGTTCGTCCCGAGCCCCTTGCGGAAGAAGGAATAGGAGAACGAGGGGCGGTCGAAGGAGACGTTGCCCCCGAGAATCCGGCTCGCGAACTGGTTGCCCAGTTCGAAGACATGGCCGCCCAGGGGGAACTGGACGTCGTCGCGCGTGTCGTGCACGTAGGTCGTGCCCAGGGACGTGGTCGTGCGCTCGTAGCGGCTGGAACCGGGCCAGCCGACCTCGGCCTGGACGTCGGTCGGCGCCAGGCTCGTGACCTTGAGCAATTCGACCTGCTCGACACGGTAGGCGTAGGAGAGCCTCCCGTACTGGCCGCGCCGGTGCCCGAGCCGGATGCTGCCGCCGCGCCGCCTCCAGTCGAAACCCTCCCGCTCCTGGTAGGTGTTGAAGAGATCGAACCCCAGGGAGACCGGGCGGTTCCGCCAGTACGGCTCCGTCCACGAGAGTGAGAAGGAATTCTTGCTTCCGCCGTACTCGGCCGAGAAGGAGATCTCCTGGCCGGCGCCGGTGAAGGTCCAGAGATCGAAGGGATCGAAGTTGCGCTTGGTGACGGAAACGAACCCGACGAGCTTGTCGACGCTGGAGTAACCGGCGCCGAATTGCAGTTGCCCGGTCTTCCCTTCCGCCATCCGGACGGCCAGAACCCGCTGGTCCGGCTTGGTGCCCTCGCGGAGATCCATCCGCACCGAGCCCGGCTCGAAGAACTGCAGGGCCTCGAGCCTCTTCCGAGCGTTCTCGATCTCCTCGCCGTTCAAGACCTCGCCCGGGTTCAGGTGGATCTCGCGCGTGATCACGCGCTCCCGGGTCTTGGTGTTGCCCTCCACGATGATGTTCTCGAGGTAGAGAATCCGCCCCTCCTCGACGCGGATCACGAAATCCACGATCCCGCCCTGCTGGTCCAGGCGCTCCTGCGGCACGATGCGGCACTCCGCGTAGCCGTGCCGCGAGGTCGCCAGCCTCATCTCCTCCATCGACTCGAAAAACTTGCGGGCGCGGAAGGTCTTGCCGCGGGTCGGGCGGAGCATGCCGAGAAGCTGGTCGGACGAGACGGCCGTGTTGCCGACGAAGGAGACCTCCCCGATCTTGTACTGGGGGCCCTCCTTGACGACGACGTCGAGGATCATCCGGCCGCGGTCGTCGTACGTGATGACCGGATCCTCCATGGTGGCCGAGAGGAACCCGCGCTCGACGTACCGCCCGATGATCTTCCGGCGGTCCTCCTCGAACTCCGATTCCTTGTAGACCCGGCCTCCGCCCGTCTTCATGTGCCAGTTCAGGCTCCAGTCGGAGAAATACTTGTTGCCGATGAGATTCATCCGCGCGACCTTCACCTTGTCATTCTCGGAGACGCGGAAGGTGACGGCGACGGGCGGGAGGCTCTGGGCCGGCTCTCCCTCCTTCGGCGCGGACGCGACGACCTGGGTCTCGACCGTGACCGTCGCGCGAAGATACCCCTCGTTCCCGAGGTAGTCTTCCATCGCGGACCGCGTGCGCTCGACGGCGGGCACCGAGAAGGGGGCGCCCTCGGAAAGCCCCATCACGCCGCGGATATCGGCCTCCTTGATGCGGCGCAGGCCGACGATCTTCAGGGAGGCGATCTTCGGGCGCTCCCTCACGCGCAGGACGACCGCGCCCTCGCCCTCGATCTCGCCCTGCTCGATCGCCGCATACACGTCGTCGAAGCGCCCCGTGCCGTAGAGGCGCTTCAACTCGTCGCGGAAGGTGCGGCCGAGGTCCGGCAGGAGGTAGGTCTCACCGGTCTTGATCCTGGAGCCGGCGAGGAGCGAGGCCGTGTCCGGGGCGCCCTCGAGGCGCACGCCGGTGACGCGCAGGGTCGGTATCGTCTGCCGCACGATGATCTCGAACTTCGAGGGGGAGCCGTCCAACTCGCCGCTCTCGACGAGAACGACGTAGCTGCCGCCGAGGTGACCGGCCTGGAAACGGACGCCGCAGAGGCCGGAGGCGTCGGTCGTCGCGTCGTCCGCCGAGACGCCCTGGCCGAGAGACCCCTCGGGCTCGGAGACGATCCTGTACTGGACCGTCACGCCCTCGACCGGGTTGCCGTGAACGTCGGTGACGCGGGCCACCAAGGGCGCCATGGCGCGCTGGTTCACGCGCAGGACCTGGTTGTTCCCGC
>CAZWVM010000080.1:0-15148 GCA_964637705.1 uncultured bacterium
GTACATCTTCGCGAAGAACCGGTTCAACCCGTTGAGGCTCGAGAGCGCGGAGTAGGCGCCCTCAGTAGTCGCAGTAGCGCTTGCCGTCGGTCGAGAGGCAATTGTTGTTGATGAAGACCTCGCCGTCCGTGCGACGGTAGAACCATCCGCGGTTGTCGACCGTCCCGGTCGGGGCCGGCGACGCCGGAAGACCCGAGGGCGAGTCCTGGGCGGTGTTGGAATACCAGATGCCCCGGCAGAAGGGCTCTCCCGAGGGATAGCTCATGCCGTTGCCGCTGACGAGCATCATCGGCAGGTTCTCGAGGTAGGGCCTGAAATCCGCATGAATGTAGGAACCGACCGAAGGGTCGTCCGGGTCCTGCCAGTCCCAGTGACCCGCGTTGTCGTAGAGGAAGACCGGGATCGGAATCGATCCGCCCGGCCCCGGGACCCGCGAGGCGCAGATCGCCGAGTACATGTTGACGGCGGAGCGGATGGCGGCGAGGCCCTGGATGGTCGATCCCTCCCGGGCCTTGCGCAGGGCGCGCTGGATCTTGGAGAGGGCGATGACGGCGAGGATCCCGATGATGGCGACGACGACGAGAAGCTCGATGAGGGTGAATGCGCGGCGCGCGCCCCGGCTTCCCGCGCCGCGTCGTTTGCGGATCGTCATCCCTTGATTATTGGGTTGCGACGCGTTGAAAAGTCAACCCCCCCGGACCGGTCAATATTCGTAATACCGCTGTCCCTCGGTCGAGTAACTGCTGTTATTGATGCGAAAGGCGGTCTTTGCCTCCGCGGCCCCGCTGTAGTACCACCAACCGCGATAGTTGGCCATGGCCAGGGCCGTGCTCGGGGCATGATAGACGCCGCAGGTGAAGAACATCGGCCCGATGTCGAAAAGCTCGTTGCCCGTGGCCGATACCTTCGACTTGGGGTAGTCGCGGATGTTATAGCCCCAGAGGTCGCGAATGTAGGTGTTCGTCGTTCCCCATCCGTTCACGCCGGCCAAATCGCCCGTCCAGCAGGTCATGGCGGGATCGAGGGGATCCGCCCAGGCGTTGAGCCAACCGTTGTAGTAGAACCAGCTCGGGTAACGGCCATGGAAGGCCCGATGCATGTCGAGATTGACGCGGTAGAGGTGGAGATTGGCGTAGGTCTGGCCCTCGTAGGCCTTCCGGATGGAGCGCTTGATGTTGGCGAGGAGTATGACCGCCAGGATCCCGATGATGGCGGTGACGACGAGGAGTTCGACGAGCGTGAACCCGCCCGCGACCGCTTCGCGACCGCCCTTTCCACGCCCCCGTTCAAATCGCATAACGGTCAGATTATACCTTTTTCTTTCTGAAAAATTCAATATGTCCGAGGTCTCATGCCCTGTAAGTTACAACCCCGTCTGTTCTTCCACTCCCGTTGCATTCCGGCACGGCGAACGGATAATGACCCCATGAGACAGACTCGCATCGTCGCCACGCTGGGCCCCGCCGTCGACTCCCGTGAACGTCTCGCCGCCATCGTCGCGGCCGGCGTGAACACGGTTCGGCTCAACATGTCCCACGGCGGGAAAGAGGAGAAGGAGCGCTGGATCGGCTGGATCCGGGAGATCGAGAAGGAGCGCGGCGAACCCGTGGCGATCCTCGCCGATCTCTGCGGCCCGAAGATCCGTGCCGGCCGTTTCGCAGGCGGTTCGGCGAAGCTCGACGCGGGCGCGTCCTTCGCCCTGACGACGCGTGATATCGTCGGCGACGCCTCCGCCGTCTCCACGACCTATCCGTCCCTCCCCTCCGACGTTCACACCGGAAACCGCATCCTCCTCGACGACGGTGCGATCGAACTGGAGGTCGTCTCGGTCACGGCCGAGGACGTCGTGACGCGCGTCGTCGTCGGCGGCGTCCTGAAGGACTCCAAGGGCATCAACCTTCCCGGCGTCCGTGTCTCCGCCCCGTCCCTGACCGCCAAGGACCGCGACGATCTCGCCTGGGCTCTCGGCCGGGGCGTTGATTACGTCGCCGTCTCCTTTGTCCGCACCGCGGACGACGTCCTCGAGGCGAGGCGCCTGATCGAGGCATCGTCACCCGGCACGCCGCTCGTCGCCAAGATCGAGAAACCGGAGGCCGTGGAGAATCTCGACGCGATCCTCGACGCCTGCGACGGGGTGATGGTCGCGCGCGGGGACATGGGAGTGGAGATCGGCCCGGAGAAGGTGCCCCTGATCCAGAAGAGGATCATCCGGGCGGCCGACAGCCGGGGGCGCATCGTGATCACGGCGACCCAGATGCTCGAGTCGATGACGGGAAGCCCGCGTCCCACGCGCGCGGAGGCCTCCGACGTCGCCAACGCGATCCTCGACGGCAGCGATGCGGTCATGCTCTCCGGGGAGACCGCCGTCGGCCGATACCCGGTCGAGACGGTCCGCATGATGGCGCGGATCATCGACGAGATCGAGGCGAACCGGCCGGCGCCGGAACCGGGGCCGCCGATGCGCGTGGTGAGCGGACACCCCTTCGCCGACATCCTCGGCCAGGCGGCAGCGGCGACCGCCGATTCGATCGGGGCCGCGGCCCTCGCCGTCTTCACGATGTCCGGCCTCTCCGCCCTCGTCACCGCCAAGTGTTCGGCCCGGACGCCGATCATCGGCTTCACGCCCGACGCGCGGACCTGGCGCCGCATGGCCCTCTACCCGGCGGTCCGTCCCTTTCTGGCGCCTTCGTTCTGGAGTACCGAGGAGATCCTGGACAAGACGGACAAGGTTCTCCTCGATAGCGGATGGGTGAAGAAGGGCGACCTGATCGTCATCGTCTACGGCACGACGACGAACGTCTCGGGGTCGACGAACAGCCTGAGGCTGATGCGGATCGGGGAGTAGGAGAACCGGCCCCGGGGCTTCTGCCCCGGAGCCGGCGCGCTTCAGATGATCAGTAGCCCGTCGGGCCGCCGCGGCGGCGCGGAGTCGTCTCCGCGGGTTGCTCTTCCCTCTGCTCGCGGGCGCGGCGCACGGCGCTCCCCGCGCGCTGGAACATGCCGCGCTGGGCGAGAACGTATTTCGCCGTCTTCTGCGGACCCATGAGTTCCTGGATCTTGACGAGGGTTTCGGATTCGACGTTGCCCAGTTCGCTCTTCTTCGCCCGCAGCTGGTCGAGCAGGGAAACGACCTCCTCGACCGGCTTGTTCTCGGACAACGCGATCTCGATTCGGGCGACGATCACGTTCGCCTCGGCCTGCAGTTCCTTCTCCCTGAGCTTTTCCGCCCGGACGATCTCGGCCAGTTTCTCGGCCGTCGCCTGGTCGATATCGTAGGTCTTCATCAAGCCCTGAAGACGGAAATTGCCCCACCAGGAGAAGATGCCGCCCCCACCGCCCTCGTCGTCGCTATCCGCCGCGGGCGCCGACGTGGCGGCCGGAGCCGAGGAGGCCGTTGGAGAGACCGTCGATGTCGGCGACTGGGCCGAAACCACCGGGGCCAGGACGGCGCAGAGCGCGAATGCCAATAACCAGAATCCCCACTTGGACATAGTGATACTCCTTCCGAGATTGATCGGCCTCTCGTCGACCGATTCTCCGCAAGATTCTGAAGTAGTTTGAAATGAAATTCAAGGGGGATGCTCGAGGTGTTCGGCAGGGGCGCTTCGCGTTCTCAATGGGTCGTTCTCGCTCTTTCGTCCCCTCTCCGTCCCCCGTATAATCGCCGCTTATGGACAATCGGGTCGTCATTTTCGACACAACGCTCAGAGACGGGGAACAGTGCCCGGGCGCCTCCATGAACCTGAAGGAGAAGCTCGAGGTCGGGCGGCAGCTGGCGCGCCTGAAGGTCGACGTGATCGAGGCCGGATTCCCGGTCTCCTCACCGGGCGACTGGGAATCGGTGAACCTCATCGCGCGGGAAGTCGAGGGTCCGGTCGTCGCGGGCCTGGCGCGCGCGACGGAGAAGGATATCGAGGCCGCGGGGACGGCCGTGGCGCCCGCGAAGCGCAAGCGCATCCACACCTTCATCGCGACCTCCCCGATCCACATGGAGATGAAGCTGAGGAAGAAGCCCGCCGACGTCCTCGCGATGGCCGTCAAGGCCGTGAAGTTCGCGAAGGGCTTCACGGAAGACGTGGAGTGGAGCGCCGAGGACGCGGGGCGGTCGGAGATCGACTTTCTCGTGGAGATCGTCGAGGCCGTGATCGAGGCGGGGGCGACGACGGTGAACATCCCGGACACGGTCGGATACCAGATCCCGGCGGAATACGGCCGGATCTTCGCGGCCCTCCGCGAGCGCGTGAAGAACATCGACCGCTGCATCCTCTCCACCCACTGCCACAACGACCTGGGCCTGGCCGTCGCCAATTCCCTGGCCGCCCTCGCCTGCGGCGCCCGGCAGGTCGAGTGCACCATCAACGGGATCGGCGAGCGCGCGGGCAACTGCTCGCTCGAGGAGGTCGTGATGGCTCTGGAGGTGCGCAAGTCGCTCTTCGGCCTGACGACGGGCATCAAGACCGACGAGATCTACCGCTCGTCGCGCCTCGTCTCGCACATCACCGGCTTCGTGGTCCAGCCGAACAAGGCGATCGTCGGCTCGAACGCCTTCGCGCACGAATCGGGCATCCACCAGGACGGGATGCTCAAGCACGCGAGCACGTACGAGATCATGAAGCCCGAGCAGGTCGGCGTGGCCAAGACCAACCTCGTCCTCGGCAAGCATTCCGGCCGCCACGCCCTGAAACAGCGCCTGGCGGACCTCGGTTACACGCTCGACGAGGGCGAGATCGACGCGGCCTTCGAGCGCTTCAAGGTCCTTGCGGACAAGAAGAAGGAGATCTTCGACGAAGACCTGGAGGCGATCGTCGAGGAGGGTTCGCGCTTCGCCGAGATCTATTCGCTCGACTACCTCCAGGTGACCGCGGGCAACAAGACGATCCCGACGGCGACGGTGGAACTGAGGACGGACCGGGGGCCGGTGCGGGAGGCCTCGACGGGGGACGGCCCGGTCGACGCGACCTACAACGCCATCGACAAGATCACGGGCCTCACGGTCGAGCTCGCGGACTACTCGATCAAGGCCATCACGCGGGGCCAGGACGCGATGGGCGAGGTTTCGCTGATCGCGGTCGTCAACGGCACGAAGGTCCCGGGCCGCGGCACTTCGACCGACATCATCGAAGCCTCCGCGAACGCCTACATCAATGCCATCAACCGCTTCTGCGCGCAGGCGCGCCGCAACGCCGCCGCCGACGCGCCCGCCAAGGGGGTCTGACCATGCTCGACATCAAGCTCATCCGAGATCCGGCCGCGCGCGCGGAGGTCCAGAGGCGGCTCGCCCGGCGCGGGGGCGCCTTCGAGGCCGTCGACCGCGTCGTCGCCCTCGACGAGGAGCGTCGCAAGGCCATCACGGCCGGCGAGGAGTTGAAGGCGAAGCGCAACGCGGCCTCCAAGCAGGTCGGGGCCCTCAAGGCCAGGAAGGCCCCCGACGCCGAGACGGCGCCGCTCATGGATTCGGTCCGCGCGATCGGCGAGGAGATCTCGCGGATCGACGAGACGGTGCGCGGGCTCGAGGCGGAGGCCGAGGGGCTGATGCTGGAGATCCCGAACACGCCGGACGACTCCCTGCCGGACTCGGGCAACCGCGAGATCCGGGCCGTGGGCGCGACGAAACCGGGAACCGAGGCGCACTGGGACATCGCGCTCCGGCTCGGCCTGGCCGACTTCGAGCGCGGGGTGAAGCTGGCCCAGTCGCGCTTCTACGTGCTCACCGGCGACGGCGCTCTCCTGGAGCGCGCCCTCTGCACCTACATGCTCGATTCCGCGCTCGCCCGGGGCTACAAGGAGATCCTACCGCCCTACCTCGTCAACATCGCCTCCATGACCGGGACCGGGCAATATCCGAAGTTCAAGGACGAGTATTTCGCGTGCGAAAAGGACGGGCTCGCCCTCATCCCGACCGCGGAGGTCCCGGTGACGAACCTCCACCGTGACGAGATCGTCGAGGAACTGCCGATCCGGTATTGCGCGCTGACGCCCTGTTTCCGCCGCGAGGCGGGAGCGGCGGGCAAGGACACGCGCGGCGTGATCCGGGTCCACCAGTTCAACAAGGTGGAACTGGTCAAGTTCGTCCGCCCCGAGACGTCGATGGAGGAGCTTGAAAGCCTGACGAGGGACGCGGAGGCGGTCCTGGAGAACCTGGAGATTCCCTTCCACCGCGTGGTCCTCGCGGCCGACGACCTCGGCTTCGCCTCCACCAAGACCTACGACCTCGAGGTCTGGATGCCGGCCTCGAACCGCTACGTCGAGTGCAGCTCCTGCTCGAACTTCGCCGACTACCAGGCCCGGCGGATGAGGATCCGCTTCCGCCCGGAGCCGGGCGCGAAGCCGGTCTTCCTGCACACCCTGAACGGCAGCGGCGTGGCGATCGGGCGCGTCTGGGCCGCGATCCTCGAGAACAACCTTCAGCCCGACGGTTCGGTGATCATTCCGCGGGTGCTGCGTCCGTATATGGGCGGGCGCGAGGCGATCGGCCGCTGAGCGTCGTCGCCCGCGGTCGCGCTCCGGAAACGATCGTCTGCGGAGCCCCCTGTCGCGAGGTCGTGACGGTCGGCGGCGCCCGCCGCGGTGACGAGTGCGGCGGGTATGCCCTTCACGCCGCGCTCGGTTCGCTCCTCGCGGGCGCGGAGACGGCTCTCGTCGGGCGCTGGCCCGAGGGGGTCTTCGAGCCGACGCTCGCACTGCTGCGATCGCGCTGCGACACCTCGCGGCTCGAGGTCGTCGCCGGGGAGCCGGGTCGACTCGCCTGCGAGTACGACGCGGAGCT
The DNA here is from genome assembly GCA_964637705.1 of uncultured bacterium. Lineage (GTDB taxonomy): Bacteria > UBA8481 > UBA8481 > UBA8481 > UBA8481 > CAZWVM01. The sequence continues at coordinate 6,767 of CAZWVM010000080.1, forward strand.
CTCGCGGCTCGCGGAACGATCGATCGCGGGGATGGAGACCCTCGTCACGGCCGACGACATCCCGGAGTCGTGGTTCCGCAGCCGCACCCTGCTTCTTCCCTCGCTCGGCCATCCCTCCTCCCGGCTCGCCTTCCTCCGCAAGGTCCGGGCGAACATGGAAATCCCGCTGGTGGGCGTACTGGTGGAGCCGGGCGACTTCGCGCGGGACCGCGTCTCGACGCTCGCCGCTCTCCGCGAGTGCGACGTGGCGTTCCTCTCACTCGAAGACGCCTGCCGTTTCGCCGACGGCGAAGACGTCTGGACCTGGGTCGCCGCGAACGTCCGGCAGGCCTGCATCGGCATGGGCCCGGTGGGGGCCATGCTCGTATCCGGCGGGCCCGTGCGCCTCGAGCGCGCCGCCACGGGCACCGTCGCCGACCCGACCGCGCAACTCGGTTCACTCGCCGGGGCGGTCCTGGGATCGCTCGCGCAGGGGCGCCCGATCGAAAAGGCCCTGCGCTACGGCGTGGAGGCGGCGCGCCTCGACGCCGCGGAGGCGGGCTTGAGGTCCCTTCTCGGCGCGCCGCGCCTCGAACTCTCCGAGACACCGCGCGAGGCGCGGGCGCGCATGGCCGTTCCCGATTTCGACCGGATCCATGCCGTGGCGCGGGCCCTTGAGGGCGGTTCGTTCGAGCCCTTCAGGTTCGTGACCCCGGCGCCGTACTACCCGCCCGTCGGACACCCGCGCGCGGCCGAGTATTTCTTCACGGTCGTCCTGCACCAGTACGGCTTCTGGAACCTCGACGGCGACCGCTGGAGCGGCTCGATGACCGGCGTCGTCGACGGGGTCGAGCTGAAGGGATCGGACTTCGTCTGGCGCAGCGCCACGAAGGCGCTCCTCGAGGGGAAGCCCGTGCTGACCGATTTCCTCGACGACGATGGGCGCTGCCCGCTTCCCATGGCGGAATCGCACCGCGAACTCGCGGCCGGCTTCCAGGCTTTTCTCGAGAAGAACCCTCCCGAGGCCGTGCTCGCCGCCTGCAACGCCGCGCAAGATCCGCTCGAGCACCTGCTCGGTCTCCTCGACGAGGCGCCGGGCTACCGGGAGGACCCGTACCAGAAGAAAGCCATGCTTCTCGGCATGACGCTGGCACACCGTCCCGAGCGTTTTCTCCGGGCGGCGGACGGCGGCGTCCCGGAGGGATGGGGGCCGGTCGTCGATTACCACATCCAGCGCACATCGCTGAGATCGGGCATGGTCGTCCCGCTGGACGAGGAACTGCGCGCGCAGTTGAACGGGCGCCGGCTTCTCACGGAGGAGCAGGAGGACGCGGTGCGGCGCGCGACGTACGACGCCATGATGGAACTGTCGCGGCTCTCGGGTCTCTCCCACCCCGCGATCGACCTCCTCTTCTTCCAGGCGCGGAAGCGCTGCCCCGAGGCATCCGAGCCGCAGTGCCCGGAATGCCCGCTCGAGGCGGCCTGCGCCCGTCAGAAGAAACTCTTCCAACCCGTCTACCGCACCACGGCATATTGACTCCGGCCGGGCCGCGCCGTAGGGTATGCGCGGCAGGACATCCATGCGCAAGATCTCCAAACCCCTGAGCGCCCGGTTCGGCGAGGTCATCCTCTTTCGGGACGACCTCGAGCGGATCGCGAACGCGCTGGCGGAACTGGGACCGGTTCACATCCGCACCAGCGAGCACCACCTCGACAACTTCGACGAACTGCGCGCCTACCCCCAGGAGTGCCTGACGAGCCTCTACCTTCACACGGTGGAGCCGCTGGCGTACGTGGACATCGACGAGAAGTCGGTGCGGCTCTTCGCGGGCGCGGACGAACCCGCCCAGCGGCGGTCCTTCGAGAAGATCCGCGCCCTCCTGGAGGCCCGCGAGGCGATCCACGACCGGATCCTGGAGAGCCCGACGATCATCGGGGCTCTCTCGGGAGCGATGCTCTCCATCCTCGTCGGCGCCTTCACCGTGGGCGAACTGCCCCCGGCCCAGCGCAACACCCTGGCCCTGGCCGCCGGCGCGATGCTCGTCGTCCTCCTGGGGTGGGACCGCTTCACCCTGCGCCGCAACCGTCACCGCACGTCCCAGGTCTGGCTGCAGCGCGTCGGGGCCGGCGAGACGTTCTGGCGCCGCCACGGCGAACGGGTTCTGATCGGCCTCGTCGCCTCGGTCGTGACCCTCCTCATCGTCCTCATCATCAACTTCTTCCTCTGAACCGCCACCGGCGCGGCGGCACCGGGGATCAGATCACGCGCGGAAGGATCTCCACGAGGAGTTGCGCGAGGATGATCTTGAAGATGAGAGCCACGGGGTACATGCTCGCGTAGGAGAGCGTCGGCAGGTTCGTTTCGGAGAGCTGCTGGGCGGAGGCGAGCCCGGGCGGGTTGGTCATGCAGGCGCAGAGCCCGCCGAGCGCGGCCAGGGGATTCATCCTCAGAACCGTGATCATGAGCGCCAGCGCGACGGTGACGGTGACGAGCGAGATCGCGGCGCCCGCGAAGACCAGTCGGAATCCCTGCTCGCGAACGACGCCCACGATCGAGCCGCCAGCCGCGGTGCCGACGCCGGCCAGGAAGAGCATCAGGCCGAGGGAGCGCGTGAGGTTCTTGGCGGCCGGGGGCACGTGGAGTCGGAAGGGCCCGATGCGGCCGAAGTGACCGACGACGAGCGAGGCGAGGAAGGCGCCGCCCGCCGCGCCGAAGCGCACCTCGAAACCCGACGGGAGCCGGATCGGGAAGTTGCCGGCCACGATCCCGAAGCAGAGCCCCAGCAGGAAGGGAAGCATGTTCGTCTCCTCGGCCTTGCGCCCCCCTCCCTCGACCCGCTTCACGAAATCGTCGACCGCCACGCGCTCGCCGACGACGCGCAGGATGTCCCCCATCTCGAACGTCTCACGCCCCGTGGGGTTCAGCTCCACCCCGTAGCGGCGGATGCGCGTCACGACGATCCCGAAGGTGTCCCAGATGCGCAGGTCCGCGAGCTTGCGCCCGGTGAAGGCCTCCTCGGTGACCTCCGCGTCCACGCTGACGACGTTTCCCGACCGCCCGAGCGCCGGCCGCGCCGGAACCTCCTCCCCGAGGAGAAGCCTCATCTTCTCGAGTTCCTCGGCGGGGCCGACGACCACGACGACATCCCCGGTATTGAGGACGAAATCGGGCAGCGCGGCGTGTACCTCCTCGCCCCGGTAGACGCGCGCGATGACGGCCGTGCTCAGCTGGGTCGCGATGACGGCGCGGAGGGGCTCGCCGTCGAGGTTGGCGTTCTCGAGCCGGAAGTGGCGGGCGACGAGGGAGGGCGTCTCGAACTGCTGCTCCTTCTTCCACGCCGCCTCGGCCGCTCGCAGGTCGATCCGCGCCAGGCGCGGCAGGAACTGCACCAGGAGGACGACCCCGATCATGCTGAAAGGATAGGCGATGCCGTATCCGACCGTGATGCTCGCGGCCGACCCTTCCGCCCCCCTCTCGATCGCGTCGAGGGCCGCCGCGAGGGCGGGGGTGCAGGTGAGAGCGCCGTTGTACAGGCCCGCGGCCAGGTCCGCCGGGAGCGAGAAAGCGCGGGCGACGAGGGCGGTGGCGACGGCGCCGGAGGTCACGGCGGCGAGGGCGATGGCGGCGAAGCGCGCCCCGTGCCTCCGGAAGGTTCGGAAGAAGCCCGGGGCCGCCTCCAGCCCGACGGCGTAGACGAAGAGCAGAAGGCCCATCTCCGTGACGACCTTCGGGGAATGCAGGCCGAAATGGCCGATGACGAGGGCCACGAAGAGAACGCCCGCCGGGCCGAGGGATATGCCGCGGAAGGAGAGCTGGCCGACGCCCGCGCCGAGGGCGAGGATGGCGAAGAGCACCAGCATGTCTTCGGAAAGTAGCTCCCTCATGGTCGCGTCATCTCGCGGACCATTCTATCCCGGAACGCGCGGCGAAGGGACGGTTTACTGGGGCGGCGCGGCGGGAGGCGGCATGCCCGTGCCGCCCGGGTTCTGCATCATGCGGTAGACGCGGCAGGCGTAGACCTTGCATCCGCCCGGCTCGTTGCACGTGCAGAGATCGGGCCGCTCGGAGCAGATCCGGCAGTAGGTCTCGGCCGTGCATCCGGGGCAACAGGGGCCTTCAGGCTTCCCGCCGTGGGTCGAGTAGAAGTGGGCGTCGGAGGTCATGTAGACGGTCGTGTACCAGTAGTAGATGCCGATCGGGCCGAGGACCAGGAGGGCGGCGAGAACCGCGACCGTCGGGGTGATCTCGAAGTTCGCCTTCGGGAGACGGGCCATGAGCCCCTTTTGCTGCTCGGGCGTGGGGGCCGGGGGAGGAGCCGACGAGGATTTCCGGCGGGGCGTGACGTCGATCATGTCCGGCGTTATCTGGTCGAGCCTCAGGCCGGGCGTGGTGAGGAGCCGGTGGAGCTTGGTGTCCCCGAAGCGGGCTTCGGCGGTCCAGGTCTCGTGGCGCACGAGGTCGTCGGGCCCGATCTCCGACCGCTCGAAGATCTTCTTCAGGGCGTAAAGCGTGAAAGGGCCGCGGGTCGGCAGGCCCTGGCGGGTGATGAACCACTCGAGCTTGGGCTGGTAGGCGCCGTTGAAGAGATCATCGAGCATCGGATCATCGCCGGCGCTCGTCCAGGATGCAGCCCCCTCCCTCGCGACGATGTCCTCGCGATTCAGGAACGCGGCGAGCTGCTCGATCTCGTACGGCCCGTAGATCCTTTCGTTGCGAAAGAGGTACCAGTTCATGCCACGGGGATTCTCGGCGATGCGGCGAATGAAATCAAAAGGTATTTACCAAGCCCCGGGAATCGGGGAGAATCCGGCGCGATGAGGATTCTCGAAATGCATCTCTCCGGAGGCCGCCCGTGACCGATCCGTCGACATGGTGCCTCGTACCGGGCGAGAAGCACGTCGCCTACCTCTGGGCGCGCGGCGCGATCTTCGTTGACGAGGAGATCGAGCAGGGTATCGGGGCGGCGCTCATCTCGTCGGATCTCCACGAGGTGCGCCACGGCCTCTACGCGCGGGCGGAAGGATTCGAGGATCGCAAGCTCCAGGCCCTGGAGTCGGCGCTCGCCGAGCCGTCGATCGCGGGCGTCCTGACGGCCTTCCTGGATTTTCCCGGGGACATCGTCGAGAAATTCGCGAAGGCGGGCAAGCCCCTGGTCATGATCGAGCGCCCGGAGCCGGTGCGCGGCAAGGGCAACGCCATGCTCGACCACCGGCAGGGCGCGCGCCTCGCGGCGAAGGCGCTCGTCGAACTGGGCCGGACAAGGCTCGGCTACGTCGGCCCCTGCTACGAAACGGGCTGGGCGGGAGGCGTCCGGCACGAGGCGATCGTGAGGGAGCTGGCCGGGCACGGGATCGAGCTGGCCGGGGTGGACGAAATCACCTACGACATGAACGCGGGCGCGGCGGCGACGGAGCGGCTGCTCGAGAAGCACCCGGACCTCGACGCCATCGTCTTCGCCTCCGACATCCAGGCCTTCGGCGGGCTGAAGAAGCTCCGCGAGAAGAAGATCGAGGTGCCCGGAACGATCGCGGTGATCGCCTTCGACGACACGCCGAACGCCCGGCGGGTCTTCCCTCCTCTCTCCTCCGTCAAGCAGCCTTTCCAGGAACTGGGCTATGTCGCGACGAAGATGCTCCTGGAGGCGATCGCGGGCGACAAGGGCGCGCTCAAGAACATCGTTCTTCCCGAGGAACTCGTCCTGCGCGGATCCGCGCTGCCGGACCCCCGCGAAGAGAAGCTGATCCAGGAGTCCTGAGGAGCCCTTCGCGCGCCCTCAGGCGCGCGATTCGACGATGCCCTTCTCCGGGTCGTAGACCCGCTCGCTCTCGATCCCCTCGATGCAGGAGCCCCTCAAGACGAACTGCTCGGGCAGCCGGACCTCCTGGAGCGCGGCGAGATCGCCCCCGAGGGAAGCCACGACCATCTGGGCCGCGCGTCGGCCGGCCTCGGCGAAGGGCTGGCGCACGGACGAGAGAGCGGGATCGGAGTTGCGCGCCGCCTCCGTGTCGTCGAACGCCGCCACGCAGATCCGCCCCGGGATGTCGAATCCCAGCGACGAGATGGCGCGCATCCCGCCGATGGCCTGGATGTCGGAGGCGAAGACGATGGCGTCGAGGTCGGTGCCGGCCGACATGAGAAGCCGTTCGGCGGTCTCGGCGCCCGCGTCGAGATCGTAGGTGAGCGTGTGGGCGGTCGCGAGCTTCAGGTGCTCGCGCTCGAGGACGGTTCGAATCGCGGTGAAACGCTGACCGCCCGCCCAACCGGTCTCCTCGACGGGTCCGATCCACCCGAAGCGCGATCGCCCGAGCTCGCGCAGGGCCTTGACCACCTGGCGGGCTCCCCCGGCATGATCGAAGTGGACATGTCCTCCCCCCTTGCCGGTGCGGGGCCGGTCGACGAAGGCGACGGGTTTTCCGGCCGCCAGGAGTTTCCTGACGTCCTCGTCCTCGATGTCGAGGAAACACCCGATGACGGCGACGAGCGAAGGTTCCTCCAGGATCCTCTTCACGAAGATCGCCGTCTCGGCGCGCCGGACCGTGTCCTCGTCGGTGCTGGCGTAAAAGTCCCGCACCTTGATCCCGGCCTTGCCGAAGACCTCGCTGAGGCTCTCGTGCACGGGCCGGAAAAGGTTGGGTTTGACGGCATTCCAGAGTATGGCGACGTGATCTTCCCGGGTCTCGAACGGATGCATCCGCGGCACTCCCCCAACGCCGCCGCACGGTCCCCCTCCGTGTGAAGCTGGCGGTCGTCTCGATCAGGTTATATCCCACGGGGCGCCGAATCTCAAGGCGAGAGCGAAGCGGAACGGCGGGAGGCCGAAGGTGTTCCGGGGCCGCGCTACTCGGCCGTCGACGGGCGCCTGGGCCGGTCGCCCCCCGGCGTTACTTCACGTATCTGACGTCGTCGAGATAGATCGTCACGCGGTCGGGCCCCTGGTCTTTGGAATCGATCGCGAGAATGAAGCCGAAGTGAATGCGCGAGAGGTCGAGTCCGCCCAGGGGGACGGAGAACTCCTGCCACTCCTTCGCGAGGGTGCAGGTGACGGAATCGGAGCGGGCGGAGTCACCGTGGCGGCCCTTGAGCCCCCCCATGCTGAAGGTGGCTCTCTCGCCTCCGCGCGCGCCGCGCGCCCAGAACCTCAAGCCCGAGTAGTCGGAGAGGTCATACCCGGCCCCCTCCACGTCGCCGGTCCAGTTGTGAGAGGGATCCTGCCAGACGAGGCCGGCCCAGGCGAGTTGACGCCGCGAGAGGTTGTAGGAGACGCGAATGCAGGAACTCCCGGAGCGGGGATCGTGCGGCCAGGCCTCGTCGCAGTCGATGGCGTCGCGGTCACCCATGAGACCCGAGGCGAGGTAGTGGTTCCGTGGCGAGTTGGCGTCCTCGTAGACGAAGAAGTCGGCCGGGGCCGAGGTCGAGACGACGACGACCGGGGGGGAACCGGCCGGCGAGGAGGGCGCGGCAGCCGCGGCGGCGGTCTCGCCCGCGCCCGCCACGGCCGCCGGGGCGGAAGCCTCGGGCAGAACCTGCGGAACGGAAGCGGGCGGCGAGGAACCGCAGGCGCCGACGAGGGCCGCGAGCAGGAGCACCGTGCCGCGAGCGAGAACCGGAGTCATCATCATCCCACCCCTTCGTGCGCCGCGAAAAAAAGCCCTCCCCGGGTTCCCGAGGAGGGCTTGCCGCAGCCTGCCGTTACTTCACGTAGCGGATGTCGTCGAGGAAGAAGGTGACCTTCTGCGGGTCGTTGCCGCGGGAATCGATCGCGAACATGAACCCGAAGTGGATCGTCGAGAGATCGAGCCCCGTCGTCGGGATCTCGTACTCGGCCCACTGGTTGGTCAGCGTGAACTGCATCTCCTTCTTCGCGGAGTCGCCATACTGGCCGGTCATGCCGCCGAAGCCGAACTTGAGGCGCTCGCCGCCCTTGGCGCCGCGCGCCCAGAACTTGACGGCGGTGGAGCCGGCGACGTTGTAACCGGCGTTCGGGATCTCGCCCTTCCAGTTGCCTTCCGGGTCCTGCCAGAAGATGCCGCACCAGCCCTGCTGCTTCTGGGCGACGTTGTAGGAGATCTTGATGCAGGTGGAGCCGGTCTTGGGGTTGTCGGTGCAGGCCTGGTCGTATTCGATGGCCGAGACGTCGCCCATCCAGCCCGAGGGGATCCAATGGTTCTGCTCGGCGCCATCGTCGAGATAGACGTAGAAGTCGCCGGCGGCCGGAGCGGTCGGCGCGGCGGCGGCGGGAGCGGCTTCGGGGGCGGCCGGAGCAGGGGCGGCGGCCGGGGCGGCGGCCGGAGCAGGCGGTTCGGTCTTGCCGCAGCCGATCAATCCGACGGCCAGGACGGCCGCCAGGGCGAGCATACGGAATAGATGATTCCTTCCAGACATGGGAAACCTCCAAGTGGTTG
>CAZWVM010000081.1:0-15125 GCA_964637705.1 uncultured bacterium
CGCAGCACGGTGCCGGAGGGCGTCTTCGAGGTCATCGATCCCTACTCGCCCTGCAACACGGCCCACAACGGCCGGGGCATGATCGTCTCGGAGAATTCTCCCATCGCCCCCGGTCCGGACTTTCCGCAGTCGGATGCGATCATCTACGAGGTTCACCTGCGCGACTTCTCGATCGACCCGGCGGGCAACTTCGTCTACCGCGGGAAATACCTCGGGATGACCGAGGAGGGGAGGACGCTCGCGGGCGAACCCGGCGTCGCCGTGGGGCTGGACCACCTGAAGGAGCTGGGCGTCAACACGATCCAGATCCTTCCGTTCCAGGATTTCGACAACAACGAGGCTTCCGACGGTTACAACTGGGGCTACATGCCCTTCCACTTCAACTCGCCGGACGGGTGGTACGCCACGCGGCGCGACGATGCGACGCGGGTGCGGGAGGTCCGGGCCCTCGTGGACGCGCTTCACCGCGCCGGCTTCAAGGTCGTGATGGACGTCGTCTATAACCACACGGCGGAGGGCAACCCCGAGGTGCGGATGAGCTTCAACGGCCTCGCACCGAACTACTACTACCGCGTGAAAGAGGACGGTTCGTATTCCAACGGATCCGGCTGCGGCAACGAGTTCCGCTCCGAGAGCCCGATGGGTCGAAAGTTCATCGTCGATTCGCTCCTCTACTGGGTCACGAACTACGACATCGACGGCTTCCGCTTCGACCTCATGGGCCTCATCGACCTCGCCACGATCAAGGCGCTCGTCGAGGCGGTCCACGCGGTCAAGCCCCACGCCTTCATCTACGGCGAGCCGTGGGCGGGGGGCAACACGCCCATCCGCGTCACCTCGAAGGGCGACCAGCGCGGCGAGAACTTCGGCGTCTTCAACGACCACTTCCGGGACGGCCTGCGCGGAAGCGCCTTCAGCCGGGATCCCGGCTTCATCCAGGTCGGCCGCGACGTGGCGCGCGTGAAGAAGGGCATCCTGGGCTCCATCTCCGACTTCGCGCTCCAGCCGTGGGAGTCGATCAACTACATCGAGGCGCACGACAATCACACGCTCATCGACCGGATCGCCCTGACCCTGAGGAACCGCCCGGACGTCTCGGAGGCGGACTACCGGCGGATCGACAAGCTCGGCGCCGCGATCGTTCTCACCTCCCAGGGCGTGCCGTTTCTCCACGCCGGCCAGGAGATGCTGCGCACCAAGAACGGCGAGGACAACTCGTACAACAAGCCGGACGAGGTGAACCAGATCCACTGGCGGTGGAAGAGGGAGAACCGCGACGTCTTCGACTACTACCGGGGCCTGATCGCGTTGCGCAAGGCGCACCCGATGTTCCGCCTGAAGACGGCCGACGAGGTCCGGCGCTCGATCTTCTTCCTCGACGACGACATGGGGCTCCCGGTGCCCGGGAGCGGCATCGGCTACATCCTGAGCCGCGGCAACTCCGGCGACGGCTGGCAGAACGCCCTCGTCCTCTTCAACGCCCTCGCGAGCCCCTCGGAGTTCACGGTGCCGGCTTCGAACTGGACGCCGGTGGTGAACGCCGACCGGGCCGGGGTCGAGCCCCTGGGTCCGCCGCTCGCGGGCACGCGCGTCGTGGTTCCCGAGCGCTCGGCGCTGGTCTTCTACAACGAGGATCCGACCTTCTTCGCCCGGGTGCTGGAGCCGCGGCTGGCGGCGAAGGCGGCGCGGCGGCAGACCTTCACGGTCGAGGCGCCGGGTGCCACGCGCGTCACGATCGCGGGATCGTTCAACGGCTGGAACAACAGCCAGCACGCGTTGACGCGCGGCGCCGACGGGAAGTGGACGATCACCCTGGAACTGGATCCGGGCGTCTACGAGTACAAGTTCCTGCAGGACGGGGACTGGGACAAGCTCAACTCGGCGAATCGGACGGTGCGGGTGCCCTGACGCGCCGGGCGCGCGACATCAGGGGGCATCGGGAGGAGAGTTCCGGCGCGAGTCCTTGAACCAGGCCTTCGTCTTCTCGAGGAGCCTCGCGGCCCAGGGAAAGTCCGGGGCGAGCAGGAGAAGCCCGCAGGGGATCATCCAGAACCCGAGGATCGGCAGGAAGCCGAAGAGGCCCCCGACGACGAGGAGGATTCCGGCGATCCAGCGGAAGGGCTTGAGGAGCGTCTTCATCGCGGGCACCAGTCTACCCCATTTTCGCCGCCCCGGTTGAAGAGGTTCTGCGCGCATGTAGAATGGGGACGCATGCCACCGGTGCCCTCGGGCCGACCGGCGGCGCCGGGAGGCGGTATGGAGTCGATACGAGTCAGGTCGCGGTCCTCCAAGGCCCCCTCCGGGGGGTTCTTGCCATGATCTGGATCTGGACGGGGTTCATTGCCTTCGTCCTCATGATGCTGGGGCTGGACCTGGGTGTCTTTCACCGCAAGGCCCGCGTCGTCGGCGTCAGGGAGGCTGTCGGCTGGTCTGCGGTGTGGCTGGCCCTGGGTCTCTCCTTCGGCGTCTTCGTCTACTTCGGCTACGAGGGGCAATGGCTCGGGCTCGGCGTCGCCCCGGACCCGGTGGACGGCATGATCAACGCCGGTTCGACGGCGGTCGAGAAATACCTGACCGGGTACATCGTCGAGAAGTCCTTGAGCGTCGACAACATCTTCGTCATCGTCATGATCTTCAGCTTCTTCGGCGTCCCGGCCCTCTACCAGCATCGCGTTCTCTTCTGGGGCATTCTCGGCGCACTGGTCATGCGCGGACTGATGATCGGCATCGGCGCGAAGCTGATCGCCGAGTTTCACTGGATTCTCTACCTTTTCGCCCTGTTCCTCATCGTGACGGCCTTCAAGATGTTCTTCCTCGAGACGGAGCACGCCGATCTGAACCGGAACGTCGTCGTCCGGCTCGCCCGGAGACTTTTTCCCGTGACCGCGAGGTTTCACGGCGAGCACTTCGTCGTGCGCGCCGGCGCGCCCGAATCGCGCGAAGGCGAGACACCCGGCGCGCCGGCCCTCCCCGACGATATCGTCGCGGCGGCCCGCCCGGGAACGTGGCTCCTCACCCCCCTCGCCCTGGCGCTCATCATGGTGGAGACGACGGACCTCATCTTCGCCGTCGATTCGATCCCGGCCATCTTCGCCATCACCGGAGACCCGTTCCTCGTCTTCACCAGCAACGTCTTTGCGATCCTGGGGCTGCGTTCGCTCTACTTCGCCCTGGCCGGCATGGTGAACAAGTTCCGCTATCTCAAGACCGCCCTCGCGATGGTCCTCCTGGTCGTAGGCGTCAAGATGCTCCTGGCCGGGTGGCTGAAGGAGATTCTGGGCAGGCATTTCAATCTCTACCTGCTCGGGGTGATCCTGGGAATCCTGGCGGTCGGTGTTGTCGCCTCCTTCGTGGCGGACCGGCGGGACGCGAGACGCCCGGCCGGTTCGTGAACCCGGAGGTCATCGCTGGCCGGGCGGAAACGGGTCAAGGATCAGAACCGACTCACTGACCGCCTGACAGCGGCCCGGCTTGGCGATATGATGCCTCCATGAACAAGATCCTCGGGCATGAGGCCGCCCGGCCCTTCGCTGACGCGTTGGAGCGGGTCAAATCGGAGGGGGAGGACCTATCCACTCTCCTTGAGGGGCTGAGCCGGCAGACCTCTCTCTACGGGTGCGTGCGGAGCGGCGATTTCGCGCCCGCCCTGAATCTCCTCTCCTACGACGGGCTCATCACGGACGCGGCATGCCGGGCCGCGGTGAACTCGAAAAACGGCGGTTACGACCTTATCGAAATGTGCAAATTGCTCGACGTAAAATCAAGGAATCGAGCCGATAATCAAGGAGAGGGACGATGAGCGCATACATACACCCGACGGCGGTGGTCGACGATGGGGCGAGAGTCGGCGAGGGGACGAAGATCTGGCACTTCTGTCATGTCATGAAGACCGCGCGGATCGGCGAGAACTGCATTCTCGGGCAGAACGTCTACATCGACGGAAACGTCACGGTCGGCGACCGGTGCAAGCTCCAGAACAACGTCTCGATCTACACCGGCGTGACGCTGGAGGAGGGGGTCTTCTGCGGACCCTCCTGCGTCTTCACGAACGTCATGAACCCGCGCGCGATGGTGGAGAGGAAGACCGAGTTCAAGCCGACCCTGGCGAAGAAGGGCGCGACGATCGGGGCGAATGCGACGATCGTCTGCGGCGTGACCTTGGGCGAGTATTGTTTTGTGGCCGCGGGCGCCGTGGTGACGAAGGACGTCGCTCCCTACACGCTCGTCGCGGGCGTCCCGGCCAAGGCGATCGGCTTCGCCTGCGCCTGCGGGGAACTCCTGAAGAGCCTGAAGAAGGAGACGAAGGTTCTCTGCGATCGCTGCGGCGCCCGGTACGAGCTCAAGGGTTCGACGCTCGTTCCGCAGGCCTGATCCCGTCATCTCCGTGACCGCTCCCATTCACCTCGTCCTCCAGGCCCGCATGGGTTCCACGCGGCGACCGGGCAAGGCCCTGGCTGAGGTGACCGGCAAGAGCCACATGGAGCGGGTGCTCGATCGGCTGGAGCGGATCTTCGACGGTCCGCGCGTCATGGCCATCCCCGACCTCGAACGCGACGACGTGCTGGAGGCGATGGGGCGGAGACGGGGATGGGATGTCTTCCGCGGGAGCGAACCGGACGTACTGGGGAGGTTTGCGGGCGCGGCCCGCCGTTTCGGCATCACGAAGCTGGTGCGGATATGCGGCGACAATCCGCTGGTCGACGGGAGAGCGGTCGCGGGCATCGTCGAGGCGCTCCGGACGCACGCCTCGGCGCGGACGCAGGGTTACCCGCTCGGCGCGGGGGCCGAGGGGTGCACGGCCGAGGCTTTGCTGGCGGCCGACGCCGAGGCCGTGGAACCGCACGACCGCGAGCACGTGATGCCCTTCATCTACCGCCACGTCGAGCGATTCCCCTTCGCTCTCGTCTCCGCCCCCCCTCTTTCGTCGCAGCCGCGCCTCACGGTCGACACCGAGGAGGACCTCGACCGGTTCCGGCGGATCTTCGCCGCGCTCGGCGACGACCCCGCGCTCGAGGACGTGATCGCGTTCCTGGAGCGTGAGGGATGACGACGACGGTCATCCGCGTCGACGCGGATCGCGCCATGGGGCTCGGCCACGTCGAACGCATGTGGAATCTCGCGGCGACACTCGCCGCCTCGCGCTACCGGCCGGTCTTCGTGACCAGGGAGCAGGGCCTCGCGGCGGAGCGGCTGAAGGCGCGTGGCGCGCAGGACGTCATCACCTTCCCCGGGCGGGAGGACGCGGCGGCCGCCGTCGAGGCCGAGGCGGACGCCATTCATTCCGCCAGCCCCGGGCTCGTGATCTTCGACACCGGCTCCACGTCCCATGACCTCGTCGCCTCCGTCAAGTCCTTCGGCGCGATCGTCGTCTCCTTCGAGGATCTCGGCGACGGGCGCTACCTGGCGGATCTCGTCGTCGACGCCAACCTGACTTCCTCCACGAATCCCCGCAAGCTCGAGACGACGACGCGTTACCTCCTGGGGCCCGAGTATGCGGTCATCGCACCGGCGGTGCGCGCGGCGCGGAGGCTGAAGCGGGCCTGGAAGGAGGTGAAGAAGATCCTCGTGAGCTGCGGAGGGAGCGACCCGGCCGGGGTGACGCCGAGGGTCGTGGAGGGCCTCGCGGACCTGGACACGGACGTCGACGTGGAGGTGGTCCTGGGGCCGGCCTTCGCGCACGGAGAGAGGCTCAACGAGGCGCTACTCTCCTCCGCGCGCACCTTTTCGATCGTGGAGGCTCCCGACGACCTGCCGGCGCGCATGCGCAAGGCCCAGGTCGGGATTCTTTCGGGCGGAGTGACCCTCTACGAGGCGGCCCACCTCGGCCTGCCCTCGATCGTCATCGCGCAGAACCCGGCTCAGCTCAGGAACCTCCCGCCCTTCGAGTCCCGGGGCGGAATCGTGAATTTGGGACTGGCGTCGAACCTGGCCGGGGTTCACATCACGCCGGAGGTGAGGGCCCTCATGGATCCCGCGAAGAGGAAATCGATGTCGAAGGCCCTGGAGGAGTACGTGGACGGGCGGGGCGCGGACCGGATATTGGCGGCGATCAAGGAGGTTCAAGGCCGATGAAGCGAATCGCGATGGAGCGCGCCCGCGGGGCGGCGCGAAGGCTCGTGAAGGAACACGGCTGCCTGATGATGAAGATCGCGACCGAGGACGAGGGTTTGACGCAGGCGGACGTGGCGGAGCGGGTGCGCGCCTACGGCCGGATCCTCACGATCGAATTGAAGACCGGCGGGCCGGGCGCCCGCGGGGACCTCGTTCACGCGCGGCGCCTCGGGCTCCGTCACTTCATCGCGCCGATGATCGAGTCGGCCTACGGTCTCGAGGACTACCTTGCCGGCGTGGCGGAGGTCTTCGCCGGATCGAAGACGGCGCCGCACCTGGGGATCAACGTCGAGACCGAAGGCGCGGCGGAGCGGGTGGAGGAGATCCTGGAGGCGGATTCCGGCCGTCGGCTCGCGCAGGTCACGGTCGGCCGCGGCGATCTCTCGAAGTCGATGGGGCGCTCGCCGGACGATCCGGCCGTGATGAGGCTCTCGGGGAAGGTCCTGAAGGCCGCCCGGGCGCGCGGCTACGAGACCTCGGTCGGGGGCGGGCTTGACCCGCGCAACATCCGCGCGATCCTGGAGCGGCTGAAGCCGGACATGGTGAACACCCGCAACTTCGCCTTCGCCGCGGGGAGGGCGGACCGGTTGAGCGCGGCGGTGCGCGCGGCCCTGGAGGCCGAAATCCTGGTTTGCGCCGCGACGCGCGGGGAGCTGGCGAAGCGCAGGATCCCGGCCTTGAAGAGCCGGCTTGCGTCCTTGTGAGGGCGGGGGAGGAACGGTCATGATCCTCATCGTGGGAGCGGGCCTCATGCAGGTCCCGGCCGTGAAGATCGCCCGGGAGATGGGGCTGAAGACCCTCGTGACCGACTACAACGCCGACGCGCCGGGACTAGGCCTCGCCGACATTCCCGTCGTGATGTCCACCAAGGACGTGGAGGGAACGGTGCGCATCGCGCGCCAGTACCAGAGCCAGATCCGGGGCGTCATCACGGTCGGGACGGACGCGACGCTGACGGTCGCCGCGGTCGCGGGCGCCCTGGGGCTGGTGGGGATCCACTACGAGGCCGCCGAGAACGCGACGCACAAGCTGAAGATGCGAAACGCCCTGAAGGCCGCCGGGGTCTCGATCCCGGACTTCGAGGGCGTCTGGACGATCGACGAGGCGCGCTCGGCGGCGCAGCGGATCGGGTTTCCCGTCGTCATGAAGCCGGTGGACAACATGGGGGCGCGCGGCGTGGTTCGCGTCAACGACGTGGCCTCGGCCGAGAACGCCTATCGCCACGCGAAGTCGCATTCGACGAGCGGCGAGGTGATCGTGGAGCGCTTCATGGACGGCCCGGAACTCTCGATCGATGCCCTCGTCTGGGACTCCGAGATCATCGCCTGGGGCATCGCGGACCGGATCATCGCCCGGCCGCCCTATTTCATCGAACTGGGTCACAATATGCCGTCCGCGGAACCGCCCGAGAGGATCGAGGCCGCCAAGGACGTGATGCGCCGCGCGGTCAGGGCGTTGGGCATCACCTTCGGCGCGGCCAAGGGCGACGTGAAACTGCTCAACGGCGGGGCGGCGATCGGGGAGTGTGCCGCGCGACTCTCGGGCGGCTGGATGAGTTCGCACACCTTCCCCCTCTCCTCCGGCTACTCCATGATACGGGGCGCGATCGAGATCGCCATCGGGCGCAAGCCCGTGATCCCCGACCTCCTCAGCCGCGTCTCGATGGAGCGCGCGATTCTCGCGTCCCCGGGCCGCATCACCCGGATCGACGGCGTCGGCAAGGCGCGGCGCATCCGCGGCGTCAAGGACGTAATCATGAAGGCCTCGGTCGGCGACATGGTCAATGCCCCGACGTCGAACATGGACAAGCAGGGACACGTCATCGTGGCCGGGGAGACGCACGAGGAGTGCGAGGCGATCCTCCGGAAGGCGATGGAGACGATCCAGGTCGAGGTGGAATCGGACCAGGAGATGACGATGCCGGAGATCCACGCCCGGGCCCGCAATCTCCTGGGGCGTTTCTGCCGGGCCTGCCGCGTCTGCGACGGGGTCTTCTGCGCCGGCATGATGCCGGGCATGGGCGGCATCGGCACCGGTCGCAGCTTCATGAGCAACCTCGAAGCGCTCGCCCGACACGCGATACTGCCCTCGTTCCTGCACGATGTCGCGCGCCCGCGGTTGAGGAGCGAGTTCCTCGGGATCGAGCTCGCCTTTCCCGTCCTGGCGGCGCCCCTGACGGGGACGGTCACGAACATGGGCGGGGCGGTGACGGAGGAGGAGTTCTGCGAGGCGGTTGTCGGCGGCTGCGAGACCGCGGGTGTCCTCGCCTCCGTCGGCGACGGTGCGACGCCCGAGAAATACCGGATCGGGCTGGAGGCGGCCGCCGGGGTGAGAGGCCGCGCCATTCCCTTCTTCAAGCCGCGTTCCCACGACGAGGTCGTCCAGAGGATCCGTGCGGCGGAGGCGACGGGCTGCCCGGCCGTCGGCATGGACATCGACGCCGCGGCCTTCGTGACGATGAAGGCCCGGGGCCAGAACGTCGGGCCGAAATCGGTCGTGGAGCTGAAGGCACTCGTGCAGACCACCTCCCTGCCCTTCATCGTCAAGGGCGTGATGAGCGTCGCGGACGCCGAGCGGGCCGTGGAGGCGGGGGCGAGGGCGCTGGTCGTCGGGAACCACGGCGGGCGCGTGATGGATCACATGCCGGGCGGCGCGGAGGTTTTGCCGGAGATCGCGAGGAGGTTCAAGGGCGTCGTGCCACTCGTTCTTGACGGGGGCATCCGGACCGGCGAGGACATCCTGAAGGCCCTCGCCCTCGGGGCCGACGCCTGCATGATCGGCCGCCCCGTCGCGATCGCGGCGGTGGGCGGCGGAGCCGCGGGCGTCGCTCTCTACTGGCGCCAACTCAAGGATGAGCTCGAACGCGCCATGATTCTCACGGGCACCCGCGGTGTCGCGTCGGTCGACCGGGCGATCCTGCGTTCACCGTCGGCCGGCTGAACCCCGATGCCGAGGGTCGAGACGCCGGAGACGTCCTCCGGGGTCCGGACTCTCGTCGTTGACGGTCGATACTTTCACAGCCGCTATGATCCGCTCAAGGAGGCTGAACGTCTGGCCGCGGACGCGTCGGGCGCGACCCTCGCCGTATTCATGTCGCCCGGCCTCGGTTACCTTGCCGACATTCTCCGCCGGGGAGGCACGCGTCTCCTCGTCGTCGAGCGGCATGACGAGATCGCCCGTCTCCGCCCGGACCTGGATCCCTTCATCTCGCCCGGGCCGGAGGCGGTCGGGAACGCACTCATGGAGATCGAGGGCTGGGAGACGGGTCGGGTGGCGATTCTTGCCGGTGTGATGAGGGACGAGGACCGGTCCTACTACGAGACCATCCGTGCAGCGGTCGACCGGGCGATCGATGCGCGGAGCGTGCAGGCAGCGACCGTGAGGGCTTTCGAGTCCGTCTGGGAGCGCAACATGGCGGCGAACCGCGCCTTGATCGAGCGGGCGCGTCGCGGGGTGAGGGGAGACGGCGGGAGCGTCGGGTGGGTCACCGGGATCGGTTCCGCGTGGAAGGGGAGGACCGTCCTGGTGCTTGCGGCCGGCCCCTCGCTGGCCGGCGACCTCGAGGTTCTTGCGCGCCTTTCCGGACCGCGTCCCGTTCTCTTCGCCGTGGATTCGGCGCTTCCAGCCGTTCTGGCCGCCGGCATCACGCCCGACGCCGTCTGCACCGTTGATCCCCAGCCCGTGAAGCGATCCTCCCTCGCCGCGCTCGGCGCCATTCCGCTTCTCGCCTCGGTTCTCTCTCCGCCCGAGATTCTCGACTGTGCGAAGGTTCTGATGCTCTTCGGACAGGGGCACCCCTCGGAAGGGAGCCTGGGCATACCGGACGCGGCGACGTTCCGGGAACTGGGCGGGAGCGTGGCGACGGCGGCCGCGACGCTGGCAGCGGGGTTCGGAGCCTCCTGCATCGGCCTTGTGGGGCAGGATCTCGCTTTCCAGGATCGCGTCACGCACGTCCGGGGCACGCACCACGAGACTGCGCGCGTCGGCGGCATGAGCCGTTTCCGCTCGGGTGAGCGGGCGGCACAGGAGGACACCCGGCGCCGCAAGCTCCGCCCGGTCCCCTCGGTGGACGGGCGGAAGGTCTGGACGACGCCCGCTCTCGACTCCTATCGCCTCTATTTCCTTGATCTCGCCTCGCGCCATCCTGAAATCCGTTTCGTGCAGACCAGTCCCTGGGGAGCGAGGATTGGCGTCGAGACGCGTTCCCTGGCCGAATTGCTGAAGACGCTTGAGAATCCTGCCGATAGGATGACGTAAGGCATGTCCACGAATCCCTACAAGGCGCAGCAGGCCTACAAGACGACGTCGATCCAGACGGCGAGCCAGGGTCGTCTCATTGTCATGCTTTTCGAGGGGGCGATCCGGTTCATGAACCAGTTCGCCGAGGCGGCCCGTGAGCGCCGCATCGAGGAGGCTCACACGAATTCCATCAAGGCACAGAGGATCATGACCGAACTTCTGCTTGCCCTGGATCATTCCAAGGGGGGCGATGTCTCGCGCATCATCGAGCGAGCCTACGAGGACATCCGGAACCGGATGGTCCTCTCGAACGTGAGGAAGGACGTCGGCATGGTCGAGGGAATCGTCAAGGATCTCGACTCCTTTCGCGTCACGTGGACCGAGGTCTTCAAGAAGGTCGAAGTCGACGTTCCGACTCCGGCCGCCGTCCAGACCGGGGTATCGATCAAGACATGAGACCGGGCGGAACGGGGGCGGCGCTGTCGCACATGTCGGCCCTGTATCGCGCCTACGCCGACCGGCTTGTTGGTTGGATATCCGCCCTGGAAAACGGAGGCGACGTGGAAGTCCTGTTCGAGGCGTTGTCCCGGATGGAGGGAGATTTCATCGGAAGCGCGCACGAGGCCGGAACGTGGGTCGACGAAGAGCGTGTCCGGGTCCAGAAGCGAGCCGGACGAGTTCTGTCGATCCGGGAAGCCGCGGAACGGGAAGGGGAACTGCCGCGGTTCGAGGAGGCTTCGGCTTCCGTGGCCGAGGCGGCCCGTTTGAGGGTCACGGCCCTTCGGATCGTGGAACGGATCCGGGACGGATTGGGCGACGAAATCGAGAAAAACGCCGGTGCGCGGAAGCTCGTGCGCAAGTATACTCATGATCAGAGGTCCGGACGGAAGGTCAATGGTCGTGTCTAGAGGAGGAATCGCCCGCGCCGTGCTCGCGTTCGGCCTGGCTCTCGCGTGCGGGTTGCCGAGCGGCGCGACGATCTATGCATACACCGACGCGCAGGGTCGCATCCGGATCACGGACATACCGGAGAAGGACGGGCAGGTCATCGTCCTGCCCCGCATCGCAACCCCGTCCACCCCGGCGGCCGCTTCGGCCGCGACCGCGGTCCCGCGCCGCGCCGCGGCGACATCCTACGCCGCGCCCCGTTCCGACCGGGATCCCCAGGCGTTCCGCCACTCGGTGAGCGAGGCGGCTCAGCTCTACAAGCTCTCGGAGTCGATCATCTACGCGGTCATGAAGGCCGAATCGAACTTCAATCCCTACGCGGTCTCGCGCGCGGGTGCGCAGGGGCTCATGCAGCTCATTCCCTCGACCGCGAGGCTCGTCGGAGTGAACGACACCTTCGATCCCCGGCAGAACATCATGGGGGGGGCGAAGTACCTGAGGATGATGCTCGATCGGTTCGGCCGGCTCGACCTGGCGCTGGCCGCCTACAACGCCGGTCCCGAGGCCGTCCAGCGCCACCGGGGCATCCCGCCCTATTCCGAGACGCTCAACTACGTGCCGCGAGTCCTGAAGTTCTACCGGGAGTTCGGCGGCGCGGGAGAGTTGATGCTCTCCGCCCTGGCGTCGTCGGCCTCCACGCCGCGCATCTCCACGGCGCCGCGCCGCGCGCGCGCGGGCGCGAACCGGACGCCGTCCGCCGCCGACGTGCCCGTCATCTCGCGGGCCAACGCCCCGATCTTCTATTTCCGCGGCCCCGACGGGCAGATCTACATCTCCAACATCCGCTAGCGCGCCCGGAGGCGCGCGTCAGGGAAAGTAGAGGGTGTGGACCCAGGCCGGGGGGATGTTCAGCCTCACCGTCTCCCGGTCGATGCGGTGGGCCTTCAGGTAGTTCTTCACGATCGCGTCGATGCGGCGGAGCCGAAGGGTTTCCTTCGCGCCCGCGACCGTCATCTTGATCCGGCGGATGTGACAGTATTCGAAGAAGGTGAGGTGGCCGCCGCCCTCGAGGGTTTTCTCGAAGGACTGGAGGCAGGTGCGCACGAGCGTCGAGGGGAAATTGTTGAAGGGAAGGCTGCAGATCGCCAGGCTGTAGCGCTCGTCCCCGAGTCCGCGGGGAAACGGTTCGGGTCTCAATTCGATCGAACGTCGTTTCCAGACCGGGTCGTGCTTGATGCGGTTCTCGAGGATGTCGATCATGGCCTCGCTCATTTCGTAGATCACGAGAACGTCATCGGGACGCGACCGGCGGATGATCTCGCCCGTGATCGCCCCGGTGCCGGCCCCGACCTCGAGAATCCGCATGGGTTCACGGTTTTCCCTATGGTCCATGAGGGGCGAGGTCATCGCGCGCGCGAGCCGCGGCGAGGAGGGAAGGACGGCGCCCGTGGTCCTCCAATTGCGGCCGACCTCCCTGAGGAACCGCGCGAGCGCGGTCGCCCCGCTTCTCTTGCGCGTCATGAGACGTCCACCAGCGTCAGGAGGTCCTCGCCGAGCCGCTCGACGCGGGAAAAACGGGCGCGGGCCGGGGTGTCGAGGGGGGAGGCGACGGGACGGGCGCCACCGCCGGCCCAGCGCGGCGCCGTGAGGATCGCGAGGCGGTCGACGAGGCCCGCCTTCATGAGGGCGGCGCCGAGCCCACCGCCCGACTCGACGAGGACCTCGATGAGGCCGCGTTCAGCGAGCCGGCGGAAGAGCGTGTGGAGGTCGAGTCCCCGGGTGCCGCGGGGCGCGGTGAGAACCTCGCAGAGCTTCCGGCAGGGGGCGAGTCGAGCCTCGTCGAGATCATCGGCCGTGGCCAGGATCGTCCGTCCGTCACC
This sequence comes from uncultured bacterium, assembly GCA_964637705.1. Lineage (GTDB taxonomy): Bacteria > UBA8481 > UBA8481 > UBA8481 > UBA8481 > CAZWVM01. The sequence goes on from CAZWVM010000081.1 coordinate 13,119, forward strand.
GTTTTCGGCGAAGAGCCGGAGAGAGGCCGGGAGGCGAAGGTCGGCATCGATGACGACGCGCCAGGGATCGCGTCCGCGTCCGTTCCTCACGCGCAGGCCCGGATCATCGGAGCGGGCGGTCGTGGCGCCGACGACGACGGCGTCGACCCGCGCGCGCAGGGCATCGCTCCAGTCGCGGGCCTCCGGCCCCGTGATCTCCGAACGCCGCCCCGGGACGAGCGCGGCGCAGTGGTCGAGGGTGAGGGCGATCTTCCAGGTGACGTGGGGCCGCCCGGTCGCGTGATAATGGATGTAGGCCTCGTTGAGAACCGAAGCGGCCTCGCGCTCGACGCCGCCCGTGACTCGGAGCCCGGCTTGTTCGAGGTGCCGGTGCCCGCGGCCCGCGACCATCGGATTCGGATCCTCCATCGCGTAGACGACCTCGGAGAAGCCTGCCGCGAGGATCGCCTCGGTGCAGGGCGGCGTCTTGCCCTGGTGGGCGCAGGGCTCGAGGGTGACGTGGATCGAGGCTCCGCGGCAGGCGCCCGCCGACCGGCTCTCCGCGTCGCGGATCGCCTCGACCTCGGCGTGCGGCCCCCCGAAACGCCCGTGGAATCCCTCGCCGACGATTCGGCCCTCGCGCACCACGACGGCGCCGACCAGGGGATTGGGGTGTACCCGCCCTCGGCCGCGCTCGGCCAATTCCAGCGCGCGCCTCATGAAAGAGGTCGTCACTTGAGGAGATTCGTGGCGAACTCGGCCGGGTCGAAGGGGAGGAGATCTTCGACGCTCTCGCCGACGCCGACGTAGAGCACGGGCCGCTTGAGCGCGCGGACGGCGGAGAGCACGACGCCGGCGCGGGCGGTGCCGTCGAGCTTGGTGACGACGAGACCGGAGAGCGGGAGGACGCGCCCGAATTCCTGCACCTGCCTCAAGCCGTTCTGCCCGACGGTCGCGTCGAGGACGAGCAGGGCGTCGACGTTCTCGCGGAGCTTCCGGACCACGCGCAGGACCTTCTCCAGTTCGGCCATGAGGTTGGACTTGGTATGGAGGCGGCCGGCGGTGTCGATGAAGACGCGGTCGGCCTTGCGCGCGATCGCGGCCTGGACCGTGTCGAAGGCGACCGCGGCCGGATCGGCGCCCTCGGCCTGCGCGATGACCGGGACGCCGATTCGCTCGCCCCAGATCTTCAATTGCTCCGTGGCGGCCGCGCGGAAGGTGTCGGCGGCGCCCAGCACGACGGAGCGGCCCTCGGCCTTCTCGCGCGCCGCGAGCTTGGCCGCGGTCGTCGTCTTGCCCGTACCGTTGACGCCGGCGACGAGCGTGACGGAGGGGGCAGGCGCCGCGGCCGCGGCCGTGTGCGGCGCGGATTCCGATTCGAGGAGTCGGGCGATCCTCAGGGAGAGAGCCTCCCTGAGGGTCTCGACCGTGACACCGCCCCCGGCCTCGCGCTGCCATTCCTTGAGGGACGTCACCAGCTCCGCGGCGATCTCCGGTCCCACGTCCGCCAGGATCAGCGATTCCTCCAGCTCGTCCGCCGCCGCCTCGTCCATCACGCCGCGGCCGAGCGCGTGATCGACGAGTTTCGCGATGCTCGCGCGGGACTTCTCGAGCCCCTTGCGAAGCCGCCCGACGATCCCGATCACGGTTCCTCCTCGCCCGGGACGGCTATGGCCCCCGCCCGGGTTTCCGCGATGCGCAGCCCCGCGAGCGCCAGGCCGAAGGAACCGAGGAGAAGGGCGAAGATCCAGATCGAGGTGGCGGTGTCGGACATGACCATGGAGAGTCCGAGGACGGAGGCGTAGGCGGTGACGAGGTAGAGGAAGAAGACCGCCTGCCGGTAGGGCATGATCTTGATGAGCCGGTGATGGATGTGGTTCCGGTCGGCCTGGAAGATGTTCCGGTGCGTGCGGTGACGCCTCACGATCGCGAGACTCGTGTCGACGACGGGGATCGCGAGCGCCGCGACCGGGACGAGGAGGCTCACCATGGTCGAGGCCTTGGTGAAGGAGAAGAGACCCATGGCGG
>CAZWVM010000082.1:0-15098 GCA_964637705.1 uncultured bacterium
ACGCCCGCGATCGGTTCCTTCGAGAAGGCCCAGGCGTAGGCGAGGGCGCCGAGGAGGCGGCCGCGGATGTAGACGGGGGAACCGCTCATGCCGGCGATGACGCCCGTCGTCTCGAACGGGGGACCCTCGAGGCGGATCAGCACGAGGTCGCGGGCGGACATCGCGCGCTCCACGCGGCCGACGTATTTCAAGGGGAAGCGGATGATGGAATCGCCCATCAGCACGGTGAGCCCGTAACCCGGCTCTCCCGGCACGAGCTCCGACGCGCGAATCGTCGGGACCTCGGCCGCCGCGGATGCGACGGCGACGAAGAAAAGGACCAGCATCGCGAAGACGCCGCGCGCCCCGTGTCTCGGTGGTTTCATCGCAACCGCCCTCGGTCCCGTGCTCCGGTCATAAAAAAACGGCGGCAGTCCGGATGAATCATCCGGCTGCCGCCAGTCCGTGAAAGCTCCGATTAAATATCCTGAGGCCGGATCGTCTGCCGACCATTGGCCTTCGCCCGACCGATCGCCGCCTTCACAAGCGCCACGACGGCGGCGTTCGCCGCATCAACGAAATCACCGGAGACGCGAACGTTCGCGCTCTTGGCGACCTCCTTGATCCTCGAAGCGAGGACGACCTGAACCGCTCCCTTGGCCGCTGCCTTCTTCTTTGCCATCTTTCAACTCACCTCCCCGCGTTTCGTAAACTTTCCCGTGGATCTTCTGAACCGCGAGAAAACCCACGAAACTGATGGGAACCTACCTTAGCCTCCGAAGGCCGTCAACAACAAAAATGCGTTCTTTTCGCTCCTAGATGCCCCTGCTCCGCATTGCGGCCTTGATCGGGTTCTCCAGGAGCGAGACGTAAACGACCCCCTGCCGTTCCAGGAGCGCCTCTCCCACGCCCCGGTTCATGACCCCGTTGAAGCTGGAACTTCCCAGGATGAGCCACCGGTCCGCGTCGCGTCGGGCCGTGAACTGGATGCGGCGGCCCGCGATCCGGGAGGCCTCCGCGGAGGCATGAAGCCTCCACTCCGGGGAATCGAAATAGAGCGGCAGGTCGGACGATCCCCCGGAAACGACCGCATAGCTGCCGGCCGGAAGGAGACGGAGCACTCCGGGCGCGAGAACGTCGCCGCCGGAGGTCACGGGAAGACCCCATCGGACGGCCGTTTTCGGCCCGCCCACCGCTTCCGTCACATACAGGCTCTCGCAGGGATGGAGGCGAAAGAGGGTCACGAGGAAGGGAATGCCGAGCGCGGCCATGATGACCAGGCGGAAGCGGGGGACGCGCTCGACGAGTCGGCCCGCCCCGAGCGCGCCCGTCACCGCGATCACGGCGGCGAGCGGCAGGAGATGGCGCAAACCCTCACGCAGGAATGGATGGGCGACCAGGGCGGCGGAGACGGCCACGGCGAGATAGAGGCGAAGCAGCCTCGCGAGGGGGCCGGAGCGCGCGAGAATCTCGAGTGCCCCGAAGAAGAGAAGGAGCGGCGGCATCCCCAGGAGAACCCAGGTCGCGACGTAGTGCCAGGACGGACCGGCGACGGCGCCGAAGTAGAGGGTGGGAGGACGCGGCAGGGCGGAGGCGAAGTGGAGCACGTGATCGAGAGCGGCCTCCGGCGCGATCGGCAGCACGGGCCACGTGGCCAGAAATCCCAGGCCCGCGGCCAACGCGAAGAGCGCGAGGGGCCTCGGGGCCGAGGTGAATCCGGGAGGCGGGCGGAGGAGCCGAACGACGAGGACCACGAGGAGAGCGAGGCCCGAGATCTTCGTGCCGACGGCCAGGCCCGCGACGACACCGGCCCGTATCCACGCGGCCCGGGTCCGGGCGGAGGCCGCGATCGAGAGCCCGATGAGCGTGAGCGCGGTGACGGCGGATTCGTTGGAGGCCTGGGCGGAACAGGCGAAGAAGGGCGGGGCGATGAGAAGAGCGAGCAACACCGCGTAGGCGGCGAACTCCCCCCGCGGCCGCCGCACCACCGCGTAGACGCACGACGCGGACGCGGCATAGAGAAGCGCGGGGAAGAGGCGGATCCAGAAGAGCGACGGGCCGCCGAGGAGAAGGCCGAGCGCGACGAGGCACTTGGCCGGCGAGGGTCGCTCGGGGCCGAACCAGGCCGCGCGGGTCGAAACCGACCCGGAGATCCATCCGCCGAGAAGCCTCGCGTCCTCGATCATCCTCGCCTCGTCGAAGGTGAGGCCGTAGGCGGTGGTATGCGAGAGAACCACGACGGCGGCGAGAAGAAACGCCGCGACGGGCCTCATGCCGGCGGAAGGTCGCTCGTCCATGCGCGCAGTCTACGGAATGTTCCCCCGCCCGTCTTCCCCTTCGGAGACGGGCCCGGGGACTGACACGCGGAGCGGTTCTGCTATCATGCCCGCATGCGGCCGCCTTTGCACATCCTGATCGTCGCCGAGGTCTTCCACCCGGACACCGTGGGCGGAGCGGGGCGCGTGGCCGCGGAGCTGGCGAAGGGGCTCGCGCGGCAGGGACACGCGGTGCGCGTCGTCGCGCGCGCCACGCCGGCGGCGCCCGATCCCTTCGAGGAGCGCGAGGGATTCGCGATCTTCCGCTACCGCGTCAACCCCGGGAATCCCTTCACGGTCCTCACCGCGACGAAAGCCGGACTCGCGGAGGCTCTCGCCCGCGCCCTCGCCGGCTTCCATCCCAACGTCATCGACCTCCACCAGCCGCTCTCCGCCTACCACGCGCTCGCCCATCCGGCGCTCGCGGGCCTTCCCGTCGTCTACACCTTCCACTCCAGCTGGGCCGACGAGTTGACGGTGCGCGGCAAGGCGCATGCCCTCTTTGCGCCGGTGGCGCGCCGGATCGAGCGCACCGTGCTCTCCACCGCGAACCGCATCGTGGTTCTCTCGGAGTATTCCCGCCGCCTCGTCGCGAAAGCCTCTCCGGAGGCCGCGACGGAGATCGTTCCCGGCGGGGTCGATCTCGAGCGTTTCCCCATGAAGACGCGTTCCGGACGCTCCTCTCCTCCCGTCATCCTCTCGATCCGCAACCTGGTGCGGCGCATGGGACTCGAGTTGCTCATCGAGTCGGCGATCCTATTGAAGAGGGAAGGTCGCGCATTCGAACTGCGGATCGGGGGAAGCGGCGTGCTCGGCGAGGAACTGATGACCCTGGCCCGTCCGCTCGGGTCCGCCTGCCGCTTTCTCGGCCACGTCCCCGAGGATCACCTGCCCCACGTGTACCGCGAAGCGGACCTCTTCGTTCTCCCCACGACGGCCATCGAGGGATTCGGCCTCGTCATCCTCGAGGCCTTCGCCTCCGGCACGCCCGTCATCGGCACCCCGGTCGGGGCGATCCCGGAACTGGTGGGTCTCCAGGGCGACGGCTATGTCGCGTCGGAGCCCTCGGCCGAACCGCTGAAACGCCTCATCGCCCGTTTCCTCGACGCGGAGCGCCCGGTCGAGGGCGCGCGGTTGAGAAGGATCGCCGAGGACTACTCGTGGTCGCGGCGTGCGCAGCGCGTCGTCGAGATCCACGGCCGCCTCGTGGAAGCCTCGGTCCGGGGGCAGTAGGGAATCAGCCGAACGCGGCGAGTGCCTCGGCGGCCTCGCGCGCGTTCGCCGGGCGCCGGGCGGCGTCCCTTTCGACGAGCCGCGCGACGAAGGGAACGAGATCGGCGGGGCAGCGCGCGATGCGCGACGCCCGCTTCTCCTGATCCTCCTCGAGGTGCTGGAACATCGTGGAGGCCGCGTCGCGGCCCGCGAAGAGCGCGAGCCCGGTGAGCATCTCGTAGAGGAGGCACCCGAGCGCGTAGAGATCGGCGCGGCCGTCGAGTTCACCCCCGCGGATCTGCTCGGGCGCCATGTAAGCCAGGGTGCCCGCGGCCATGCCGGGCATCATGAGCGAGGCGTCGGTGGTGACGCGGGCCAGGCCGAAATCCATGAGCTTCACGTTCTCGGCGCGCACCGCGCCGCCGCGGATCATGACGTTGCCGGGCTTGATGTCGCGGTGGATGACACCCTGCTCGTGGGCGGCGGCAAGCGCCCCGAGAAGCGAACGGGCGACGACGAGAGCCTCGGGACGCGGCAGGGAGCCCTCCTTCAAACGCTCCTTCAGGGAGACCCCGTCCACGAACTCGATCGCGAGGAAGGCATCTCCCTCCTCCCGACCCACGTCGTAGACCGTCACGATGTTGGGATGGTTGAGGCGCGCCGTCGTGCGCGCCTCGCGCACGATGAGATCGATCGCCGCCGCATCGCCGGACGAGGGGATGACCTTCAGCGCGACGTCGCGGTCGAGCATGCGGTCGCGGGCCTTGTAGACGCGTCCCATGCCGCCCTGCGCCAGGAGCGCGAGGATCTCATACCGGCCGTCGGCATACGTGCGCGGCTCATCCGCCCGCGTCGACCGGTCGCCTCCCCCTTCCGCGGACGCGGCGGCGCGCAGGGCGTCGAGCCGCTCCGCCACGTCGCGGAACTTGTATTCGCGCGCGACGATCTCGTCGAACATCGCCATTGCGTCGGCGCGCCGCCCCAGCGCCTCGCGCAGGAGCCCGGCATGGTAGGCCAGGTCGGCCCAGACCGACCGCCCCGTCTTCTCCGCGTCCGGCAGAACCGTCTCCAGCCGCTTCAGGACCCGCTCGCGGCTCGCGGCCTCCTCCGAGAGCGCCAGCCGCGCCAGGGCCGAGAAGGCCTTCCACTTCACGTCCGTGACGAGCAGGTCCTCGAGGCAGTTCCGCGCCTCGATATGCCGGCCCGCCCGCACGTGGTCCTCCGCCATCATCATGCGGTAGGGTTCGCCCGGGTAGCCGCGGACCGGGGCGATGCGCGCGAGAAGCGCGAGGAGGGGCAGGCGGCCGGGCGGATCGGGCAGGGCGGGCGTGCCGTCCTCGAGTGTCCGCTCGACGTGCGCGTGGACCCGGGCGATGATCGTGTCCGCCCGCGTCCGATCCTCCTCGAAAGCGCTCTGGCAGGCCGCGGCCGCCTCCTCGGTGCGCGCGGCGGCGATCAGCACCTCCGCCAGCCGGATCTTCTGGTCCGGGGTGGCCGGCCCCGCGAGAGCCCGCAACGCGGTCTCGACCGAGGCGGCCGCGTCGCGGTTCGACTGGATCTCGGCGAGCGTGACGCCGGCGTCGACGTCACCGGCGGCCCATGCCTCCGCGTATCGGCGCTCGGCGTCTTCCAGGTCGGCGTCGTGGGCGGCGAGGTCGGCGAGCCGTCGCAGGACGGCCGCGTCGCCCGGGCGAACCCCGGCCAGGCGCGCGTAGAAAAAGCGCGCCGACTTCGTGTCCCCGCGGCGGTCAACCAGCCTCCCCTTCTCCGTGATCGCCCAGATGTCGTCGCTCGACGCCAGGATCTCGTCGATGAGCGGCTCCGCGGTCTCGTCCCGGCCCAGCCTCAGGCAAAGGTAGGCCAGCGTGCGGCGCGGCAGGGTCGCGTCGGAGAGGAGCCTCTCCAGGACGCGCGCGTGGAAGGCCTCGTCCGCCAGCGCCGCGAGAAGGGTGTAAGCCTCCTCCAGGGCCTGTGCGCGGATGCAGGAGGCGACGAGCCGGGCGCGCGGCTCGGAATCGATCGGATCGTGCTGGATCCACGTGTTGAGGATCTCGCGCTCGAGGGCGTCATCGCCCTTGTTCGAGGCCTCCCGCGCGCGCAGGTCGAAGAAAACGGAACGGCGCTCCCACTTCACCGCCGGCGCCTGGATGCCCTCCAGGGTCGGCGGCGCCACACCCGCGCGCACCGCGGCCTCCGCGAGGCCGATGCGTTCCTCGGTCCGGCCCGTCGGCACGGCGAAATCCTCGTGAATGCGCAGGGCCTCCTCGAGGCGACCGCTTGCGATCGCGGATTCAAAGAAGGCGGCGCGCGCCGTAAGATACCCCTTTTCGAGTTCCTCGAGACGCTTCCGTACGCCGGGCAGCGCCGTGCGGCGGGCGAGTTCGTCGAGAGCTTCGCGGGTCTCGGCGAGCCGAGCGACGGACGGCGCGGCCGACAATTCCTCGACGGCCCGGGCGGCCCGCCCCCAGGGCAGTAGCGCGATCACGCGGCTCCGCCGGGCGGCGTGCTTGCCGGTCTCTTCGTTTCCCCTGTCAACAGCATCCCCGTTCGTCGAAACGGTACCACTCCGAACCGCGCGACGCAAGAAGCGGTTCCGCGGTCCGAATCCCGGGTGACGGAGGCGCCGGATCCCCGGTTCAACTCCCTTTCAACCGCTCTTGCGGCAGAGAAAGAGCCGGTGCGTCGCGCTCTCCGGGGCGAGGCGGCGCGCGAGCGGTTCGATGAAAGCCGAGACGATGGCCACGAGGTTCCACGCGACGGAGCGAGCGAAGGAGGACGCGGCGGGCCGGTCCGCGATCGCCGGGGTCGCCGGGCGTCGTCGCGCGGCGCGGCGCTCCAGGGCGACGAGGATCGGAAGATGCTCCACCGGGATCTCCCTCTCGATCACGAAGCCCCGCCGGACGAGTTCCTCCCTCCACCACGAGGCCGGGCGCGGCATGACGTGGGACTGCCATGTCATGCCTTCACGATCGAGCAGTTCGACGAGCAGGAACCGCCCTCCGGGCGACAGCACCCGCCGCACCTCGTCGAGAGCCGCGCAACGCACCGGGTCCTCGACGTGCTGCAGGACCGTGACCGCCACGACCAGATCGAGGGCGCCGGTGGCGACAGGCAGGGCGCGCACGTTCGCCAGCGAAGAGGCCCGGGAGCCCGGCGCGATGTCGACGCCCCAGGCCTTCCAGCCGAGGGCCGCGAGACGACGAAGCCAGCGGCCGCGACCGCACCCCAATTCCAGGGCGCGACCCGGCGGAATCCCGGCGACAGCTTCCTCGAAGGGCCGGCGAAAGAGGCGGTCGACGAGCCGGTTGAAGGATGGCGGGAGCGCCGGGTAGCAGACGGCGGCGAGATCGTCTCCGGTCGCGGCATGAACGCCGCGCCAGTAATCGTCGGTCGACGGAGCGGAGGGAACGCGCAGTTCGAGCCGGACGACCCAGGGGCGCGTGGAGAGAAACGGAAGCGCCCCGAGCAGGCGACGATCGATCCATCGACAGATGCTCCTTGCGGGGCCTCGGGGCAGGCAGGTCCATGGCGGAAAGTAGTAGAAGGATTCCTCCTCTTGAATCGAGAAGCGCCCGGCGAAGGCGGCGCGGATCTCAGCGGGACGACGCCACCGGGCGATGCCGGCGTAGCGTCGGCTGATGAACCGGTACAAGGCGCTGACCGGATTGCCGGCGACGGGTTCGACAAGGGCGCACCGGCCCGTCGTCGAGAGGATGCGCCGCATCTCCGCCGCCACTGTCTCCATCTCCAGGAACATCAAGATCGAGAAGCAGACGATCCTCTCGAACGAACCGGAACGGAACGGGAGCCGATGACTGTCGGCGAGAACGAAGAGAACGCGGGGAGCGCTCGGCATGGAAGAAACCTTCGCGCGCGCCGCCTCGAGCGCCGAGCGGGAGAGGTCCATGGCGACGAGAGGAGCGCACCGGGAGGCGAGGCGCGCCGTATAGCTTCCCAACCCAACCCCGATTTCGAGCGTTCTCGCGCCGGAGAGAGGCGCAAGGGAGTCGAAAGCGGCTTCGTCGGCTTCGGCTCGGAAGAGCGAGTCGTCCCGGGCGGATCGACTGCTCCAATAACCGTTGTAGAACCCCCGGATTTCGTCACATTTCGTGAAGCTATTCACGCGAATTCGTTTCAAATGTCACTAAAGTTGAGCGGACGGACTGCCGATAAGGGTATTGGAGTGGCTGCGGGAGGGACCCCGCAGGGAAACGCGGACCGAAGTCCGACGGAAAGGAATCCGTTATGTCCGTCTCAGGCATATCAGGCGGCTCGTATTACCCCATCGTAACTTCGCGCACCTCCGAAAGCAATCCGACGGAACGAGCGGACTCCGCCTCGACGGCCGGGCCGGCCCGGGAACTCACTCCCGAAGAGCAGGAGCAGGTCAAGGAGCTCGAGAAGCGCGACGCCGAAGTGCGCCGGCACGAGCAGGCGCACAAGGCGGCGGCGGGCCAATACGCCCGCGGGGGCGCGAAATACGAGTATGAGAAGGGTCCGGACGGGCGCCCGTATGCGGTCGGCGGGGAGGTCGAGATCGACACCTCGCCCGTGCCGAACGACCCGGCCGCGACGATCCGGAAGGCCGAGATCATCAAGCGCGCCGCGCTCGCCCCGGCCGAACCTTCCCCACAGGATCTGCGCGTCGCCTCGGAAGCGGACGCGATGAAAGCAAAGGCGCGGAAGGAACTCGCGGAGGCGACCCTGGAAGAGGGCGGCGCCTCCCCGGTCGAATCCCGCCGAGCCGCCGCCTCGACCGATCCCCCCCGGAACCGCTCCATCGACATCTACGCCTGAAAATCGCGCCGAGGGGGACATCCCGGCCAGTCCCGGTCTTGCACGGGATCTCACCTTCGGATTCGGGAGTGAAGGGTCTTGCCGTTATCCTCGGCGGGGTTTCAGTAGTATGAGAAGGACCCGTCCGTTTTCATGACGCGCACGGCGCGATTGAGCGCGACGGTCCCGGCGGCGAGGAACGCCAGGGCGAGGAGGAACAGGGCGACGAGGTCCGGCGCCGCCCAGCCCGTTCCGAGGAGGATGGAGCGCGCGGCGGAGACCGCGTGGGTCGCGGGCAGGAGGTGTGCGAGCGCCTGGAGAGGTTCGGGCAGAAGCGCAACCGGGAAATAGACGCCGCTCAAGATCGATCCGGCTCCTCCGGCCAGGGCCACGATCCGCCCCGCGGATCTCATCTTGACGTCGATGGCCGCCTGCAGGAGGCCGGCGCCGAAAGCGGCCGTGCCGGCCAGGAGAAAGACCGGCAGGAGACCCGCGACGCGTTCCAGTCTCACGTGGACACCCAGCCACGCCGCGACGGAAAGGATGAGGCAGCAGCGCAACAGGGCGCGACCCGCGCGGTTGATCGCAGCCCCCGCGACGTAGGCGGGAACGGAGGGGCCCAGGGTCATCAGGGTCTCCAATGTCCCCATGCTGATCTCGCCGGTGAGAAACGTGCGAGGGGCGCCCATGAGCGCGGAAACGAAGCCGTAGAGACCGACGCCGATGACGGTGACGGTGAAGTAATCCCCGCCGCCGATCATCTCGGGGGGCACGAGGCGCCCGACGTAATAGACGGCGGCGAAGTAGATGGTGGCGGCCACGAGATCCGCCATGAAGGCCAGACGATGGGAGAGGCGGCCGGCCATGTCACGCTCGGCGAGGGCACGACTGACGGCGACGACCGCATTCATGGCGAGGGAGTCTCCGCCGGGCGCGACGGGATCGGAGGAATCCCGGCCGCGGGCCCGCTCCACGCGACGCTCCCCTGCTCCAGGACGAGCGCCTGCCCGCAGGCGCGCGCGGTGTCCGGATCGTGGCCGGCCAGGACGATGGCCGCGCCCCGTTCCGCGCGGAGCCGTTCGAGCGCCCTCATCAGCGCGCCCCTCCCCTCGCTGTCGATCGACCGGGCGGGCTCGTCGAGCAGCACGAGGTCGGCATCGCCCATGAAGGCACGGGCCACGGCGAGCCGGAGTTTCATGCCCGTGGTGTAGGTCCAGACGGGCTGGTCGACGGTCTCTTCGGAGAGGCCCATGACCGCGCAGGCCGGGCGTATCTCGCGCAAGTCGACCCCCGAGAGCCGGGCGAGGAACCGCAGGTTCTCGTAGCCTGTGAGTCTCTCGTGGAACTGCCGTTCGCCGGCCGTGACGTAGACGCGCCGACGCGCCGTCACGGAGACCTCACCCCGGGAGGGAAGGAGGACGCCGGCGAGGATCCTGAGAAGGGTCGTTTTGCCGCTGCCGTTGCGGCCCAGGAGCGCCCAGGACTCGCCGGGCGAAAGAGACCACGAGATCCCGGCCAACGCATGTCTCGATCCGGGATCGCGAAAGGGCCGTGCCAGAGAGCGGCGCAGCCGAAAGGCCTTGGATACAGCGGAGAGGCGGACGATGTGCGTCAGCTCAGGTTCCTTCGCTTCATCTCGGCCGCGACGATCTGCTGCTCGTTCTTGAAGAACTGCTTCCAATACTTCTTCTTCTGTTCAAGGAGCAGTTCGTCGGGCGCGTTGCGGCAGATGACCCAGAGCTCGCGCAATTTCGGCGGCAGGTCCCGGGGGGCGCCTTCCTCCGCCGGCCGCGGCCGCGCCGCGGGCGCACCGGCCGCCACGCCGGGCGGCGCGGTCTTCACGCCCGGCGGAACGGCGCCCGGCATCGCCAGGGGCGGAAGCGCGGGCGGCGTCGCGGGCGACGAAGGCAGGGGCGGGGGGCCGACCGAAAGAGTCGGGAGGGGCGGCGGAACGGGAGCGGAAGAGCGCGGAAGAATCGACGCGAGTTCCTCAACGTCACGCGCGGCCCTCCATTCCTCCGTGCCCTCGGCGCAGACCTGGAGATCGGGCTGGAGGATCCTGCCCAGTTCCGCGGGCTCGAAAGGCCCGCTCACGCTTCCGGCGAGAAAGGCGTAGTAGCGGCTCACCGGGTGCCTCCGGCCGCGAGCATGTCGCGCGCCGCCTCGACGAGCGCCTCGCGCGTCAGCCCGATATCGCGCTTCACGAGAGCGGTATCGCCATGATCGACGAAGCGGTCCGGAACGCCGATGCGTCGAACCGGGACGCAGACGCCGGCGTCGGCCAGCGCTTCGAGCACGGCGGAGCCGGCGCCCGTCGGGAGCGCGTTCTCCTCGAAGGTGAGGATCCGCCCCGTCCGCCGGGCGAGTTCGACGACGCGTTCCGCGTCCAGGGGCTTCACGAAGCGCATGTTGACGACGGCCACGGAGCGACCGGTCGACTCCTCGATCTCCCGCGCGGCCTCGAGGGCCTCGAGCGACAGGGGGCCGAAGGCGAGGATCGCGAGATGATCGCCCTCCTTGAGAGTCTCCGAGCGGCCGAGTTCGAGCGGCGGCCCCACGGGTCCGGGTTGGCAGCGCCCGCGGGGATACCGGAGCGCGGCGGGCCGCCCCAGGGCGAGCCCGAACTTGAGCATCTCGGCGAGTTCCCATCCGTCCCGCGGCGCCATGACCACGATCTCGGGAATCATCCTCAGGTAGCCGAAATCGAAGACGCCCTGGTGGGTCTCGCCGTCGTCGCCGACGATGCCGCCCCGGTCGAGGGCGAAGAGAACCGGCAGTTTCTGGATGCAGACGTCATGGATGATCATGTCGTAGGCGCGCTGGAGGAAGGTGGAGTAGACCGCGACGACGGGCTTGTTGCCGCAGGCGGCCATGCCCGCGGCCGCCACGACCGCGTGCCCCTCCGCGATCCCGACGTCGAAGACGCGCTTCGGAAAGCGCGCGCCGAACTTGTCGAGGCCCGTCCCCGACGGCATGGCCGCCGTGATCGCGACGACCTTCTCGTCCCGCGCGGCCTCCTCGATCAGGGCGTCGGCGAAGACCTGGGTCCAGGTCGGCTGCGGCGAGACGTCCTTCTCCAGGATGCGCCGGCCGGTGCGCGGATCGAGGCCGGGCGAGGCCGCGTGGCCGCGCTCCGGGTGGCTCTCCGCCCAGTCCGAGCCCTTGCCCTTGGCGCTGATGACGTGCAGGAGGATCGGGGCGTGCAGGGCCTTCACCTGCTCCAGGATCGGGATCAGCTTCTCGAGGTCGTTTCCGTCGACGGGGCCGTAGTAGGTGAAGCCGAGTTCCTCGAAGAGGAGGCTCGGCAGGACCATGTTCTTCACGCCCTCCTTCAGCTTGTTCGCCTTCTGCAGGACAACGTGCCCGAGCTTGGCCACACCCGGGAAGTGCTTCTCGACCATCGTGCGCTCGCCGAGATGCGCCACGAGGTCCTCGATATCGTCCTTCACGCGGTGGTAGAGCGGCGCGGTGAGAAGCTTGTTGAGGTAGTTGGAGAGGGCGCCGACGTTGCCGGCGATGGACATGTTGTTGTCGTTGAGGATGACGAGTATGTCGGTCTTGAGGACGCCGGCGTTGTTCAACCCCTCGAACGCGAGCCCGCCGGTCATCGAGCCGTCGCCGATGACGGCGACGACCTTCTCGTCGGAGCCCCGCAGGTCCCGCGCGATCGCGAAGCCGACGGCGGCGGAGATGGACGTGGAGGCGTGGCCGGCCCCGAAGACGTCGTAGATGCTCTCGGCGCGCTTGAGGAACCCGGACATCCCCTTGTAGCTGCGCAGGGTGCGGAAGGCCTCGCGGCGGCCGGTCACGATCTTGTGGGCATAGGCCTGGTGCCCGACGTCCCAGATGATCTTGTCGCGGGGCGTGTCGTAGACCTTGTGGAGGGCCAGGGTCAGTTCCACCGTGCCCGTGGAACTGCCGAAGTGCCCGCCGCGCACCATGACGGTCTCCGCGATATGCTCGCGGATCTCGGCGGCCAGGCGCTTCAGATCCGCCACGCCCAGGGGTCTCAGGTCGGCGGGATCGTTGATCGTCTCCAAAAGGCTCATCGTGTTCTCTCCGCCCTCCGCCTCGTTCCCGTGAAGTTCCGCGCTACTTGTCGCGCGCGAGCACGAAGCGGACGAGCTGGGCCAACATGGTATCGCCTTTGCCGGCCCGCTTCAAGGCGGCCTCCGCTCGCCCCAGCAGGTCCGCGGCGCGGCGCCGTGACTCCTCCAAGCCCAGGACGGACGGGTAGGTGCGCTTGCCCTTCGCGCTGTCGGCGCCGACGGGCTTGCCCATCTTCTCGGGCGTCGACTCGACGTCGAGCAGGTCGTCCACGATCTGGAAGGCGAGGCCCGCGGCCTCGCCCGCCTCCTCCAGCGCGTCGTGGATGTCGCGCGTCGCGTCGACAGCGGCGGCGCCGGCGAGGATCGATCCGCGGATCAGCGCGGCCGTCTTGTGCGCGTGGATCCGGACGAGATCCTCGGGCGTCGCGGCACGGTTCTCGCCGAGAATGTCCAGGGCCTGCCCGGTCACCATGCCCTCGAGTCCCGACGCGCTCTCCAGGATCCGCGCGATGCGCGGGGCCGGGTCGAGGCCGGATCCGGCCACGGCGGCGAAGGCGCGGAGGATCAGCCAGGCGCCGGCGGAGACGGCCGTCGGGACGCCGAAGGCGACGTGACAGGACGGGCGGCCGCGTCGCACCGCGTCGTTGTCCATGACGGGCAGATCGTCGTGGATGAGCGAATACGTGTGGATGTACTCGAAGGCGGAGGCGACGGCGAGGAGCCCGCGGCCGGGGATGGAGGCGCCGCCGGGCCGGTCGAGCGAGCCGCCGCCGTTGTCGATCGCGCGCGGATCGGCGAGCCGCGCGAGAAAGGCCTCGTCGCCCTCCCGCGGCGGCACGACCGCGAAGGCGGCGGCGAGGACGAGCGCGGGGCGCAACCGCTTGCCGCCGGCATTCACCGCGTAGCGGGCCGCCTCGACGACCGGCCGCGACGGGTCCTCCGGTCCGAAATCGAGGGCGGCGAAGGACTCCACCGCCCGCGAGGTCGCGGCGAGGAACTCCTCGACGTCCGGCAGGCGCGCGTTCACGAGGCCTGCGGATCCTCGCCGTCCTCCGCGACCGCGCCGAGCTTCTCGATCCTCAGTTTCGCATCGGCGAGAACCGCCTCGCAGGCCTTGTGAAGCACCACGCCCTTCTCGTAAAGGCCGATTGCCTCCTCCAGGGGCACGTCGTCCCGCTCGAGCCGCGCTACGACCTGCTCCAGCGCCTTCAGCTTCTCCTCGAAGCTCTCTCCCGCCTTCTCCCCGATCGCCTTTTTCATGACCGTTCCTCCTTCGTGCCGGTGACCTCGGCCTCGACCGACCCGCGACCGAGCCTCACGTCGATGCGGTCGCCCCGGGCGAGCTGCACGGCGTCACGGACGGAGCGGCCGTCCTTCATGACGACGGCGTAACCGCGGCCGAGGATCGCGGTCGGGTTCGCCCCGGCGAGCCGCGCGCCGAGGAGACCCGAGCACCGCTCGGCCTCGCCGCGCGCGCGGGCCGCGGCGAAGAGCGCGCGGGCCCCGAGGTCCGCGAGGACGGCCGAGGAGGACGCGACGCGTCGCTCCGGCGATCGCGCTTCGCGACGCGCCGCGAGGGAACGCAGCCGGTCCGACGCGCCGCCCAGGCATTCCGCCGCCCGCGCGTCGAGCGCCTCGCGCAGTCGGTCGACCCGCTCGACGCGCACGGCCAGCGCGTGGTCGGGGGAGCGCAGGGCGCGCGCGACGAGAGCGAGCCTCTCCGCGGCGCCCTCCCAGCGCTCCCCGAGCGCCGCCTCGATCCTCTCGCGGAACTCGGCCAGTCCCCCCCCGATCTCCTCCACCGACGGCGTGGCCAGTTCGGCCGCCTCCGTCGGCGTCGCGGCGCGCCGGTCGGCGACGAGATCGGCGATGGTGGTGTCCGTCTCGTGGCCGACCGCGGAGATGACCGGAACGGGGAAGGCCGCGATCGCGCGCGCGACGATCTCGGTGTTGAAGCCCCACAGGCTCTCGATCGATCCGCCGCCGCGGCCCGTGATGACGACATCGACGTTCCCGAACCGCGCCATGCGCTCCAGGCCCCTCGCGATGGACGGCGCCGACCCCTCCCCTTCCACGGCGACCGGTTCGAGCACGACGGTCGCGAGGGGGTAACGGCGGGCCAGCACGTTCAGGATGTCCTTGAGCCCGGCGCTCTCGGAGGAGGCGACGACGCCGATGCGGCGCGGGAAGGCCGGGAGGGGCCTCTTGCGCTCGCGGTCGGTCAGGCCCTCCGCGACGATCCTGCGCTTCAACTCCTCGTAGCGCCTCCAGAGGAGGCCCGTGCCGCTTCTCCTCATCGACTTCACGTAGAGCTGGTAGCGGCCGGTGGAGGGATAGACGGAGACCGATCCCGTCGCGACAACCTCGGCCCCGTCCTCGGGGACGAAGTCGAGCGCCCGGTTGGCAGGCGAGAAGAAGGCGGCGCCGATCTGCGCGCCCTCGTCCTTGAGGACGAAGTACATGTGGCGGCCCTGGTGGTGCTTGAAATTGGAGATCTCGCCGATGACGGTCACGGATCGGAAGGCGTCGTCGGCCTCGAAGAGGCGCTTGATGCGGTCGGTGATCTCGGTGACCGTGCAGGGCGCGTCGGGAACGGGTTCGAAAAGAGAAAGGGGCGGTTCGACGGCGTCTTTCAAGGGAGTGTGGAGCCGGCCGGGGCCGGGCCGCTACTTCTTCTCGACGTAGAACTTGATGGCGGTCTTTTCGGCGCCATCGATGTCCACGTCGACGAAGGCGGGCTTGCAGACGAGGTCGATGCCGTTGGGCG
>CAZWVM010000083.1:0-10030 GCA_964637705.1 uncultured bacterium
GGACCTCCTCGATCCGCGCCGGGTGGATCCGGCCGTCGGCGACGAGCTTGGTGAGAGCAATCCGCGCCACCTCGCGGCGGACGGGATCGAAGCAGGAGAGATGCACGGCCTGGGGCGTGTCGTCGATGACGAGATCGACGCCGGAGAGACGCTCGAACTCGCGGATGTTCCGCCCCTCGCGGCCGATGATGCGGCCCTTGAGATCGTCGGTGGGCAGGGAGACGGTCGAGACGGTGCGCTCGGAGGTGATCTCCGAGGCGTAGCGCTGCATCGCCACGGTGAGGATCTTCTGTGCCCGCTCCTCGGCCTCCCTCTCCGCGTCCTGCTCGATCTTCCTGACGAGCCGCGCCGCCTCCGCGTGCGCCTCGTCCTCGATGTCCTTCACCAGCATCGCCCGGGCCTCGGCGGAGGTCAGGGAGGAGATCTGCTCGAGCCGGCGACGCAGGTCGTCGGACTGGGCGAGGAGCGCCTTCTGGTCGCTGACGATCTTCGCCTGGGCCTCCCGGACGTCGGACTCCGTGCGGTTCAGCTGCTCGGAACGCTTGTCGAGCGCGTCCTCCTTCTGCTTGATCCGGTCCTCGACGCGCTTCTGCTCGGACTTCTGGCGGTCGAGATCCTTGAGGACGTTCTGGCGCTCCTTGTGGATCTCGTCGCGGGCCTCGAGCAGGGCCTCGCGCTTGGCGACTTCCGCCTCGCGCTTCGCGTTCTCGAGGATCTGGTCGCGGCGGAGCGCGGCGCTGCCGAGGGTGTTATTCTCCTGGTAGCGCCGGAGAAACCATCCCATGACGGCGGCAATGACCATCGCCGCCAGCATGAAGATCATCTGTTCGCTCTCGGTGAGCGATCCGAAGTATTGAAGTGGATTCAGCATGGTGCAAGAACCTCCCGGGCGTTATCCGGAGATTCCGAACCTCTTCGAGAGAGCCGGAAACCGGGCGCCGGGCCGCCCCGCGAAGGGGCGCCGGGCCGCGGTCGGTCGGCACGTTCCAGGTTACGGATGATTGATCTCTCGACGGCATTTCGGAATCGATCCGGTTTCCGCGGGACACGAAGCCCCGCGGCATGAATCCGGGAAGGGCGGCGGACAACCGCCCTTCCGTCATGATGAAAGGCAAGGGAAACATCACCGCCGGCCGGCCGGAGCCGCGGGCGCGGCGGGCGCGGGGGCCTCCAGGGCCGCGATGCGGTCCGCCAGGTCCGCGTTGGCCTGCGGATCCAGGGCAAGGGCGCGCTTCAGGTGCTCGAGCGCCTCGGGCTTGCGGCCCAGGGCTTCCGCCGAAGCGCCCCACAGGCGGTGGAAGAAGGCGGCCTGGCCGACGTTGTCGGAGGAAAGCACGGCGCGCACATCGGCGATGGCCTTCTCGTGGTTCCCCATCGCGTAGTGCAGGTAACCGCGCGTGCGGCGGACCGGCGACTGCGGCTCCTCGCCATACACCTCGGCCACTTCCTCGACCTTGGCCAGCGCATTGGGCAGGTCGCGCTTCAGGCGCGCCGCCACCCAGCCCCAGGAAAGAACGGCCTCGGCGTTTCCGGGCTCCGCCGTCACCCAGGATTTCAGGACGTCGTAGGCCTCGGTCTCGGCGTCGGACGCGAAGAGCTCGTTGGAGAAGTAGCGCTTGTCGGCCGTGCGAAGGCCTCCGTTGAGAAGCTCCTGCCGCGCGAGCCTCTCGTTGCCGAGGACGCGGTAGAGCCGCGCCAGCGAGCGATAGTGGTTCGGGTCGAGCGGGTCCCGGTCGCGGGCCGCCTGGAGGCGGACCACGCCGTCGTTGACGACCTGCTGGGCCTTCCGGTCCTCTCCACGCTCCTTGTAGAAGGTGTGGAGCACGATGTAGCCGGCCGGATTCAGCTTGTCGCGATCGGCGAGCCCGCGCAGGACGACCTCGGCGTCGCGGTGACGCGCGGCGTCCGACAGGATGCCCGCGCGCCGCACGGAGAGTTCGAAGAACTCCGGGGCGTCCGGATTGGCCTTGAGCCACTTGTCCAGGAGCGCCAGGGCTTCGTCGTGCTTCCGCTGCTGCGCCAGGGCGACCGCCGTGCGATCGAGGATGTCGATGCGGTCGATCCGGCCGCTCATCATGTCCATCGCGCGCTTGTAGTAGTCGGCCGCGGCGACGAAATCGCGGTCGGCGAAGGTGATGTCGCCGAGGCGAGGCAGGGCCAGCTGGTTGCGGGCGTTGCGGGAGAGGGCGGCGACGTAGGCGGACTTCGCCCCGGCCGTGTCCCCGAGCGAGCGCTTGAAGTCACCCAGGACGATCAGCGCGTAGGAATGCGCGGGATGATTGTCGCAGGCCTTCTGGACGAACCTCAGGCCGGCCGCGGTGTCTCCCTGCCGCCAGGCCTTGATGCCGCTCTCCAGGAGCCCCTTGGCGGAATTCTGCATGAGCCGGTCGAGCTTTTCGCGCCCCAGGAGACGTCCGAAGGTGACGCGCGTCTCCATCTCCTCGGCCCGCCGGACCGAGTTCAGGACCTCGTTGATCTCCAGCTCGTCCATGTTCAACGCGTGGACCAGGTAGCTCTCGGCCTCGGCGGCGCGCGACAGCTGCGCGAGCGTCGCCGCGATATTGGTGTAGATGAGCCCGTCCTCCAGGCCCAAGGCGATCGCGTTCTGGCTCTCCTGCACGCTGCGCTCGTACTGCGCGGAGAAGAAGTAGGCGGTCGCGAGATGGGCGTGGATGCGCGGATCCTCGGGCGCCAGGCTCTCCGCCAGCTCCAACAGCTTCGCGCTCACCTGCGGGTTCTCCTGGTCCACGGGCAGCGCGTACTGGAGGTAGCGGCCGACGAGGAAACGCCGGAGCATCTCCAGGGCCGGGACCTGGTCCGCGGCCGCCTCGACGGCGTACCGGAACGCGCTCTGGTAGTGGTAGAGCGCCAACGCTGGGTTCTCGTTCTCGACGATCCTCCCGATCCCCAGGTGCACCCGGGGATCGTCCACGCGCAGGCCCATGGCCTGCTCGTAGAGCCGGAAGGCGTCGCGCGGACGGCCGGCCCGCTCCAGGTCGAGCCCGCGGCGGTAGAGTTCGTCGAGCTTCTGGATCGAGGTGTCGCCGGGAGAGCGCCGCTGCAGGATGCCGAAGAACGTGCTCAGGGCCTCGTCCAGGCGCGAAGTCTCGGCGCGCTCGCGCGGCGTCGTGGACGGAGCGGGCGTGGCCGTGGGCGACGAGGCCGGGCGCTGTTGCGCCCGACCGTCCGTGGAGAAGACGAGAACGGCCGCGACCGCGAGGAGAAACGCGAAGCCGTTCCGGACCGGATGATTCGGGTTCCGCAAGATCATCGTTTTAACTCCCAAGAGAGCATGGCTTCAAACTGCTGATTTTACCCAACTTCATATTCTTCGCGGCCGGAACCGATCTGTCAAGGCCTAACCGAAAAACGTCGTCCCCGGCGGCAACGCGATCGAACGTCCCGTACGCCAAAACCGCTTCGGGGAATGACCATGCAGGAGGCGTGCCGGAAGTGGGCCTTCGGTTCTTGTCACGGTGGGGAATTGCTGTAGACTTCCGCGTCGAGACTCCCGGAAGGAAGAGAACGTGGAACAGGAACCGAACACCCCCGAAGCCCCCGAGGCCCCCGCGGTCGCGGTTCAGCCTCCGACGGAGGAACCGGCCCGCGAATCCGCGGTCACAAAGGTCGTCTACGTCGTCAAGGAGATCGTCATCACCCTCCTGCTCTTCCTCCTCCTGCGCAATCTCGTCGTCCAGGCCCGCTACATCCCCTCCGCCTCGATGCACCCGGGGCTCTTGGAGGGTGACCGGCTGCTCGTCGAGGTGGTGACGAAGAACTTCGGATGGGTCGAGCGCGGCAACATCCTCGTCTTCTACCGGCCCGGGGATCCCAGCCCCACGCTCTCGCAGTTGCTCCTCTCCTCCTTCGGCATTCACGACGACCACGCAATGATCAAGCGCGTGATCGGCATGCCCGGGGACGTGATCGAGGTGATCCCGAACGAGGGCGTTCTGGTGAACGGCGTCATGGCCTCGGAACCCTTCACGGCCGAGGCCGCGCGCGAGCACTTCGGCCCGGTGACGGTGCCCGAGGGTCATCTCTTCATGATGGGGGACAACCGGAACCAGTCCTCCGACTCGCGCATCTGGGGCTTCCTGCCGATCTCGAACGTGATCGGCCGCGCGCTGGTGCGCTTCTACCCCTTCGACCGGATCGGCGCGATCCGGTAGCGAATCAGGCTGATAACGCGGAGCGGGCCTGGGCCAGCTCCCCGAGAGGCAGCAATTGGACGGTCCGGATGGCGTCGCCGAGAAAACGGTCTCCCTGCAGGCGGAATCCCTCCGGGTTGTCGGTGCAGTAGAAGCGGCGGCGAACCGCGTTTCCCCCGGACGCCCGCAGCGACGACTCCTCGAGCAGGTCCTTGAGCGCGAGCGCGGCCGCGGCCGCCGAATCGACCACCTCCACCGCCCCGCCGACGTGGTCCTTCACGGTTCTCTCCAGGAGGGGATAATGCGTGCACCCCAGGACCAGGGTGTCGATGCCCTTCTCGATGAGCGGGTCGAGATAGAGCGCGACGGCGCGGCGGGCGAAGTCGTCGTCGAGGTGCCCCTCCTCCACCAGGGGCACCAGGAGCGGCGCGGGCGCGGCGAAGACGCGCGCGTCCTGCCGGATCGCGAGGATCGCCCCCTGGTAGGCCTCCGAGGAGACCGTGCCGCGCGTGCCGATGACGCCGATGCGGCCGGAGCGCGAGACGCGGGCCGCGGCCTGGGCGCCCGGCCCCACGACGCCCAGGACCGGCACGGGGAGAGCGGCGGAAAGCGTCGAGAGCCCGAAGGCCGACGCGGTGTTGCAGGCGATGAGGACGGCCTTGACGCCGAGGGAGACGAGGTAGGCACCGATCTCGAGCGCGAACTCCCTCACCACCGCGGGGCTCTTCGGACCGTAGGGTATGCGGGCCGTGTCTCCCACATACACGATCGACTCGCCCGGCAGAAGTTCGGCCATGCGGCGCACGACGGTGAGCCCGCCGAGACCGGAATCGAAGACGCCGACAGGCGAGGAGGTCATTCTCTGCTTCTCATCTTTCCTGTTCCCTCTGTCATTGGCCGTTTCTCGAATCCGCGGCGAACGGCGGCAAATGATAGAGGGAAAAGGGGAAATCGAAAATGATCACTTTCTCGGCCATTCCCCCCACAGGGACTTCAGGCGTTCCAGGAGCCTCTTCTCCTCCCCGCGGTCCGTGGGGCGGTAGAAGCTGCGCTTCTCGGAGAGGTAATCCTGCTTCACGAACCCTCCGAATGCATGGGGATACCTGTACCCCTCGCCCCGCCCGAGCGCCTCCGCGTCGCGGTAGCCCGTGCCCTTGAGGTGGTTCGGAACCTCGAGCAGGCGGCCGGAACGGATCTCGGCGAGCGCCGCGTCCACGGCCTCGTAGGAGGCGTTCGACTTCGGGGCGCAGGCGAGGTAGGTCGCGGCCTGGGCGAGGATGATGCGCGCCTCCGGCATGCCGACGAACTCCACCGCCTGCGCCGCGGCAACGGCGACGAGCAGGGCCTTCGCGTCCGCGTTGCCGACGTCTTCGGAGGCGAAGATCGCCATGCGGCGCGCGAGGAAGCGGGGATCGTCGCCGCCCTCGATCATGCGCGCCAGGTAGTAGACGGCCGCGTCCGGGTCGCTCCCGCGCAGGGACTTGATGAAGGCCGAGGCGCAGTCGTAGTGGGCGTCCTCGTCGCGGTCGTGGGCGATCACCTTCCTTCCCAGGGCCCGTCGCGCGTCGGGAGCGGTGACGCGCGCGCCGAGGGACGCGGCGACCGCGACGAGTTCGAGCGCCGTGAGCGCCCGACGCGCGTCGCCGTCCGAATGGGCCGCGAGGACGTCGAGCGCGTCCGGGTCGAACGCGAGTCCCAGGCGCCCCAGGCCCCGTTCCCCGTCCGCGAGCGCGCGTCGCAACAGCTCCTTCAGGTCCTCCGGCTCGAGCGGGCGGAACTCCAGGAAGTGAGTGCGCGAAGCCAGGGCCGAGGTGACGTAGAAGGACGGGTTGTGAGTGGTCGCGCCCATGAGGATGAGGCGGCCGTTCTCGACGTCCGGCAGCAGCGCGTCCTGCTGCGCCTTGTTGAAGCGGTGGATCTCGTCGATGAAGAGAAGCGTCCGGCGGCCGTGCATCGAGAGCCGGACGGCGGCCTCCTCCGAGACACGCCGGACGTCGGCGACGCCGGACGTCACCGCGTTCAACGGCTCGAAGACGGCATCGAAGCGGTCGGCGAGGATGTGTGCCAGGGCGGTCTTCCCCGTGCCGGGCGGCCCGAAGAGGATGAGGGAGGCGATGTGGCCGGAACGGAGGATCCGGTCGAGGGGCTCGCCGGGGCCCAGGATCCCGCGTTGGCCGACGAACTCCTCGAGCGTCCGGGGTCTCATCCGGCGCGCCAGCGGCTGGTGCTCGTCGAGCCCCGAGTCAAAGAGTCCGGCGGTCATCGGAGAGGAACCGGCAGGCAATCCGACCGCGGGTCGACGGACGCGGCGGCCGGCCGGATGACCCGATTCGCGTCCGCGTCCGCGCATGACGCGGGTTTCGCGGTCCCGGCCGTTCCCGTCACGGAGAGTATCAGTAGGAGTTGCCGCGCCGGCGGCGCTCGGAGCCGGCCGCGCCGCCCTCGCGCCCCGAGCCGCCGAAGACGGAGAAGCGCATGTTGAGGTTTCCGAGGTAGCGCTCGGGGTCGCGCTTCACGTCGGCGAGCACCTCCTCGAGCCGGGCCGAGGCGGCCTCGAGGTTGTGCAGGAGCGCCCTCATGTCACGCTCCGCGGCCGTATCCCGCAAGAGGACACCCGCGGCGCCGGAACCGGAGTCGACCGAGGCGAGGATCGAGCGGGCGTGGCGGGTGGCGCCGCGGAGTTCCTCGGAAATCTCTCGCGCGCGCGCGATCATGACGACGAGGTCGGTCTCGCCCTTGTCGGTGATGCGCCGCGCCGAGGACGCCACGGCCTCGAAATCGCCCCCGGCCGCGCGCAGCGACCGGGAAGCGGCGCGGAACTCCTCCGCGCCCTGGAGCAGGGAATCGCCGCCCGTCCCGAGGAGATAGTCCACGCGGACCTTCATCGCGTCGATTTCGGTGAGGAGCCGGGTCGAGGACTCGCGCCAGTCCGCGGCCATCAGGCGGAAATCGGTGCTGCCCCGCTCCAGGTTCTCCTCCAGCGTGTCCAACGCGCGCGTGATGCCCGGGCGGTTCTCGGAAACCAGGAGCCGCACCTCCTCGGTGATCGCTCGCGCGTTCTCGACGGTCGTGCGCAGGTCCTCCCCGAAACCGCGGTCGGTGGCGAGGTCGGTGAATCCGCGGAAGCTGCCGACGACGTCGTTGACCGTGTGCAGGGTCTCCTCGGCGGTCTGCTGGACGTCGGCGAAAGAGGTCATCTCGCGGCCCCGCAGGAACGAGCCCGGCTCGATCGTCCCGGGCTCGCGGCCCGGCTCGAGCCCGACGAAGATCTCCCCGAGGAATCCCTGGCTGGAGATGAAGGCGCGGGTGCCCTTCGGCAGGCGCGTCCCGACCGGGAGGGAGACGCGCACCGTCACGTAGTAGGTGTCGTGCTCCTCGCTCGTCCTCGCCTCGTGGTATTCGACCGACGTGACGACGCCCTTCTGCGTGCCGGCCACGAGCACGGGGGCCTCCTGCTTGAGTCCCGCCACGTCCGCGAAACCGATCTTCAGCTCGTATTCCGAGGTCCAGAAACGGAAGGAGCCGGAGGTGAAGATCATGACGCCGAGGAAGAGGGCGCCCAGGACGACAAAGACGCCGACGGTGAACTCGACGGACCGTCCCCCCTTCATCGCCTCGTCTCCCCGCGTTCCCTCATGCTCCGCTCCTATTCCAGGATCGAGATCGGACCCTTCGACGATCCCTGGACGAATTGCCGGACGTACGGGTTCTCCGTCTTCAGGATCTCCTCGGGCGAGCCCGTCTGGATGATCCGGCCCTTGTACAGCATCGACACCTTGTCCGCGACCTTGAAGGCCGAGGCCATGTCGTGCGTCACGACGACGGAGGTGACCCCGAACTTCTCGCGCGTCTCGATGATCAGGTCATTGATCGCGTCGGAGGTGATGGGATCCAGCCCCGTCGTCGGCTCGTCGTAGAGGAGGTATTCCGGGTTCATCGCCAGGACCCTCGCCAGGGCGACGCGCTTCTTCATGCCGCCCGAGAGGTCCGAGGGCATCTTCCAGCGGACCTCCTCCTTGAGACCGACGTCGTTCAGCCTCCGGACCACGATATCATCGATCTCCTCCTGAGCCAATTCCCCCTTTTCGCGCAGGGCGAAGGCGATGTTGTCGTTGACGTCCATGGAGTCGAAGAGAGCGGAGAGCTGGAAGAGGAAGCCCACGCGCGACCGCAAGGCGTAGAGCTGCTCCTTCGTCGCGGTCGTCACCTCGATGCCGTCCACGCGCACCGAGCCGTCATCGGGCTTCATGAGGCCCACGATGTGCTTCAGGATCACCGACTTGCCCGAGCCGGAGCGGCCGATGATGACGGTCGAGTCGCCGGAGGGAATGACGAGGTCGACGCCGTCGAGGACGCGGACCTGACGCTCGTCGGGCAGGCGGAAGGCCTTCGAGAGGCCCGAGAGCTCGATGCTCATGAGACCCGGAAGAGGAAGGAGTTCATGTAGAACTCGGCGATGAAGATGAGGATGGAGGAGACGACGACGGAGAGGGTCGTGGCCTGCCCGACGCCCTCCGCGCCGCCCCGGCAGCGGAAGCCCATGTAGCAGCCGGTCAGGGAGATGATGCCGCCGTAGACGAAGGTCTTCGAGAGGCCCTTCAGGATGTCGGAGGCCACGACGTAGGAGACCGTGTTCTGGATGTACTGGTCCGCGCCGATCCCGACCTGGAAGGTGCCGACCACGAATCCGCCGAAGTAGCCCACCAGGTCGGCGTAGACGGTGAGGATGGGGAGCATGAGGACGAGCGCGAGAAACCGGGGCGCGACGAGGTAGTTCATCGGATCGACGCCCATCGTCTCCACCGCGTCGATCTGCTCCGTCACCCGCATGCTCCCGAGTTCCGCCGTGATCCCGGCCCCGCACCGGCCCGCGACGACGACCGCGGTGAGCACGGGCCCGAGGTAGCGGAACATCGAGAGCGCCACCATGGAGGCGACGTAGACCTCCGCCCCGTACTTGCGCATCTGGAAGGCGGTCTGGTGCGCGAGGACAAGCCCGGTGAAGAAGGAGGTGATGGAGGTGATGGGAAGGCTGCGGGCGCCGAGGCGCAGCATCTGCTCCAGGAGGATCCTCCCGCGGTAAGGCGGCAGGAGCGTGGCGCGCAGGGCCTGGAGGGCGAAGATCGTCGCATCGCCGATCAGGCGCACGCCGCGCAGGAAGGGCCGCACGGACTACCCGATCACCGTCGTCTCGGGGCCCGGATACTCGTCGCGCGCCGCCGACTGGAAGCGCATCGTCTCGCCGATGAAGACCAGGTTCACCGTCCCCGTCTCGCCGTTGCGGTGCTTGCGGATCAGCAGTTCCGCCTCCCCTCCCGTGCCCGACCCTCCGGCGCCCGCGTAGTCCTCCCGGTGGATGAAGGCCACGAGATCGGCGTCCTGCTCGATGGCGCCGGAGTCGCGGAGATCGGAGAGCTGGGGACGGTGGTCCGAACGCTGGGCCGGGGCGCGCGAGAGCTGGGAGAGCACGAGAAGCGGCGTGTCCAATTCGCGGGCGACGCCCTTGAGGGACCGCGAGATCTCCGAGACCTCCTGCACCCGGTTGTCCATGCGCCGGGACGACTGCATCATCTGGAGGTAGTCGACCGCGACGAGGCCGAGGGGGCCGGACTGCGCGACGAGCCGGCGGCAGCGCGAACGCACCTCCAGGGGCGTGAGGTTCGAGGAGTCGTCGATGAAGAGCCGCGCCCGCGTCAGGCGGTTCGCGGCCTTGGCCAGTTCCGCGAGGTCGGGATCGGAGAGCCGCCCGGTCCGGATGCGCTTGAAGGAGACGCCGGAGACCGAGGCGAGGAGCCTCATGACGACCGACTCCTTGCTCATCTCGAGCGAGAAGAAGACCACCGGCTTCTTCTCCTCCAGGGCCACGTGCTCCATGATGT
>CAZWVM010000083.1:10130-14912 GCA_964637705.1 uncultured bacterium
AGCGAGAAGAAGACCACCGGCTTCTTCTCCTCCAGGGCCACGTGCTCCATGATGTTCAAGGCCAGGGCGCTCTTGCCCATCGAGGGGCGGCCGGCGAGGATGACGAGATCGGATTTCTGCAGGCCGGAGGTCATGTCGTCGAGGTCGGGGTAGCCGGTGGCGACGCCCGTCAGCCGTCCCTTCAGCTCCGTCAGTTCCTCGATCCGCTCGAAGGCGCGCGTGATCAGGGGCGCGATGCCGGCGGGCTCGTTGGAGGAACGCTGGACCGCGACCTTGAAGATCTCCCGCTCGGCCTCCTCCAGGATCTCCTCCGCGGGCGCCGCCGAGGAGACGACGTTCTGGCGGATCCGCTCCGTCGCCTCCAGGAGGCGCCTCAGCTGGGCCTTCTCGCGGATCAGGCGGCAGTGCGCCTCGATGTTGGCCGACGTCGAGGTCTCGCGGGCCATCTCCCCGAGCGCCGGAAAGCCGCCGACGCGCTCGAGAAAGCCGAGCGTGCCGAGGTGATCGGCGAGGGTGACGAGCTCGATCGGCCGGTCCTCGGAGGCGAGCTGGAGGATGGATTCGAAGATGAGCCGGTGGGTCTCGCGGTAGAAGTCGCCGGCCTCGAGGAGGTCGATGACGGTGTTGACGGCGGCCGGATCCAACAGGATCGCGCCGATGACGGAGCGTTCCGCCTCGACCGCGCTGGGAAATACCGTCTCGCCCACCTGCGTTCGCCTCCCCGGCCCCGGGAGGAAGCCGGCACGGCGCGGACCGGCCGCGCCGCGGGACGTGCCCGGGCGCGGCCGGAGCGGCCTCCTACTCCGTCTTTTCCTCCTCGACCGTCAACTGGATCTCCACCGTGACGTCGGCATGGAGCCGGACGGGGATCTGGAAGACGCCGAGTTTCTTGACCGGCTCGGACAGGAGGATCTGCTTCTTCTCGACCTCGTGTCCCTGGGCGGCCAGCAGTTCCGCGATGTCCGCGACGCCGACCGAGCCGTAGAGCTGGCCCTCCTCGCCGACGCGCATCGTCTTCTTGACGGCGATGAGCTTGAGCTTCTCGGCCAGGGACTTCGCGTCCTCCAGGATCCGGACCTTCTCCTTCTCGATCTTGACCCGTCGCTTCTCGAGGTTCGCCATTTCGCCCGGCGTGGCCACGACGGCCTTGTTGCGCGGCAGGAGATAGTTCCGCGCGTAACCGTCGCGCACCGTGATGACGTCCCCGATGGAACCGAGGCTGTCGATGCTCTCCTGCAAGATCACCTTCATGACTGCGCTCCCTCGGAACCGGCGGACGGACGCGAACGCTCGCCCCGGTCGCCCCGGTCGCCCCGGTCGCCGCGGTCGTAACGCGGCCCGCGCTCGTAGCGCTCGCCGCGCTCGTAACGGTCGCCGTGCTCCCGCTCGCCCGTGCCGACATACGGCAAGAGCGCCATGGTCCGCGCGCGGCGGATCACGACGGAGAGTTCCCGGTGGTGCTTGGCGCACGTCCCGGCCACGCGGCGGGGAACCATCTTGCCGCGGTCGGAGATATAGCGCTTGAGGCGATCAGCCTGCTTGTAATCGATCTGCGACGAGGTCTTGTCCTTGCAGAAGGGGCAGGCCTTCTTGCGGCGGCGCTTCCCGGCCATCGAACCCGCACGGGGCCTCATCCCGCCCCCGCCGGCGCCGCCCGGGGCGCCTCCTTCACCCGAATGTCTCATCATGCTCATCGTTGTGGTCTCCTTCGTCCCGTCAGAACGGAATCTCTTCGCTGTCATCGTCGGGCGGCGGCGTGCGCTCGGCGAGGTCGTCGCCGGAGCCCTTCTCCGCGCCCGCGGCGCCCCGCGGCTTTTCCATGAAGATCACGCGCTGCGCCTCGATCTCGTAGGTCCGCCTCTTCTCCTTCTCCTTCGTCTCCCACCGCCGCATCGAGAGGCGGCCCTCGATCATGACCTTCTGGCCCTTGACGAGGTACTCGGCGCACGTCTCGGCCTGCTTCCGCCAGACGATGACATCGATGAAGACGGTGTCCTCCTTCTCCTCGCCCGACTTCGTCTTGAAGCTGCGGCCGGAAGCGACGTTCAGGGTCGCGACCGCGTCTCCGCCCGGCGTGAAACGCAACTCGGGCTTGTCGGTCAGGCGCCCCATCAGGATCACCTTGTTGAAGTCGCTCATGACTCGATGCTCGTCGTGAGGAACCTCATGATCGTGCCGTGCAGCTTCAACTCGCGCTCGATCAGCTTGATGGCCGCGGGCGGAGCGGAGAAGACGACGTTGACATACACGCCCTCGGACTGCTTCTGGATCTTGAAGGTGAGCGTGCGGCGTCCGATCGTCTCGGTCCGGTGCACGATCGCGCCGGCCGTGGCCATGAGCGCCGTGATCTCCTTGACCAGAGCCTCGAGGGAACCGCCCTCGTAGCGCACGGGCAGGATCATCAACGTGTCGTAACGACGCGCGCCTTCGATGACGGGAATCGGAGCCGGACCCGGGGCGGGTTCCGCCACGGGCAGAGCCTCGGCCGCCGGAGCCACGGGCTCCGCAGCCGCAACCAGTTCGTCCATTCTGACCTCCTCGGTTCGCCCATGTCCTCGAAAGACAGGGCGAGCCCCGGCACGCGGCCGGGGCGGATAGTTTTTGAAGGTGGGAGAGTAGTCGAGGATCGAGGGGGTGGCAAGGAAAATGCTCGGGTCGCCGGGTACGGGGCCGGAGGGGTCGCGATGCTGAATCCCGGAAGGTGAGGTGATTGAGGGGAGATTTCGGTCACCCCGGCCTCATTCTCGGCTCGCATTCCTGCGAGCCTCCGAGGATCGGCGTCCGCTCCGCCCTCCCTGGCTCTCGCGGACGCCTCAAGCCGGCCGGAGTGACCGAAATCTCCCTTTTCGGGCGCACGTGTCCCGTCGGGCTCGGTGGTTCATCGACCTTCAGGGATCAAGGGATGACGGGGCCCGTTGCGCCGTTTCCCGATCGAAGCGATAATCCGCCCATGAGGAGTCGGTTCTGGTGGCTGGGAGCCATGGTCCCGTGGCGGATCGCGATCCCCCTCGCATCCCATCCGCAGGGCGCTTTCCATCTATCGCTCTTCGACGTCTTCGCGCCGTTTCTCCTCCTGCGCCGGTCCGATCTGCCGCTCCTCGCGACGGCGGCGCGCAGACGCGGGGCCGAGGTCGGCCTGCTCGCCCTCTTTCTCCTCGCGGCTCTCGCCGGACTCTCCGCGCGTCCCCTGCCCGTTCTCTTCACGTGCTTCGCCGTCGCCGCGGGAGTTATGCCCGCCCTCCTCGATGACGACTCCCTCCCACGGGGATTGAGGTCGGGTATGGCGCTCTCGGCCGGGCTGACCCTGCCCCTCTTCCTCGCCGCCCCTGAGTTCGTCACCGAGGGCGGACGCTTCTGTGGTCTTCTCGGGACGAAGAACGGACTGGCCTTCCTCGCCGGCTTCCTCTGCATCGACGCTCTTCGCCGGTCCGCGGAAGCGCCGAAATCCCTCTATGAAGCCGGCGGCTGGTTCGCGCTCGTATCTCTCACGGGGTCGCGGGGCGCCATGTTCGCGGCGGCCCTCGCCTCCGTGCTCCCCGCGGGAACGGAAGGCACGCGGCGCGGCCCGCGACTCGTCCTCTCCGGCGCCTTCCTGCTCGCCGCAGCCGGCATCATCGCCTACACCGGCCTCCCGGCGGACCGGCTCTACTTCGCAGAAAGCGTGGCGCTCTGGTGCGGGTCCATTCCTCTCCTCGGCATCGGCGCCGGTTCGGGATTCGGGCTCGACCTCTTCTTCAAAACCTGGCTGGAATTCGGCTGGATCGGCGGCGGAGCTCTCGTCGCCCTCGTCGCGCTCGCTCTCCGCCGCCGGCCGTCGCCGGAACTCGCCTTCATCCTGCTCTTCGGACTGGCGCACGATTCGACGCGGTGGCCGGTCTTCTGGTATCTCCTCCTGAGGAACCGGGCGGAGGCGCGCTAGGCCCTAGTCCAGGGGGATCCTCACGACGAACCGGGTGGCTCCATCGACGTTCTCGGCCCGGGCCGATCCTCCGTGCGCCTCCGCGAGGGCCCTCACGATCCAGAGCCCGAGGCCGATGTGGCTCTTGGCGTCCGGGGCGTCGATCCGCGAGAAGTGCCGGAAGAGGAGCGGCAGGTTCTCGTCGGAGACGCCCGGCCCGTCGTCGAAGACCGCGAGAACCACCTCCCGGTCCTCCCGCCGCAGTTCCACGACGATCCGGCGGCGCGCGTGCCGCAGGGCGTTGTCGAGCAGGTTGCCGGTGATCTGGACGATCTTGTCCTGCTCGACGGCGGCCACGATCGGATCGGAGGGCGCGTCGAAATCCACGGCGAGATCCTGCCGGCGCACGAGCGGCTCGAAGCTCTCCACGGCGTGCCGGACCGGCTCGCGCAGGTCGCACGGTTCCTTCCGCACGGTGAGTCTCCCCTCGTCGCCGCGGGCGAGATCCAGGAGGTTCTCGATGAGGCGTCCGAGGCGGGCCGCGTTGCGGCTGACGACGTCGAGGAGGTGCTTCTGGAGGTCGGAGACCTGGCCGGCGCTGCCCGAGACGAGATTGTCGACCGCGCCGACCGTGACGGCCAGCGGCGTGCGCAATTCGTGGGCCACGGCGGAGAGGAAACGCTTCTTGTGCTGGTCGATTTCCCGAAGCTGCCGATTGGCCTCGCGCAGCTCGACGTTGGCCTTGGAGAGGTCATCCGCGAGAGCGCGGCTCCGCGCCTCGCTCTCGATGAGATGGTCCTCCGTCCGCTTGCGGTCGGTGATATCGGAAAACATCGCCGCCATGCGGCCGGGCGCGGTCTGGAAGGCGTGCACGGAGAAGAACC
>CAZWVM010000084.1:0-14900 GCA_964637705.1 uncultured bacterium
TCGGCCGAGAGCGAAGGCGTCGTCTCGCCGCGGACGAAGGCGTCGAGATGATGGCGGCAGTGCTCGCAGATCATGGCGTTCCTCCGAACCTTTTCCTCAGCGCCTCGCGCAGTTTCTCGCGCCCCCGGTGCAGCCGCGACTTGACGGTGCCCTCGGGCACGTCGAGCGTCCGGCCGGCCTCCTCGAGGCTCATCCCCTCGATGTCCACCAGCGTCACCACGTTTCGCCACTCCTCCGGCAGGGCCGCGACGGCCTCGCGGACCGCCGCGACTTCCTCCCGCCGCACCACGTCGGCGGCCGGGTCGTCCGGCGCGCTGTGCCTCTCGGGGTCGACCTCGCCTCCCTCGCGCCGCCGCGCCGCCTGCCGCTTCTCGATCGCATCGCGTCCGACGTTCAGGGCGATGCGGTAGAGCCACGTCTCAGGAGCCGCCTCGCCGCGATACGCCGGAAGGCTCCGGAACGCCCTCATGTACGTCTCCTGCACGAGATCCTCCGCCTCCTCCTCGTGCCTCGTGATGCCATACATCATCGAGTGCACGCGATCGACGGTGCCGCGCACGAAGGCATCGACGGCGGTCGGTTCGAGCCGCGCCAGGGCCTCTCGATCCATTAGACGGCCTTCGAAGAGAAAAGGTTCCGGAATGATGTCATGCCGCCCTGATTACACTCCAAAGAGATGAGTTGGGCAACGGGGGATTATCGATTGCGGAATGCGGATTGCGGAATGCGGATTGAAACAGCGAAAATGCGGATTGCGGAATGCGGATTGAAACAGCAAAGCCTGGATTCGGTTTTTAATCCGCATTCCGCAATGAAAAAGGCCCCTCCGCCTCGAGGGCGGAAGGGCCCGGGTATGACGGATATCAGGCCACGCGGGCGAGGCGAACCTTGCCGATCCCGTGCTGGGCGAGGCGGGCCTTCACCTCGGCCTCGACGAGGTCGAGACCGTTGGGCTGGTCGATGAGGTTGATCTTCGGTCCGAGCAGATCCGCGAAATTCTCGCGGATGTATTGCTTCATCCGGACCTGCGCGTCCTCGTCGGAGGTGAACTGGAACTTCTCGGGTATGATCATGCCTGTCTCCTTTCAAGCGGGCTGCGTATGCATGATGCCGCACTCACACCTTCGGTTTCCCATGGAGATTCTTGAGAAGAAATGAAGAGATTCCTTCACCCGTTGTGGAAATCCGCGATACCGTCCATGTCGATGCGCGGCACGGGCTTTCTTTTCAGGTGAATTCCCCGGGAGGACCTGTACAATTCGAGTTCCATGGACACCCTGAAGAACCTCCTTTCCGACCCGCTTCTCCTGGCCCGGATCCAGTTCGCCCTGACGGCGGCGTTTCACTACATCTACCCGCCGATGTCGATCGGCCTGGGCGTCGTGATCTCGATATTTCTCGGAATGCACCTCAGGACCGGCGACACCCTGTATCGCGACCTGGGGCGCTTCTGGATCAGGATCTTCGGGCTGGTCTTCGCCCTGGGAGTGACCACGGGGATCGTCATGGAATTCCAGTTCGGCACGAACTGGTCGAACTACTCGCGCTTCGTCGGTGACATCTTCGGGAGCCCCCTGGCGGCGGAAGGCGTCTTCGCCTTCTTTCTCGAGTCGGGATTCCTCGCGATCCTCCTCTTCGGCTGGAACCGCGTCTCCCCGCGGATGCACTTCATATCGGCGTTGCTCGTCACCTTCGGGGCGCATCTCAGCGCGGTCTGGATCGTAGTGGCGAATTCCTGGATGCAGACCCCGGCGGGCTACCGCATCGTGAACTCGGGCGGGCGCGTCAGGGCGGAGATCGAGAATTTCGCGCAGGTCGTCCTGAACCCGTCCACGGTCGACCGCCTCTCCCACGTCATCTGTGGGGCGTGGCTGGCCGGCGCGACGCTGGTCCTCGCCGTCAGCGCCTGGTATCTCCTCAAGAACCGCCACGTCGCGTCGTCGCGGGTCGCACTGAGAGTTTCGCTGGCCTTTCTCATCGTCGCCTCCCTCGCGCAACTGGCAACGGGGCATCACAGCGCGATGGGGGTCTTCCGGAACCAGCCGGCCAAGCTCGCCGCCTTCGAGGGGCACTTCGCGGCGAGCGCCCCGGCGCCGGCCTACATCGCGGGCTGGGTGGACGACGAGGCCGGAAAGGTCTCGTTCGGGATCCCGGTCCCGGGCCTCTTGAGCCTGATGATCCACTTCGATCCGACGGTGCCGGTGGCGGGGCTTGAGGCCTGGCCGCGCGAGGAATGGCCGCCCGTGAACATCGTTTTCCAGACGTATCACATCATGGTCGGCGTCGGCACGGCCCTCATCGGTCTCTCCCTCCTGGGCGCCTTCTCCTGGTGGCGCGGAACCCTCGATTCGAACCGGTGGCTTCTCGCTCTCTTCGTCCTCTCGGTGCTCGCCCCGCACATCGCAAACCAGACGGGCTGGATCGCGGCGGAGGTGGGGCGGCAGCCCTGGATCGTCTACGGCCTGATGAGGACCTCGGAGGCCGCCTCGCCGGTCGTCGGCGCCGGCAGCATCCTCTTCTCGATCCTCCTCTTCACCTCGATCTACACCCTCCTCTTCGCGCTCTTCCTCTTCCTCCTCGGCAAGAAGATCGCCCACGGGCCGGAGCCCCATGGGTCCGGCGCGGCGGCGGGGAAGGAGGCGCGGTGATGGACCTCAATCTCGCCTGGTACATCCTCGTCGGCGTGCTCCTGACCGGCTACGCGGTCCTCGACGGATTCGATCTCGGCGTGGGCATCCTGCACCCGCTCGCGCGCACGAACGACGAGCGGCGCGTGATGATGAACGCGATCGCCCCGGTCTGGGACGGCAACGAGGTCTGGCTGGTGACGGGCGGCGGCGCCCTCTTCGCGGCCTTTCCGGAGGCTTACGCGACGGTCTTCTCGGGTTTCTACGAGGCCTTCATGCTCTTCCTGGCGCTCCTGATCGGGCGCGCGGTCTCCCTGGAGTTCCGGGGCAAGGTGGAATCCGGCGGGTGGCGCCGCCTGTGGGACTCGGTCTTCTTCGTGACGAGCCTCCTGGCCGCCGTCGTTCTCGGCGTGGCGCTCGGCAACGTCCTCCACGGGATCCCGCTCGACGCCGCGCATGAGTATCGCGGCACCTTCCTGGGGCTCTTCGGTCTCTTCCCGGTGCTTCTCGGCCTGACGACAGCCGCCCTCTTCGCGGTCCACGGCGCCTGCTACCTCATGATGAAGACGACCGGCGAGTTGCGAGGGCGCGTTCGCACGGCCGCGGGCCGGGGCTGGTGGATCCTTTTCGCCTGCCTCGTCGTCCTTACGGCCGTGACCTTCCTGAAGCTGCCCCACATGCGGGGAGCCTTCTCGGAACGGCCCTGGCTCGTCGTGGCGCCGGTTCTCGCGGCGGTGACGCTCGCGGGCCTCAAGACCGCGGTCGGGCGGGATCGCGCCGGCGTCTCCTTCCTCTTCTCCGCCCTTCTTGTCGGAGCCATCATGGCGCTCGCCGGGATCGGGCTCTATCCGAACGTCGTCCTCTCGACGCCGGATCCCGCGAACAGCCTGACGATCTGGAACGCGGCCTCGTCCGCGAAGACGCTCGGCATCATGCTCGTCATCGCCGGCGTCGGCATGCCCGTGGTCATCGGCTACACGATCTTCATCTACCGCGTCT
This sequence comes from uncultured bacterium, assembly GCA_964637705.1. Classification (GTDB taxonomy): domain Bacteria; phylum UBA8481; class UBA8481; order UBA8481; family UBA8481; genus CAZWVM01. Next base: position 3,627 of record CAZWVM010000084.1, read on the forward strand.
TCCGCGGGCCGGTGAAGATCGACGAGACGAGCTACTGACGTGGGCGTTACGAGACGCGCCGCGCCCGCCCTGCTGGCGCTCGTCCTCGCGGCATGCACCGGCGCGAGCGAGGCGGCGCGGTCCGACGACCCCTGGGGCAACCTCAAGGCGAACGCGCTTTTCGAGCGCGCCGAGCAGTATTACGCCGCGGGGCGGTACGAGGAGGCGATCGTCGATTACAACCTCTACCTCGACGACTACCCTTCGCTACACCGCGCCAACGACGCGGCCTTCCGGATCGCGCAGAGCCTGGAGGCGATGGGTGAGCGCTCGGAGGCGGCGGACGCCTACCGGGCGGTCGGGCTGAGGTGGCCGCGTTCCACGGTCGCCCCGCCGGCTCACCTCAGGTCGGGGGAGCTTTACGAGATCGAGGGGTGGTTGCGCGACGCCCTGATGCAGTACGAGTATGCGGCCCGGCACCTGAGCACCGAGGCCGGCACGACGGCCCTGGCCCGTCTCGAGGCGGTCAAGGCGCGGATCGCGGAGGAGGAAGCGCTCAGGAGGTCCTTGCGCGAGGCGGGAAGGCGCGACGCCGGCGACACGCCGGTGCACACCTCGACGATGCGTCCCTGGCCGCCCCAGGACCGGACCGTCACGGACCTGCTTCAGAGGAGGTGAGGGGGATGCGGCGTAAGAACCAGCTCGGGGGCGGACTTGCGCGCGTGATGCTCGCGCTGGCCGTCATGGCCTCCTTCAACGTCATCGCGATCCAACTTTTCATGACCGGCAACGTCGGCCCCCTCCAGAACGTCATGCCCTACCAGGCGGCCATGCTCTTCACCTGCCTCTTCGTCATCATCGTCGACCTGATGGTCGTCTACGTCATGATGACGATGAACGTCGGTTCCGGGACGGCCCGATCGAGCTTCGACAGGCTCTTCAGGAAGCACTACAACGGGAAGAACTTCGACGAGGCTTTCAACCTGGCCGCCGAGGAATGGAAGAAGACCCGCGTGTGAGCGCTCTCTCCTCCGGTGGCGGGGGAGCGGCGGTCGTCATCGAAGGCGCTGCGGTCGAGTATGATGCGGCAGGACCGGGTCCGAGACGCGTCCTGGAACTGCCGTCCTTCCGCGTCGAGCGTGGCGAGGCGATAGCCCTGGCCGGGCCTTCGGGGTGCGGCAAGACGACGCTCCTCTCGGTCCTGGCCGGTCTGCGAAGGCCTGCGCGGGGCGCGGTCGCGCTCGCCGGCGTCTCCCTCGACGGGCTCTCCGGGGCGCGGCTCGATCTCTTCCGCGCCCGTCACGTCGGCATCGTCTTCCAGTCCTTCAACCTCCTCGAGTCATCCCCGGTGCGCTTGAACGTCGCGCTGCCGCTGAGGCTCTCGGGGCGCGCAGGCCCCGCGGCGGACGCGTGGGTCGAGGAGTTGCTGGCGCGCGTGGGGCTCGAGGGGCGGGGCGGTGAGCGGCCGCCGCGGCTCTCCGCCGGCGAGCGCCAGCGCGTGGCGGTGGCGCGCGCCGTGGCGGGAGGGCCGGATGTTCTCCTCGCCGACGAGCCCACCGGAAGCCTCGACGAGGAGAACGCGCGGCGCGTGATGGATCTCCTCTTCGACTTCGCGCGCGGACGGGCCATGGTCGTCGCGACGCACGACCGAACGATCCTGTCCCGGTTCGACCGTGTCGTGGAGTGGGAGGCGCGGCCGTGATCGCGGTGAGACTCGCCTGGGACCGCGTGCGCGCTCGTCCCGCGCTGGCCGTCCTCTGCGCCGCGTCCGTCGCCGCGGCCGTCGCGCTCGTCACGATCGCCGTCGGCCTGCGCCGCGGCGTTGAACGGAATCTCCAGGAACTCGGCCGCCATTGCGATATCGTCGTCGGCCCGAAGTCCGGCGCGCTCGAGCTCGTCCTCTCGGCCGGCGTCGGCGTCACGCCCCCGCCGGGCCGGGTCCCGGCCGGCCTGCCCGAGGACCTGCGCGCGGATCCCCGGGTCGATCGCGCCGCGGCGGTCAACGTGGAGAACGACGTGGAGGGATGGCGCGTCGTCGCGACGATGCCTGAATACCCGCTCTTCGCCGGAAACGACATGATCGGCGACTACTTCCGCGGAGGGGACCGTGTCGCGATCGCGGGCGCGGACGCGGCGACCGCGCTCGGCTGGCGCCCGGGCGACACCTTCGTCACGACCCATGATCGCATCGACGGGGGTGAGGCGTTCGAGATCGTGGAGATCATGAGACCCTCGCACTCGATCGTCGACCGGCTCATCTTCGTGCCGCTGGAGTCCTTGAGGCATGGGGGGGAGTCGCGAGTCGCAGGGGAGACAGGGCCGCCGGTTTCGGCCGCCAACGCGGTTCTCGTGCGGCTGAAGACCCCTCTCGATCTACTGCCGGTCATGCGCGAGCTGAACGAACTGAAGGAGGTCACGGCCGCGGATCCCCGCGCGGAGATCGCGCGGGTCGCGGAGGTTCTCTCCGGCGCGGAGCGTTATGCGCGCGTCGGAGGATTCATGGTGCTTGTTCTTGCGTCCGCGGGCATCGTGATCGCCCTCGCGGCCCGCGTCGAGGAACGGCGCCGCGAGGCGGCTGTTCTCCGCGCGCTCGGCGCCTCCTTCGCCTTCGTCGTCGGCGTGGAAACGGCCGGGGCCGTCATCGTGGCGGGAACCGGGGCCGCGGCGGGCCTGGTCGCCGGAGTCCTCGTGACCGCCTCCGCCGGAGCCGGATTCGATGCCGGTCCCGCCGAGATGCGCATCTTCCTCGCGGCCGTGGGCCTTTCGATCACGGCCGCGCTCGGATCGACCCTGCCCCTCTATCGTCGCCACGTGGACGACGCCCTGCGGCCGGAGTGATGAGAGAGCCCGCGCCGCGTATCGCGCGCCCCGCCGGTCCGCCCCCCTTTCCCCCGGACGAATTTCTGCTGAGAAGGCGTCGCATCGGGCGCGCCGCGGGATTCGTCGCGGCCGTGTTTCTCGGCGCCGTGACCGTCCTCGCCGCCCGTGACGAGGCTCCGGCGGCGCGTGGGCGCACGGGACTGGATCTTCCGGGCCTGGAGGAATCCGCCACGGACGCCGCGCTTGCGCGGGCCCCGGAGTCGGTCTTCAACCCGCTCGAGTGGTCGCTTCCGTCACAAATCGTTTACGACGAGGCGAATCCCGAATCGGCGGCCGTGCCCGCGGCGCTTGAGGACCTGGAGGGGAAGCCGGTTCGTGTCGAGGGCTTCATGCTTCCGCTCGATCTCGGGGAGGTCACGCGGGATTTCGTCGTCGTCCCGGACATGGGCCGCTGCTACTTCTGCGAGCCGCCCGACCCCGCCCGGTCGATCTACGTGCGAAGCGTGCCGGATCCTGTTCCGGCGGAATACGACCGCCCCGTGAAGGTCATGGGCGTCATCGCCGTGGGACCGGTCGTGCACGACGGTCGGCTTCACAGCCTCCTGAGGATCCGCGCCGTGCGCGTCGAACCCCTGTAGGCGACCCGCCACGGGTCATCAGGGGTCCGTCAGTCCTCTTTCCCGGGGAAGCGGCGCGCGGGCGGCCGGCTGAGCGCGGGAACCAGTGCGATGAAGAAGAGCAGGAACAGGGCCGCGGCGATGAGTTTCATGGAGCCTCCCGGGTACCGTGGATGCAAGCGGTGTGCCGGGTATCCCGGGATGACATCTCCGGGAGCCGCAATTAGATATGGTGTCTCCCCGGTTCCTTCCGTAGGATGACCGCGATGTCCGACCTGCCGGAGAGCGCAGAAGGAACGGTGACCGTCGCCTCGATTCTCGACGGGCTGTTGCCCCTCGAGGTCGGCCGCATCCGCAATCCCCAGACGACCCTGCCTCGCCTGGCGAAGGATCCACGCGTCACCTCCGCGCTGGAGCGGGCCGTTCAGCAGGTGCCCACGCGCCACGTTCTGCGCGCGCAAGCCTTCCTCGAAGCGCCCGAGCCACCCCCGGAGAGCGTGCAGCTCGTCCTCACGGCCCCGCCCGCGCCCGCGTGGGGCGCATCCCCGGCGCTCACGGAACGAGAATGCTATGAGGAACACCTGCTGAAGCTCGAGGCCGTCTGGCGGCGCGCGCTGGAGGCCCTGGAGCCGGGGGGACGCCTCATCTGCGTGGTGACGGACCCGGTTCTCTCGAGGCGCCGAAACCGCGGCACGCACAAGGTCGAGCCGCTCCATGCCTCGATCCAGGAGCAGTGCCGCCGCGTCGGCTTCGACAACCTCGCGCCGATCATCGTGACCGGCGCGCGCGCGCCGGGGGGAACGGACGCCGAGACGCGCAAGATCCTGGGAAAGCCCTACGAGCCGAATGCGGTGATCGAGGACGGGGTCGGGTACATTCTCATGCAACGCAAGCCGGGCGGTTACCGCAACGCCTCGCTCGCCGCGCGCCTGCTCAGCCTCATACCCGAGCGGCGTCACCGGATCTGGTTTCGCCAGGTCTGGCCGCTCAAGGACTGGCGCGCGCATCCGCAGAGACCCGTCGGGATGGACGACCGCATCGCCGAACGCCTGGTCCGGATGTTCAGCTTCGCGGGCGACGTCGTGCTCGACCCGTTCCTGCGGAACGGGTCCGTGGCGGTCGCGGCCGCGTCATGGGGCCGTTCGAGCATCGGCTACGAGGGCGACGTGCGGCTCCACGAGCTGGCCCTCGACCGCGTCAGCACCGCGACCGACAATCTCTTCTCGGCGGCGCAGGTCGACGGCGCGTAGGGACGCGCCCCGCCGATCCGGCGCATCGATACGAAGGGGGAGGATCTTCCGCAGGCGGGGTTTCGTGGCAGGGTTCTATACGAGTGTCGAGCCGCCGCGACCCCGCCAGGCGCGCAGCGCCTCGGCGACGGCCGAGGGGGCCTCGATCGGCGTGCCATGGCCGGCGCCCGGGATGACCGTCAACTGGCCAAAGGGCAGGCACTTGACCATGTCCTTCGAACGTTCCAGGCTCACGATCCTGTCCTCCTCGCCGTGGATGACGAGCGCGGGAAGGGCGAGCGTTCCGAGGAGGTCCACCCGTTCAGGCCTCGAAGCCATGGCCTCGAGTTGCCAGGCGAGTCCCTCGATGCCCGCGTGCGATGCGGCCTGGACGGCGAAGGCGTCCCACGCCGGGTTCCTTTCGGAAAAGAGCCGGGGCAGCATCGCGTTCAGCACGGCTTCGACGCCCTTCTGATTCATCTCCGCGATCAGTTTGTATCGCGATTCCCTCGCCTCGGGCGTGTCCGCCCAGGCGTGGGAATTGACGAGGGCGATCCCGGCGAGCCTGTGCCGGTATCGCTGGGCGAAGGCGAGCGCAACGTAACCGCCCATCGACATCCCGGCGACGTAGGCCTGTTCGATGCCGCGGTGGTCCATGAGCGTCGCGATATCGTCGGCCATGATGTCGATGGAGGGTTGCACCCCGGTCGAGAGCGCGCGGTTGACGCCGCGCAGGTCCGGGGCGAGGATCTGCAGGGTCTTGGGCAGGAGCGGCACGACGTGATTCCAGAGCTTGTGATCGAAGGGAAACCCGTGGAGCAGGATGAGGGTCCTCACGCCCGTCGATCCCCGCCGAGGGTCATCAGCGACGCGCGTAGGACTTGAGCATCTCCGTTCCGGCCTGGAAGGCGAGATCCTCGGCGAGACCCTCGATGCAGGAGGCCCGCAGGATCACTTCCTCCTCCAGTTCGATCGAGTCGAGCGGCTTGCGGCTCTCGCCGACGTGCTTCACGAGCATGCGGACCGCGCGGAAGCCGGCCTCTTCGAAGGGCTGCCTGACGGAGGAGAGAGGTGGATCGCAGGTGCGGGCCGAGGAGGAGTCGTCGAAGCCGATGACGGCGATGTCGCGCGGGACGGCGAAGCCCTTCTCCTTCAGGACCCCGATCCCCCCGATGGCCTGCACGTCCGCCCCGTAGATGATCGCGTCGATGCCGGTTTCGCGCTCGAGGAGCCGATGGGTCGCCGCGACGGCCTCGGTGCGGTCGAAATACGGCTCGTGCTCGTACAGGAAGGGCAACTTGTTCTCGCGCAGGACCTCCGCGACCGTGCGGAAGCGCTCGCTGCCGGCGTAGCCCTCCGACTCGCAGGGGCCGATGTAAGCGATTTTCCGGCGGCCCAGCTCGACCATCGCGAGCGCGGCCTGGCGCGCGCCGCCCGCGTGATCGAGCGTGACGGCGCCCGGCCGCCCGTCGGGCCTGGGGCGCTCGAGGGTCACGACCGGGATGCCGCGGGCCTCGATCCGCCGGACGTCCTCGGCGCCGACGTCGGCGAAGGCGACGAGGAGCCCGATCACGTTGCCGTCGGCCGCGATCTTGGTCATCAGCACGCTCGTCTCCTCGATCATCCGGGCCGGCAGGCCGGGCATGAGGTGGTGGGGCATGATGGAGAGCTGTTCGCCGCGGAGGGCGGCCCCGATGCCATTCTCGACCTGGGAGCGGATGCTGGGGGAGAGGCTCGACCAGATGACCGCGATCGAACGACCGGAGGCGGTTCGATCGTTCTTCACGGGAAACGGCACGAAGGGAAGGCTCATGGTCGACGCGCACGATTCTAGCCCGGTCGGTCACGGTGTCAAGATTCCGCGCGGACGGTTCGCGCGGAGCGCCGAAAGTGAGGGCGCGCCGGCCGAAGCTCTGCTACTCTTCCGCCATGATCTCCGACGCACCCGATACCGCGCCGCCGGCACCCGTGGAGTCCTCGGCGTTCTCGCTGAGGCCGGACTACCCGGACTTCCTGAACCTCCCGTGGGACCACCCCCTGGAGGAATGGCACGAGACGTGCCAGCAGCTCGTCCAGCTCCCCCGCGGCCTCTCGCGCCACCCGGTCGTCTTCGTCAGCTACGGGGGGCTGATCTTCGCCCTCAAGGAGCTCTCGCCGGGGATGGCCGAGAAGGAATACGAGACGCTGAGGCAGATGGAGGAGATCGGTCTCCCGACGGTGACCCCGGTCGGGCATGTCGCGACCCGCACGGGGCGCGGCGACGCCTCCGTCCTGATCACCAAGTACCTCGACCACTCCCTGCCGTACCACCAGATCTTCATGCGCTCCTCTCTTGCCCGCTACCGCGAGCACCTGCTCGACGCGATGGCGAGCCTCCTCGTGCAGATCCACCTCGCCGGCGTCTACTGGGGCGACTGCTCGCTCAACAACACCCTCTTCCGCCGCGATGCCGGGGCCCTGCAGGCCTTCTTCGTCGATGCCGAGACGACGGAATTGCAGCCCGAGATCTCCGAGGGCCTCCGCGAGAACGACCTGGACATCATGGAGGAGAACGTGAGCGGCGGCCTGGCGGACCTCGCGGCCATGGGCGCCCTGCCCCCGGATTTCCCGTTCGTCGAGACCGGGGCCTACCTCCGTCAGAGATACAGCGATCTCTGGAACGAGATCAACCGCGAGGTGGTCATCGCCCCGGACGAGAAGTGGAGGATCCAGGAGCGGGTGCGCGCCCTCAACGCCCTCGGATTCTCGGTGGACGAGGTGGAGGTGCGGGCGACGGAGGGCGGCGGGAAGCTGCGCATGCGGGCCTTCGTCACCGACCGCAACTTCCACACCGACCTCCTGCACTCCCTGACCGGGTTGGAGGCGCAGGAACAACAGGCGCGCACGATCATCAACGAGATCCGCCAGCTGCGCATGACGATGTCCGACTCGGGCGGGCGCGACACGCCGGTCTCCGTCGCGGCCTATTACTGGATGAACGAGTTCTACCTGCCGACGCTGAACGAATTGAAACCCGTGATCGACGCGAACACGGACCCGATCGAGCTCTACTGCAACCTGCTCGAGCACAAGTGGTACCTCTCGGAACGCGCGCAGAAGGACGTCGGGCTCTCGGCGGCGATCGAGGACCTGATCCGGAAGCTGTCCGAGAAGAAGAGTTCCGGGGCCTAGAGCCACCCGGGGGAGGCGTCGCGGCGTGGCGGAGCGGACGAGGAACCCGACGATCTACTCTTACGTCGTGCCGCCCTCGACGGGCGGCGAGACCGGGCCGTATGCGGTCGGCGACGAGGTGGACGGGTACCGCATCGAGGGCGTCCTGGGCAAGGGCGGCATGGGCACGGTCTACGCGGCGCGCCACGTCCTCCTCGACCGCCTCGTCGCCTTCAAGGTGCTCAATCCCCAGTTTGCGCTGAACGAGGATCTCGTTGAGCGCTTCGTCCGCGAGGCGCGGGCGCTCGCCGACGTCAGCCACCCCGGCATTCTCGTGGTGCACGATCTCCGCCTCAAGGGCGTGAAGCCCTACATCGTGATGGAACGGGTGGACGGCCCGGCCCTGGACGCGCTCCTGAGGGAGAAGGGGAGGCTGACGGTCGAAGAGGCCTTGAGGCTGGCGGTCCGGGTCGCCCTGGCCCTGCAGAACGCCCACGAGCATGGCATCGTCCACCGGGATCTCAAGCCCGCCAACATCCTCGTCGGGCGCGACGGCGCCGTGAAGGTGGCCGATTTCGGGCTGGCCGCCCTGAGGAACGAGCCGGGCCGCGAGCGGATGACCTCGGCCGGCACGATCATGGGAACGCCGGGCTACATGGCCCCGGAACAGCGCTTCGATCCCTCCCACGTCGATCCTCGCGGCGATCTCTTCTCGCTCGGCGTCATCCTCTACGAGATGATCACCGGCCGGCTCCCGTCCGGGGTCTTCCCGCCGCCCCGCAAGCTGAACGACGAGGTGAGCGAGGAGCTCTCGGACTTCATCATGCGCCTCATGGCGCAGGAACGGGGCGATCGGCCGCCGGACGCCCGTAAGGTGGCCGAGATCCTCTCGCAGTGGCTCCCGGCGGGAACGCCCGGCGCGCTGAGGGGCGGGCCCGGGGAAGAGGGCGCGGTGGAGGGATCGGCGGAGGGATTCTCCTACCGGACCGCGGCGCCGACGGCCGCGCGCGAGGAATCCTGGGCCGACCGGTCGTTCGTCACCGCGCTCACCGGTCTCCTCGTCGTCTGCCTCGTCTCCTTCAACGTGCTCGACGCGGGATTCCTGCCGCTCGCCGCGCAGGCCTTCGTGCCGATCCTGTCCCTGGCCGCGATCGGCATGGGCTGGTACGCCCTCCAGTCGATCCGCGCCTCGCGCGGCGCGCGGTGCGGCGCGCGGTTCGCGGTCTTCGGCATGGTGACCGGCCTCTGGCTCTTCTTCATCATGGTCATCTCGTCGCGGTTCAACCGCGCGCCGACCCTGGTCTTTCTCGCGCGTTTCCACCTCGTCGTCTCCGCCGTCGCCGTCTTCGCGCTCTGGGACTGGCTGAACCGGACCGGCGCGGAGCTGGGCACGCTCTTCACGGCCGCGGGGGGCCGCCGCGAGCGCACGGCCTGGCTCGCGGTGCTCCTGGCCCCGGCCTTTCTCCTCATTCCCTTCCTGCGGCACGTCGAACCGGAATACGCCGCCGCCGGGTTTCTGCTCGACTGGACGGCGGTCGGCCTGGGGCCCGTCATCTACCTGATGCTGGTCATCCTGCCCGGATTGACGCTTCGAGATGCCCGGCCCGGCGAGAACGGTACCTTTCCCTCTTCGGGTCGTTAACAAATGGGCCCTTCCGGCCGATAAGGAGGAATGAGAACGCCGTTTCCAGGACGGAAACGGCCAGACCCTGCCGTGATCGGGCCGAGTTCCCGCCGCGGCGCAGACAAGGATGTCGATCGCATGAGGATCGTTCACAACGAGATCTCGACCTTCGCTCTGCGGCAGATCAAGTCCGCCGAACCCGACCAGGTCCGCAACCGTGAGAAGCTCGCATCGGCGAACCGGATCAACCATGCCGGGGACGATGCCGCGGGCCTGGCGGTCTCCGATCGCCTCGCCGCTCGCTTCAACGGCCAGCTCCAGGCGAAGAAGAACCTCCAGGACGCCTACGCCCTCGCCCAGATCGCCGAGGAATCCTACGGATCCGCCAATGAGATGGTGCAGCGCATGCGGCGCCTGGCGGTCCAGGCCTCCAACGACACCCTGACCGACGACGACCGGGCGCTCCTGCAGAAGGAGGTCGACCGGCTGATCGAGGAGATCGACCGCGAGGGGAACACGGCGCAGTACAACACGAAGAAGATGCTGCAGGGATCGACCTGCGGGACGATCCCGGCGTCGGCCACCTGGTCCTCTCTCGGAGCTGCCTGGGCGCAGATCCAGAGCGCGGTCACCAATCTCGAGGACGGCGACCAGTCGGTCACGTTCACGTTCAGCTTCATGCTCGACGGCGTGACGACGGACGCGGGCAACACCACGACGCTCCAGGACCAGCTGGACGGCAGCGTCTCGCGGGACCGGTTCAAGCAGGAGACGAGGGAGGCTTTCGCGGAGTGGGAGGCGATATTCGAGTCGGTCTTCAACACCGCCAACGGCTACGGCGGAAACCTCCAGCTCAACTTCGTCGACCTCGGCGACGAAAAGCCGGGCGCGCCGGGAAGCTCGAACCCAACCCCGCCCTATACGCTCCCGGGCGACTTCAACGTCGGTGATTTTCGCGTCGGGATGCACCCGATCGACGGGCTGGGCGCCGTGCTGGCGCACGGATTTGCGCCGGGCGGCACGCCCCAGGCCGTCGGCAACGTCGGCGCGGACACCCACTTCGATTCGGGAGACGACTGGCGCCGCGACGACGAACCGTCCGGGAACGACCCCAATTCCTTCAGCGTAAAATACGTCATCGCCCACGAGATCGGGCACAACCTGGGGCTCGGACACGACACCAACGCGAGCGCGCTCATGTTCAACGCCGTGGCGTCGACGACGAGTTTCGCCTCCCAGTTCCCGAACGGCCTCGACGCCTCCGACCCCGACAAGGCCGCGGTCCTGGGCGTCTACGGCGGGGGCGGGACCGTCATGGCGCGGGACACCTACCGGTTTCACGCCGGGGCGGACAAGAACGAGACGATCGACGTGAGCTTTTCCGCTCTCAACGCCTCCGTTCTCGGCATCTCGGCCCTGAAGATCCGCTCCCGCGAGGAGGCCGAGCGGGCGATCTCCGTCCTCGACCAGGCCGTGAACCGGATCAACGGCGAGCGGGCGCGGATCGGAGCGGTCCAGAACCGGATCCGGGACGCCGAGGCCTTCAACGACGTGGCGAAAGGGGACACGGCGGCGGCGAACCAGAGGATCCGCGAGACGGATTTCGCCGAGGAAGTGACGGTGCGGTCGAAGGAGGAGATCCTGGCCCAGTCGCGTCTCTCGGCTCTCAGCCAGGCGAACCTGCAACCGCAGAGCGTGCTCTCGCTGCTGGGAGGGTGATCCCGTCTTCCCGGGGGCTTCCCGGGTCAGAATCCCCCGCTTGACTCCTTCTCGGGTTCCTCGCTGACCGCGGCGAAGAGATAGTCGCGGTTCATCCGCGCGATGAAGTCGATCGGGATTTCCTTCGGGCACGCCG
>CAZWVM010000085.1:0-14682 GCA_964637705.1 uncultured bacterium
TCACTCCTCACTCCTCACTCCTCACTCCTCACTCCTCACTCCTCACTCCTCACTCAATTAAAAGAGATAATCCGTCGTCAGGAACCGGGACTGCCGTCCCCGCAGGATCTCCTGGACGAGAGCCGTGTTCTCGCCGTCCTCCTTCGCCGCCACAAGGGTGCGGATGGAGAAGACGCGCAGGGCGTCGGAGACGGAGAGCGTGCCCTCGGCCGAGTCCTTGCGGCCGCCGAAGGGATAGGTGTCGGGGCCGCGCCGGCACTGGCTGTTGAGATTCACACGGCAGACCTGGTTCACCAGCTCGTCGATCAGGCGCCCGATCACGGCCGGGTTCTCCCCGAAGACCGAGGCCTGCTGGCCGTGCACCGATCCGGCGAGGTACTCGAAGACCTCGTCGATCTCATCGAAGACCGCGATCGGGACGATCGGCCCGAACTGCTCCGTCCGCCACACGGTCATCGCCTCCGTCACCGGATAGACGACCGCCGGGTGGAACCACGTCCGGTCCGTCTCCCCTCCCCGGGGGTTCACCACGCGCGCGCCCTTCGCGACGGCATCCTCGAGATACCCCGACATCTTCTTCACGGTCTCCACGTCCGGCAGAGGCGTCAGGGTGACGCCGTCCTCGAAGGGCAGGCCGGCCTTGAGCTTCTCCACCTCAGCCGCCATCCGCGCCGCGAATTCGTCGGCGACCGCCCGCTGGACGAGGAAGATCTTGAGGGCCGTGCAGCGCTGGCCGTTGAAAGAGAGGGCCCCCGAGATGCACTCCGGCACGACGCGGTCGAGGTCGGCGTCATCGAGGACGATCGCCGGGTTCTTCGCCCCCAGCCCCAAGACGCACCTCAGCCGATTCGGCTTCGGATGCTTGTGCTTCAGGATGTTGGCGACCCGCGCCGAGCCGATGAAGGCCAGGAGATCAATGTCGCCCGATTCGATGATCGGCGTCACAACCTCCGCGCCGTCCCCGGAGATGATGTTCACCACGCCCGGCGGGAAGGCCTCCGCGAAGGCCTCGAGAAGCGGTGCGTGGCAGAGGATCCCGTAGCGGGGAAGCTTGGAGATCACGGCGTTGCCCATGATGAGGGCGGGGAGGAGCGTCGTGTAGGTCTCGTTAAGGGGGTAGTTGTACGGCCCCATGCAGAGGTTGACGCCGACGGGCGAACGGCGGATCTGGGCAAGGAATCCGCCGTCGAGTGAGAAGCGGGCCGAGACCCGGTCGAGCTCCTTCAGGGCCTCGATCGTGGCGTAGCCGTACTCCACCGTGCGGTCGAACTCCGCGAGCGAGTCCTTCCACGGTTTCCCGATCTCCCACGCGAGAAGCCGGGCGACCTCGACGCGCTTCTCCTTCATCTTCTCGAGAAAGCGCTCGACGCACTTGATGCGGGCCGCGACCGGCGCCGTCGGCCACCACCCACGCCCGCGGCCGTAGGCCTTGCGAGCGGCCTCGAGCGCGCGCAAGGCCGTCGTCGCGTCCAGGAGTGCGCTCGGCCCCAGGGCGCGCGGCGCGGCGCCGTCGAAAACGGGCGAGAGGATCTCGATAGAGGGACCGGTCCAGGTCTCGATCCGGCCGTCCACCAGGTATTGCATGCCGCCCATGAAGCGCCCGGGATCGCGGTCCGCGGGCGCGGACTTCCACGGAAAGTTCGTCATGGGAGGATTATGGGATATAATCCCCGGGATGTCTCTTCTGGAAGCGCATCCGATTCGACTTGTCGCCGCGCCGCCCCTGGCCGGCCGGATCGAGGAACTCCGGGCGGCCGCCGGACCCGGCATCCTCTTCGAGAACGATTCGCACCTGCCCCGGCTCACCGTCGAACCGGCCGGCGCGGCGGTTCCGGCCACCGCGCTCAGGGGGCTGGCGGAAGCCCACGCCCGACTCGGGGACTTCGGCGTGACCCGCCCCTCGGCGCTCTTCCAGGCCTTCTTCCCCCTCGCCCGGCTCGAAATCCGCTCGAGGAATCCGGGCGTCGAACGTTGCTGGAATCCATCGCGGCCGGAATGGATCGCGCTGCTTCGTGACGGTTTCGAGGAGCACTTCTCCCTGCCCAAGGCGATCCAGATCGAGTTGACGAATCTCTGCAACCTCGCCTGCCCGATGTGCCACGCCCACGATCCGAGCGGGAACCACAAGCCCCTGTCGCGCCGCCAGGAGTTCATGGAGTTCGATCTCTTCCGCCGGATCATCGACGACGCGGTCGCGCCGGACGATGCGCGCCGGCGCGTCGAGTCCGTGACGCTGCAGGCCTGGGGCGAGTCGATGCTGCACCCGCGCCTTCTCGAGGCCGTCTCCTACGCCCGCGACAAGGGCATCGGGCAGATCGGCCTGATCACGAACGGAACCCTGGCCGGCAAGGCCTGCTCGGTCCGCGATCTCGCGGAGGCCGGCTTGACACGGCTCCAGGTCAGCCTCGACGCGGTCACGATGAAGACCTACCGCGCGGTGAGAATCCGCGAGCTCTTCCGGGAGGCCGAGATGACCGCTCAGGAGGCGGCGCGGATCGCTCTTCGCAATCGGCTCCGGCACGCGTGGGCCAGGGCCACCGGCGGAACGCCTCCGCGTCCCTTCGCCCTCACCGTTTCGTTCGCCCACCAGCCCGCCAACGACGCGGAACTGGAGGCCTTCGTGCGGCGCTGGGCTCCGAGAACGCTGGCAGTCCAGGTCGCCCCGCTGTACGAACGCTTCGACTACCGCAACGTCTACTTCGCGCCCGGCATCCCGCGGAATCCCTGCATCGCGCTCTGGAGGAACATGCTCGTGACCGCCGACGGCACGGTCACGGTCTGCTGCGCCGACTACGACGCCCGGCATCCCGTGGGTCGGATCTCGGATCGAACCTCGCTGCGCGACGTCTGGACCTCGGATTCGTATGAAAGCTTCCGTCGGGATCACCTGGAAGGCGAAGGCACCGGCATCGAGATGTGCGCCGCCTGCATCGGTTCCGGGTCGATCGACAGGCGCCCCGGCCGCTTCTTCGGGTTCCCGGCCGTCTACTACCCTCACATCGCTCTCGTCTACCGGCGCGACACGTGGGTCGTGAAATTCCTGCGGCGCCTCCTCGGAAGCGCCCCCGCGCCCGGAGGCGGCTTCGAGGAGATCCGCTGAGGGACATGGACGAGACACCTCTCCCGCGCCGCGACGCCCACCGGCTCCTCCGCCTCCTCTCCTTCGCCGCCGCCTGCGTCCTCGTGCGCCTTCTCCTTCTCGCCCGCATCCCCCTCTCCGGCGACGAGGGCGTCTTCGGGCTGATGGCGCTGGCGATCGGCCGTGGAGACGAGTACCCGCTCTATTGCTGGGGCGCGCACTACGCCTCCGCGCTCGTCTCCTACATCGCCGTGCCGTCGATCGCCTTCTTCGGTCTCTCCTCCTTCGCCCTCAAGGCCCCCCTCCTTCTCTACAACGCGGCGCTTACGGCCCTGTTGGCCGCGTGGCTGGAGCGCACGGAGGGTCGGGGGCCTGCCTTCCTCGCGGCGCTCTTCTGGATCTTCCCTCTTCCCGCCCTGCTCGAGTATTCCGTCGCCGCCAACGGCGGCCACGCCGAGACGTACCTCCTCGGTCCGGCCATCTGGATCACGGCGTTGGGGCTGGCGGCGCAGCCCTCCGCGGGCCTCTTCCTTCTCTTCGGGTTCCTCTGCGGCCTCTCCTTCGCGATCCTCTGGCTCGGCATACCCTTCATCCTCTCCGCGGTCGTCCTGCTCGCCGCGCGGCGTCGGCTCCTCATGAGACCGGCGTGGGCCGGGCTGGCCGGCGGCGCGGTCGGATCCGTCCCGTTCTGGGCCTACAATCTCTTCCAGGCCCCGGGCGCAACCTTCCTGAGGTTGGGGGCGCGTTCTTTGGAAGTGACGAACGCCGCACAGGGGGGGCTGGGACTCGCCCAGAGGATCACGGGTCTCCCGCGGTGGTGCGCGGAAAGCTGGAGCGGGTGGGGAAAACTCTTTGTCGTGCCGGGCGGTGCGTGGATCGCGGCGGCCGTCGTCGCCGCGACCGTCGCGGGCGCCCTCAAGCTTCACCGGAGGCGCGACGACCGTGGGCTCCTCTCTCTCTCCTTTCTCGCTTCGCTCCTCGTCTTCAATTTCGCCGGCAACCTGACCCGCGAACGTCACTGGGCCACGCTCGTCTTCGTGCCCCTCCTGGCCTGGCCGGGTTTCTCCCGCCGCACGAATACGCTCCTCCTCGCGGCCTTCGTCGCCCTGTCCGCTCCTCTCTCCGTGTCGAGCCTCTTCGCGTGGAAACCCGATCCCCGGCCGGCGCGCATCGCGGAGGTTCTCGACGTGAAGAACGCCGACGGCCTGATCGCCGACTACGATCTGGGCTACCCGGCGGCGTTCCTGTCGGGCGGACGAATACCCCTTGCGTCGGTCGCCCCCCCGAACGTGAATGACCGACGGCCGGACTGGACGGAGGCGGTGGGCCGCGCCCGCCGGCCGGCGTTGCTCCTGCTGCGCGCCGACTCGGTCCGGTTTCTCGCCGCGGGCGACCCGGTCTCGTTCGAACTGGTCCCGATCGGCGACCGCGACCTCATCCTGCCCGAACTCGACGGAACGGCCTGCCTCGAACGGGTGCACGCGCTGGCCGGGCCCTGAAGGCATTTTTCTGGCTCGTTCCAGCCCCGCCACCTATGATGACCGCATGGTGACCCCGGCCCGCAGGAACGTCTGGATCGTGATGCCCGCGTACAACGCGGAAAAGACGATCGAGCGGACCCACCGCGATCTTCCGGCCGGCTCCTTCGACCACGTGCTCGTCGTGGACGACGCCTCGCGCGACGAGACCGTCGCGGTGGCGCGTTCGCTGGGGCTCGAGGTCATCGCCCACCCGAAGAACCGGGGCTACGGCGGGAACCAGAAGACCTGCTACACCACGGCGCTCGGACGGGGCGCGGAGATCGTCGTCATGGTCCACCCGGATCACCAGTATGACCCTCGCGTCGTGCCAGAGCTGGTGAAGCCGCTCGTCGAGGGGCGGGCGGACGCCGCCTTCGGTTCACGCATGCTGGGAGGACGCTTCAACGAGGGCGGGATGCCGGGCTGGAAATTCGTCGCAAACGTGGCGCTGACCGCGGTCTTCAACATCGCCTGCGGCGTCTACCTGACCGAGATCCACTCGGGCTTCCGCGCCTACACGCGCCGCTACCTCGAGGCGGTCGACTTCAAGCGCAACTCCGACGACTTCATCTTCGACACGGAGATCATTCTCCAGGGCATCCGCGCCGGGATGAGATTCGTCGAGATCCCGATCGAGACGCGCTACTTCGACGAGGCCTCGCAGATCAACTTCCGGCGCTCGGTCGTCTACGGGTTCGGGATTCTCATGAGGCTGGCCGCGTTCGTGATCTCGGGAGGACGCGAACGCCGCTGACGCCCGCGCCGGCGCCGGGGACCGACGGGTGGCGCCGGCGATCGCGCGACGGCGATCGTCAGTCCCGCCCGAGCGCCTGCATATGCACCTGCCGCGAGCGCGGCCCGTCGAACTCGCAGAAGTAGATCCCCTGCCAGGTTCCCAGGACGGGTTCCCCCGCCGATACAATGAGAGTCAGGCCCGGGCCGACGAGCGTCGACTTCACGTGCGCGTCGGAATTGCCCTCCGCGTGGGTGAACCCGGCGTGCTCCGGCACGAGTTTGGAGAGGTGCCCGTTGAGATCGCGCACGACCGACGGATCGGCGTTCTCGTTGATGGTCAGCCCGGCCGTGGTGTGAGGGCAATGAACCTGGACCAGTCCCTCGCGCAGGCCCTCGGCCGAGACGAAGGCCCGCACCTCGTCCGTGATCTCGATCATCTGAACGCGGGCACGCGTCGCAATTGTCAGCGTCTTCATGGCATCCTCCCGGGGACGATTCTATACGGAAAACTCCGTCCGTCCCGCGATCACGATCGCGGCCTGACGGAGGACCCCATCACCCTCTTTGCATGGCCGCACGGTGCGGACTTATTAAGTTCGGCGTCATATGCCATACTGTTGGCATGATCGAAGCCAAGGGAGAAGCGTCGTCGCCGGGTCGCTGGGCGGAAGTATTCCTGGCCTTCTTGAAACTGGGCCTGTCATCTTTCGGCGGGCCGATCGCTCACCTGGGCTATTTCCGGGCCGAACTGGTCGAACGTCGACGTTGGGTCACTGACAACCAATTCGGCCAACTGCTGGCGATCTGCCAGTTTCTGCCCGGCCCGGCCAGCAGCCAGCTGGGGTTCACTCTCGGATTGCTTCGCGCCGGTTTGCCGGGTGCGATCGCCGCCTTCGTCGCATTCACGTTGCCGTCGGCCCTTCTACTTGTGGCTTTCGCGGCCGCCCTGCCGTTGCTCTCCGGCCCCATGGGAGGGGCCGCGGTTCATGGTTTGAAACTCGTCGCATGCGCCGTCGTGGCCGATGCCGTCCTGGGCATGTCCAGGACGTTGTGCCCCGATGCACCGAGAAAGATGATCGCCGTTTCTTCCGCGGCGGCGCTCCTCGTCGCATCCTCGGCCCTGGCTCAACTGGCCGTCTTATTGCTGGCCGCGATTCTGGGGGCGTATTTCCTCAGAGATGTAAACGCCTCTGACCGCGAGAACCAGCTGCGGATACCCTACGGCCCGCGAACCGGCGGCGTTCTGCTCGTGATTTTCGGCGGCCTGCTGCTCGGCTTGCCGGCCATGGCGACGGGCGAGCCGACGTATGCGTCGGTTGTGGAGGCGTTTTATAGGGCGGGCGCATTGGTATTCGGCGGCGGACACGTCGTTCTGCCCTTGCTTCAGGATTCGGTGGTTTCCACGGGATGGGTCGCGCCCGAGCAATTCCTGGCCGGTTACGGCGCGGCCCAGGCGATCCCAGGGCCCCTCTTTTCCTTTTCGGCCTACCTGGGCGCCGTGTTGGCGCCTGCACAAGGCAAATACCTCATGGCGGCGACGGCGTTGGTCTTCATGTTTCTGCCCGGGTTTCTGCTGGTCGCCGGCGCTCTTCCTTTTTGGCGCGCCGTTTCACACAGCCCCGGCGTGAGCCGGGCGATCGCCGGTGTCAATTCGGCCGTGGTCGGACTCCTCGGCGCCGCCCTGTACAACCCGATATTCACATCGGGCATAACCGGCTCCGCGGATCTGGCCGTCGCCGTTGTTGCGTTCGGCCTCGTGGCCGTCTGGCGCGTGTCGCCGCTTTTCGTCGTGCTGTGGTGCGTCGTGGCCAGCATGGCGCGGCTCGGATTCTTCCCGTGAGGCCCCGCGGAGTTCGCGCTCCATCCGATTCCTGAGTTTACGTGGCGCTCGACGTCCCGGTTCCGGGCGGGCGTCTTGACACGGGTGTCTTGACACGGGTGTCTTGACACGGGTGTCTTGAATCCTAGTCTCCCGACCCCGTTACTGTTACCCTCCGCTCATGTGCGGAATCGCCGGCATCGTCTTTCGCGACGGGCGCAAGCCCGACGTCGAGCTCTTGAAGCGGATGACCTCGACGCTTGTGCATCGCGGGCCCGACGGGGAAGGCCACATCGCGCTCCCCGGCTGCGGCCTCGGCCACCGCCGACTCTCCATCATCGACCTCTCGGGCGGCGCCCAGCCGATGGCAAACGAGGACGAGAGAATCTGGGTCGCCTTCAACGGCGAGATCTACAACTTCCTCGAACTGCGCCCCGGGCTCGAATCCCGCGGTCACCGTTTCCGCACCCACTCCGACACCGAGGCCATTCTCCACCTCTACGAGGACCACGGGGCGGAGATGATCCCGCGCCTGCGCGGCATGTTCGCCTTCGGGCTATGGGACGCCCGCGAACGCCGCCTGCTCCTCGCGCGCGACCGCGCCGGGAAGAAGCCGGTCTACTGGTTCGAGGACGGGGACGGGCTCTATTTCGCCTCCGAGATCAAGGCCCTTCTCACGCTCCCGAACTGCCCCCGCGAGGTGGATCCCGAGTCGATCGACTTGTATCTCACCTACCAGTCCATCCCCGGCGAGCGCACGATCTTCCGGGGCGTTCGCCGCCTGCCGCCCGCGCACCGCCTCACCTGGTCTCCCGACGGCGAGGCGCGGATCGAGAGATACTGGGCGGCGGACTGGTCGAAGAAGACGACCCTCTCCTACGAGGACGCGAAGCGCCGGCTGAGGGAACTGATCGTCGACGCCACGCGATGCCGTCTCATCTCCGACGTTCCCCTGGGCGCCTTCCTCTCCGGGGGCGTCGATTCCTCGGCGGTCGTCTCGGCCATGGCGGAGTGCTCCTCCGAACCCGTCCGCACCTTCTCGATCGGCTTCCCCCAGAAGGACTTCGACGAGACGCGCTACGCGCGGATCGTGGCGGAGAAGTTCGGGACGCGGCACGAGGAGTTCGTCGTGGAGCCGAGGGCGCTGGAGATCCTCCCGAAACTCGTCTGGCACTACGACCAGCCCTACGCCGACTCCTCCTGCCTGCCCACCTACTACGTCAGCCACGTCACGCGCCAGCGGGTGACCGTGGCGCTCAATGGGGACGGTGGCGACGAGTTCTTCGGCGGCTACGAGCGCTACCGCGCGCTCCTCGTCAACAACCTCTATCGCTCCATGACGACGCCGGGCCTGCGCTCCCTCGTCGAGCGCGCGACGGAGGGCATCCCCGAGGGCTCGCGGAACCGCTCGATTCCCCGCAAGGTCCGACGCTTCGCGCGCGCGTCGCAACTCGCTCCCGACGAGTTCAATCTCTCGATCTTCGCCTACTTCGACCGCGAACGCCGCGACGCGCTCTACAGCCCGGCCTTCCGCGAGCGCCTCGGTGGCTACGACGCCGACCGCTACCTGCTGGAACTCACCGCCGGCCCTGAAGCGATGCGCGGTGCCGACCTCGTCGACCGCGTCCTGCGCGCCGACACGCTCATGTACCTGCCCGACACCCTGCTCGTGAAGGTCGACGTCGCCTCGATGGCGGTCTCCCTGGAGACCCGCTCTCCCCTCCTCGACACCTCGATCATGGAGTTCGCAGCCTCCCTGCCGCGCGCGTGGAAAGTCGGGGCTTTCGGATCGAAGAAGATCCTGAAGGAGGCGCACCACGGGATTCTCCCCCACGCGGTGATGTACCGGCCGAAGATGGGCTTCAGCGTTCCGCTCGCCCACTGGTTCCGCGGCGACCTGCACGAATATCTCCGCGGCGTCCTTCTCGACGCCCGCTCCCTCGGCCGCGGCTACTTCGACGCGCGCGTCGTCGAGACGATGATCGAGGACCACCGGACGGGGCGCATCAACCACGCCTTCCGCCTCTGGGCGCTCCTCATGCTGGAACTCTGGCACCGGGAGATCCTGGAGGGACCGGCGGGGATTTGAGACGGGGCCCCCGTCTCAGCCCGCGAGGTATTCCGCCGCCCTTTGCGCGAATCCGTCATCCACGAGGAGCCGCAGGGCCTCACGGATCCGCTCGTCCCTCGGAGGATGATCGTGGATCCACGTCTCGATCTCCACGGCACGTTGTTGCCGCGACATGAGGCAGAGGTCGCGAAGCCGCCGGGCCAGCCGCCGGTCCTCCTTCAAGGCCGGGAGGAGTAACTCCAGCGCGTCGGACTCCGGGGGCGTCGGCGTCAATCGAGGAAATTGTGCCGGAGGATGTGCCCGATCGCGGCGAAGCCGTCCCGCCAGGTGATCTTCTTTCCCTCCTCGTACGTGCGCCCGAAGTAGGAGATCGGTATCTCGTAGACGCGCGCGCGCGCCTTCGCGACCTTGGCCGTCAGCTCCGGCTCGATCCCGAAGCGGTCCTGCTTCAGGTCGAGCTTGCGGAGAACCTCGGCGCGGAAGGCCTTGTAGCCCGTCTCCATGTCGGTGAGGTTCAGGTTCGTGCACATGTTGGACAGGAGGGTCAGCATCATGTTCCCCACGTAGTGCCAGAAGTAGAGGACGCGGTGGGGGCCGCCGAGAAAGCGCGAACCGTAGACGACGTCGGCATCGCCGGAGAGGATCGGAGCGACGAGGGCGGGGATGTCCTTCGGTGTATACTCGAGGTCGGCGTCCTGGATGAGAACGATGTCGCCGGCCGCGAGTTCCACGCCCTTTCGGAAGGCCGCTCCCTTTCCACCGTTCTTCCCGCAGAAATGCGCGCGAACGCCCGCCCCGGGGTTGCGCTCGAGCCAGGCGCGGATTCTCTCCGGCGTGCCGTCCCGCGAACCGTCGTCGACAAGCAGGATTTCCCGCTCGGGCATGCCCACGTCGGCCTTCACCAGCCGGTCGAGGACCTGCTCGATCGTCTCCTTTTCGTTGTAGACCGGCACGATGATCGAGAGCTTCTTCACGGGTGTTTTCCTCCTGGCGCGCCCATTCTACCGGACGTGCATTCCTCGAAAAGACGTTTCAAATGCCGAGATGCGATCGCGCATCGAGCGGTAGCGCCGTGTCGCGGCCGGGATCGACGAGGAACGGGTACCATACGTCCGACGAATCGTCATCGATGGAGCCTGTCCGGGCGAAGGAGCGGCCGTCCGGCCAGATGATCGTCACGGTCGCCGTGGTCGTCGTGTCGCGGTCCGGACCCGGCGCCCAGAAATGCACGCCGACGCGGTAGAGACCCGCATCGTGCGGCGGCCCGAAGACGACGACCTCCCGGCCGCCTGACCGGCCCGTAACCGCTTCGCCTCCCGCAAGATCCGCCGCGGAACCGATGAAGGGGCGGGCGGCGGCCGTGTCTGCACTCCAGAGTTCCAGGTCGAGGTCGGCGTCGCCTTCCCAGGTCAGTTCCGCGCGCAGGGCATCACGCGGCGGCGACGGCGGCGAGAAAGGGCAGGTGCAGGCGGACGCGATGAAAACAAGCCCGAGTATCGCGTGGCGTTTCATCAGCTTCTTCCTCCTATCCCGGGGTGCGTTCGCGGTTCGTGGGTCATGCAACTCATGATGATTGCGGCGCCGCTCAAGTCGCCGTCGCGAAGCCAGGAAGGCGGAGCAGGCGACTTGGACAGAGAGGCGAATCCACGGAAGGATGAGCCGAACGACAAGGGAGCGCTCCTGTTCGCATGAGTTACCGACTTTTCTTGCGTGCACCTCCATCCCGGCCCTCCTTGACTCCGGAACGGCCTCTCGATAAAGTGATTCTCGATGATGCGTCGGCGGCCCGCAACGGTTTTCTCCGCCGAGCATGCGATCCGGGCGCTTAGCTCAGCTGGCTAGAGCGTTCCCCTCACACGGGAGAGGTCACTGGTTCAAATCCAGTAGCGCCCACGTCGATCGTGAACGTCGGATCCACCCTCGGTGGGTTTTCGCTCTTTGCCCTCGTGCTGGCCCATGGGCACAAGCCCGGTCTAGAAGTCGTCGCCCTCGTCGCCGCCCTCTTCCGATCCGCCCGACGTCGAAACCCACTGCACTCCCAGTTCCGACGCGATGTGCGCCTGGCCTTCGCCGGCATACTTGTTGATGGATTCGACGGCGAACTTCTCGGACACCACCGGTTTCAAGGCCATGAAGACGGCAATGACCCAGACCGATATCAAGGAGGTCACCAGGCCGTATTCCACCATGCCCTGGCCGCTCTCGCGCTTTCTCTTCGTCAACATGCACCCGATCATCGAATCGCCACCCCGCCCGACTAGCGGGCGATCCTGGCCACGACCTGGAGCCTCAGTCCCTCGCTCTTTCGTCCCAGGGCCGAGGTCCGGAATCTCTCGATCAGCCAGTCGAGCCGTTTCACGGCCCGCTCCGATTTCCCGTTGCCGTCGTCGGCGAGAGCCTGGACATACTCCCACAACGCCTCGTCGCGCGACTCCTCCGCGATGTCCGTCCGGTCGCGAATCAGGTTCAGGTATTCCTGGGCTTCGTTCCGTTGCGCTTCGTTCCCGGGATTCGTCTCGAGGTACCTCGCGAGAGCCTGTTCGGCCTCCGCGAAGCGTCCCAGTCCCAGGAAGGCGGCACGGCCGGCGTGGAAGAGCGCCTCGGTCGCGGAGGTGGAACGCGGATAGTCGTCGATCACCTTCCGGAAGAGCGCATACGACTGGGCCGGACTGACCTTGCGATACGCGGAATGAGCCTCCCTCAGCTCGCGGTCGGCGGCCCGCTCGTACGCGGCCGGCGGATTCTTGAGAATCCACCATCCCATCGAGAAGACATTCAAGACGAGCGCGAGCACGGCCAGGCCCCGAGTCACGAGCATCGAACCTCCCGCCACAAGTCTAGCGCGCGCGGGCGCGAAATGCGCGTCGCCGGGGCGGAAAAGAGGGTCTGTGTGAAAAGAAACACCGAGCGCGGGATCATCTCAGACCGGCCATGAGGCTTCGCGCCTCCTCGGCCGCCGGATCGTCCGCGTGCTGGTTCACGCAATCCTGGAGGAGCTTCCGGGCCTCGTCCTTGTTCCCCATCTTGATGTGGATGCGCGCCGCACGGACCAGGGCGAGGGGCTTCAGCGACGAGGACGCATGGTCCTGGATGATCGTACGAAGAAGCTCGAGCGAGCGCCCGTTGTCGTTGGAACGGAACGCGTGAGAAGCCTGATACCAGATCTTCAGGACCGAGCCGTCCTCGCCCCAGTGCTTCTCCATGAACTCCAGGTCCTTCCGGGCGTCCGCGGCGTACGCGCTTTCGTTGAAGGACGCCGCCTCGCGCAGGACGTCACGCGCCTTCTCGACGTCGAAGAGCCGCCGGCGGTAGATGTCGGCCAGGCGGTCGCCCGCCTTCGGAGCGATGAGCGTCGAGGACATGTCGTAGAAGATCTTCTCGTAGAGCTTGGCCGCTTCCTCGTAGTCGCCCTTCTTCTCCAGCTCGTACGCCACGGCGTAGAGTCTCTCCGCGCTCTCGCGAACCGCGAGGTCGGGACGGCCGAAGAGAAGCGTCGTCGTGAGGGCGGCATTCAGCGCGGCGGCGATGACGGCCAGTCTCACGAGAAATTCCGTTCTCATCGGCGCGCCTCCTCCTTCGATGCCCGCCGAACCCAGGCCGGCGTTCCCGGCGAGGTGAAATCCTCGACGCGAACCGACGCGGTCTTGCCTTCGGCGCGCCGAACCCAGGCCGGTTCCCCGGGCGCGGAGAAGTTCTCGACGGAACCGGTGTAAGCCACGCCGGAGGTGAAGTCATGCACCTCGCGCCGTACCCCGTCGATATGCACGTGGGCGATCCTGACGCGATAGGGCGATGACGAAGGAGTCGCGGGGGACACGAGGGCCGGGGTGACCGCGGCAACGGCCGGTGCCGGGGCGGGAGAGGTGGAAGGTCGAGAGGGCGCGGCGGAGGGCGCCGCCGTGACCGCAGGCGCGGGCGAGGCCGGGGCCGTCTCCGCACGCGGAACGGACCCGGCGGCCGCGGGTTCCGCCGCGCTCGTCTCCACCGGGACCTGCGGCGCCACCGGACCCGCCCCGGAACGACGCGCCAGCAACTCCCTCGGTTCCGTCGCCGGACGGGCCGTGAGCTCGATGAGGGCTTCCCTGGGCGGAGGTTCGCGGTACAGGGCCATGGCGCCAAATGAGAAGAGAGCGGACCCGAGTCCGATGATTACCACGGTCAGCGTGTCTTTGCGGAGCGCCGGCATGGGCCTGAAAAAATCCTAATCCCGCCGGACCGGGAAAGCAACCGCCGTTTCTCCTCCGGAACCGCCGCGGATTCCGGGACGGTCAGCGCGCGGCGTGACGAATCCGGCCGAATCGCGGGCGGCGCCGAACCGCCGGCACGAGACGGTACAAATCCTCACCGAGGGGGACGAGTTCGAGCCATGCGCCGGGATGATCCGGCAGGCGCAGGGAAAACGCCGGGCGGGCGGCCATCTCAAGGGTTGCCCGAACCAGCGCGCACGTCATCGCCACGCCGTCCTCCGAGAAGCGCCGGGCCCTCCGCCGCAGTCCGTCGAGGGCGCTGCGAGGCACCAGCCCGCGCACGATCGTCCCGTCGGCCCCCTCGAGGACGCGCCCGGTCGTCGTCCCGGTGAACACCGGAATATCGCCGCGCGCCATCTGGCGGATTTCGGACGCGATCACCGCCGCGGGCAAGGCGCGGCCCGGCACGGCCGAGCGCAGAAGGCGACGCAGCGCGCCGTGGAAATGCTTCCCGGAGCGGAGAGACTCCGGCGCGCAGGCGGCCAGGAAGGAGAGCTCGTAGGTGAGCGTTTCGCGCAGGATCCGGCGGCATCGCATCCCCCGAAGAGGCCTCCACGCGCGGGAGGCGGCGAAGGGGACGGCAGATCGATATCCCTCGAGGAACGAGTCCACGTGTTCGAATATGCACAGACGCCCGTCTCCTCGTCGCGGCAGGCACGAGTCCCCGGGTACGGCCGGCGCCTCGAGACGCAAGCACGGAACACCCGCCGCATCCTCCCGCCACGCCGGCAGGCGCCGGTGAAACCGGCGGTTCGGTCCGTATCCCGTCAGCGCTCCATCGAAACTTGTTCGCCGCGATTCCTCGCCGAGAAACCAGCCCGGCAGGAGACCCGTCGCCAGGACTTCAAGGCCGGAATCGTCCGCGGACAGAGGGGGCGGCATGATCGTCTCGAGGTCGATCGGCACGAGTCTCTCACCTCGCGGGATGACGTTCCCGCGGTGCATGTCCGTGGTCCCCAGCGCTTCGAAGATCGCCAGCATGCGTCCGGCTCGGGTGACGCATCGCCGCGCCGCCGCGCGGTCCCGTACCGGCTCCGGTTTCACCTCGAGACTCCATCCATGAGAGCCTCGATCGAGCAGGGCGCGGGCCTCATCCTCGAGGCCGAGCATTTCGAGGCCGATCATGTCCGGCAAGATCGAGCGGGGCTTGTAATAAGGGAGATGTCGGACAGGCATGTTCGCAGGCCCCGCACCCGGTACAGATGCCGGTA
>CAZWVM010000086.1:0-14318 GCA_964637705.1 uncultured bacterium
TCGGGCGCGATCGGCAACGTGATCGACCGCTACCGCTTCAACCACGTGATCGACTTCATCGACGTCGGAGTGGGAGACCTGAGATGGCCGGCCTTCAACGTGGCCGACGCTTCGATCTCCACCGGCGTCTGCCTGCTGCTCATCATCTCCTTCATGACCCCGCGTCCCGAAAGGCCGCGGCCGGACGCGACCCGCGAGAGGGAGGAATCCGCATGTTTCCCGTCGTCGTAGAGCTCTGGGGCTTTCCGATCCATACCTACGGGGTCTTTCTCGCACTGGGATTCGCCTCGGCCCTCGCGGTCGCCGTGACCTTGGGCAAGGAAGCGGGCATCCCGTCCGAGTCGACGGGCGACGTCTGCCTCGTCGCTCTCCTCTCGGGACTCATCGGGGGACGCCTGCTCTTCGTGGCCGTCGAGTGGGACCAGTTCGCCGACCGCATCGCCTCGGTCGTCTTCCGCCGCGACGGTTTCGTCTTCTACGGCGGACTCCTGCTCGCGATCCCGGCGACGATCGCCTTCGTCAAGCGCCGCGGCCTCTCGGTCCGCCGCATGGCGGACATCCTCGCGCCGGCGCTGGCGCTGGGCCACTCGCTCGGGCGGCTGGGATGCTTCGCCCAGGGCTGCTGCTACGGCGGGCCGAGCGACTACGGCCTCGCCTTTCCCATGGAATCGCCGGCCTCTCTTCAGTTCGGCGGCGTGCCGGTGCACCCGACGCAGTTGTACGAGGCGGTGGGACTCCTCCTGCTCTTCGGCGTCCTCATGGGTATGCGCAAGAGGATGCGGTTCGAGGGCGCCCTCTTCCTCCTCTACCTCGGCACCTACTCCCTCTTCCGCTTCCTCCTCGAGTTCCTGCGAGCCGACGACCGAGGCTTCTACGTGCCGGCCGGCGAGCACATGGTTTCCGTCTCGCAGATCGCCTCGCTCGTCATCCTCACCGGCGTCCTCGTGGCGGCGCGGCGGTGGCGGTCATCGCGCGCTTCGTAGTCGAGGACCGGGAGAAGGGGCGCCGGCTCGACAAGTTCCTCGCGGAAAAGTTTCCGTCCGTCTCGCGCTCGGTGATCGTGCGCTTCCTCGAGGAAGGCCTTGCGCTCGTGGACGGATCGGTCGCGGGGAAAAGCCTGCGACTGCGCGCCGGGCAGGGGGTGGAATTCGAGCCGCCGGCGCCGGAACCCGGCTCGGACGCCGTGCCCCCCCGTCCGATGGAGATCGACTTCCTGTATCGCGACGCGGATCTCGTCGTGGTGAACAAGCCTCCCGGCCTCTGCGTCCACCCCTCGCCGGGTCACCGCGACGACACGCTCGTCAACGGGCTCCTGCACCTCTTCCCCTGCATGGCCTACGTCGGCTCGGTGAAGCGCCCGGGGGTCGTCCACCGGATCGACCTCGATACCTCCGGCGCGCTCGCCGTCGCCCTGAGCCCGCCCGCCTATGCCGGCCTGACGGGCCTCATCCGGGTGAAGAGGATGCGGCGCGAGTATCTCTGCGTGGTGCACGGCGTGCCGCGGGCGCGGTCGGGCACGATCGCGCTCCCGATCGGCCGCGACCCGTCCCACCGTCGCCGCTTCGCGGCCTTCCCGCCCGGCGCGAGTCCCGCGGCGAAGCCGGCGGTGACTCACTACGACGTGGCGGAGGATTTCGGGACCCACAGCCTTCTCTCGATACGGCTCGAAACGGGCCGCACCCACCAGATCCGGGTCCACATGAAGGCGGTGGGGCACCCGGTCTACGGGGACCGCCTGTATGCCCCGGACCGCGATCATGCGTTGATCGCGCGACAGGCGCTCCACGCCTGCCGGTTGGAGTTTCCCCATCCCGTGACGGGCGCGGAGGTTCGGGTGGAGGCGCCGCTGCCCGAGGACATGCGACGGCTCCTGGAGGTCCTGCGAAGCCGAAGCGCCTGACCGGGGACGCTGGCGCACCGGGTCCCTCTTCGAAACATGTGCCGGATCCCGGTTCCCCTGCTACAATGAGTGCATGAAGAATACGATTGCCCCCGCAACACTCGCCGCCCTTCTCTCCGCCTCGGTTCTCCTCTCGGCCTGCAGTCCGGATTCGACCGGCCAGGCCTCGGCGGCGCCGAAGCCCCCGACCTCGCCGGAAACCGCGGCCCCGGCCTCGCCCGCCCCGCCGGCGCCCGCGGTCGCCGACAGCGCCGCCGCGCCGACCGTCTTCCGAACGATCCGGGCGGTGAAGATGCAGGAGGTCGT
Organism: uncultured bacterium; assembly: GCA_964637705.1. Classification (GTDB taxonomy): domain Bacteria; phylum UBA8481; class UBA8481; order UBA8481; family UBA8481; genus CAZWVM01. The sequence goes on from CAZWVM010000086.1 coordinate 2,207, forward strand.
GGACCGTGTGAAGAACGCCCGCGGATCGGTCGTCGTCTTCCACCTCTATGCCTCGTGGTGCGGACCCTGCCGCCACGAGTTTCCCGGCATCGTGACGCTCTCGAAGACTTACGCCGGCAGGGGTCTGGCCGTCGTGGCCCTCTCGCTCGACGACAACGCGAGCGACCTCCAACCCTTCCTTTCGCCCCACGCCCTGACCTTCGAACCTCTCATCATGCACCAGACGAGCGAGCAGGAATTCGGCGCCGGGTTGAGGGCGCTCGAGGCCCGCTTTGAAGGCGGGATCCCCTACACCGCCGTCTACGACCGGACGGGACGGCTCGCGGCGGAGTGGACCGGTTCGCGCAGCCTCGAGCACTTCGAGTCGGTGGTGAAGCCGCTCCTGTAGCCGCCCGGGCGGCAGGGCGTCACTTCGCGAAGAAGACCCTGTCGATGAAGTATTCCTCCCCGCCCTGTATGCCCTCGTAATAGCCGGCGTAGAACTTGACCCAACCGTACAGGCGGGACAAGTCGAGGTCCCGGGTGGTGAATTCGCTCATGGGGATCGATACGCTGCACCACGTGTTGTCGGCCCGAAACCCGTACTGGCCGTCCACGAGATGGACCATGATGTCGTAGTTCTCCGCGATGTGAATGCCTATCGAAAGTCCGCGCGAGGCCTTGACCATGAGATTCAGGCGACCCGCGGCGTAGGGCGTGAGATCCAGGTAGGTGACGAGCGGGTATCTCAGGAAATTCACGTTGAGGTTGTTCGTGTTGACCTTGATCCGGAAGCTCTGGCTCCCCTCCCCGGCGGTCGCGTTCGTGAATCCGATTTCGTTCGGCGAGTACGGCGCCTGGTGCATATTGATGTCCGTGCCCCACGTGACGTTCATCGGGGAGGAATCGGCCAGGAGCACGAGGGACTGTCCGGCGACGATGGGGGGAAGCGCGGAGGCGGACTCGGACGTGCACGAGACCCCGTCGAAGAAGGCGGAGGCTCCCCGCGAAGCGGTGTTGCCGCGGGGCGCCCAGAGGAAGCAGATGATCCGGATCCGCGCCGCGCCGGCGGGCGTGGACGGAATCGTCAGGGTCAGCTTCTTCCACGCCGCCTGGACGCCTATCTTCTCGCCGGTGAACTCGCCGAGCTTCGTGCCCGAAGCGGAGTAGATTTCCGCCATGACGCCGGCCTGGAGAAGAGAGCTCGCGGACGCGGTGGAGCGGGCGAAGGCGGAGATCGTGATCCGGCGCTGAGGCGCGCAGGCGACATCCTGGTGGAGTTGGCTCCAGAAATCGCGGTAGGCGACGGTGTCCACGGTCTTGGCCGCGGAGAAGGTTCCCTGCTGGACCCCGCTCCTGGAGAGCCAGGAGGGAGATCCGTAGGCATCGGTCCAGTCATTCAGCCCGTTCTCGAACCCGGGATTGACGAGCGCCGTCGGCAGGGCGGGAGCGCGCCGGATCCGATCGACGAAGACGTCGTCGAAGAGGACCGACCCGTTGTTGAGAGAGACCGTATCGCGACGGGCGGCCCAGAGATAGCCGCCGACGCGCGCCTTGACGGTGCCGGAGGGGGCCGATGAGGATGAGGCCTCGATCAACCGCCAACCCATATTTCCCCCGACCGACCGTGTGCCTCGAGCCTCGCCGACGACCCGGTTGCCCGCGTCGAGGAACTGGACGAGCAAACCGCCGCGCGCCGACGCCTCGGGGCGGAAGGACGAGCGCGCGTAAAGGCGGGCATACAGGGGCTGGCCCGGCGCGAGCGTCACGTCCTGGTAGACCTGGCTCCAATACTCCGCGGAGACCGAGGTGACCTTCTTTCCGGCCGCGTACCGGCCGGTGCGAGGCGTGGTGGAGAGAAAGGACGGCGAACCCGACGCGTCGATCCACGAGACCAGCCCGCTTTCGAATCCCGGGTTGCGCGCCGCGTTGGCGGCCGCCACGGCGCCGGCGCACAGGACCAGCAGGCCGAGCGCGGCGAGACTGCGACTCATCGAGACGTTCACGATCATCCCCCCTGACGAGGCCGCGTCCGCCTTACCCTGGCGCCGGTACGCGCCCGGGGCGCGGCCACCGAGAGGCACCATATCTTACAGAAAGTCTTTCTGCAAGATTAATTCGCGACATTCGCGATTCCCTTGGGCCGCGGACGGATGTCGGGGACATACGTGCTCGTCCCGGGGGGCGATTACCGTCCGCGCAGCTTCGTCCAGAACCCGGCGCCGCCCGTCGTTTCGCGGCCCTGGCGCTTGTGGATTTCGGAGAGGAGCTTGCGGGATTCGCGCGGCAGTTCCATGCCCGACGACTCCGCGTCCTCGAGAACGCGGGCCGCGCCATCGAAATCGGCGGAGCGGTAGCGGAGAAGAGCGAGATTGTGCCGTGCCGGCATATGGCGGGGATGACGCTCGACGATCGTTTCATAGATGCGCAAGGCGTCGGTCGAGCGCCCCTCGTCCTCGCGCGTGTAGGCGCTTTGCATGAGTTCCTCGAGGGTCCCCTCGAGTTCGACCCGCGGGGGCGCCTCGAGCCCGGCGGGGGCTGTCGCGGGGCCGGGCGCCGGTCCGCCGGCCGGGGGTTCCGGGGAAGGCACGCGCACCGAATCGATCGTCGCGTCGAGGCGTTCCTTTTCACGGCGCATTCGTTCGACGTCCGCGCGCAGGGCGACCGCCTCGGCCGACGCCTTGGCCGTCTCCTGCCGCGCCGCCTCGAGTTCGACCCGTCGATTCTCGACCTGTCGCCCGAGCCGTTCCGTCTCGGCGCGGGCCGCCTCGGCCTCCCCTCTCAGGCGCTCCGCCTCCGCTTTCGCGGCGGCCGCCATGCCCGCCGCCTCGGCGATCGCGGGTCCGGAAGCGCCCTCCCTCGGCCCGCGCAAGGGGGACCCGTCCGCCATTTCCAACCGCCGCGCCAACTGGTCCCGTTCCATCTCGATCTCGTTCGCGGCATGGATGGCGCGCAACTCGGAGTCGGCCAGTGTCTCGATCTGCCGCTTCGCGGTCTCGAGTTCCTGGCGAAGGTTCTCGACCTCGCTTCGCGCCGCGAGGAGGTCCGCCGAGAGAGCCGGCGCCGGCGCGCGGTCATCACCCCGCCGGGCCGACGCCGCCTCCCTTTCGGCCCGCTCGCGCGCCGCCTCCGCGCGGGCCTCCGCCAGTTCGCGGGCGAGCCTCTCCGCGCGCGCCTTTTCCTCGGTCATCGACTCATGGCCGGCCCGCAGTTCCTCGTCCTGCGCCCGCAGGCCGGCCGCGAAGCGCTCCATCCCGAGCCGGCTCTCGCGCAGCTCGCGCTCGAGTTCCTCGGCTTGCCGCGCGAGAACGCGGTTCTCTTCGCGGAGAGAGCCGATGATCGCCTCCTGCTCGGCGCGGAGCATGGTGAGTTTCTCGGTCAGATCCGCATCGATGCGCGTCGCCTGCCCGAGCCACCGCTCCTCCCCCGCCCGCAGACGCTCCTCGGCCTCGCCGCGGGCCGTCTCGAGCATCCGACAGCGCTCCTCGGCGCGCGCCCGCTCCTCCTCGTACCTGCGTCCCTGCTCCTCCGCCGAGCGCACCGCCACTTCGCGGAGCCTCTCGGCCTCCGCGAGGCGCAGGTTCCACGACGACTCGTCGACCTCGGTCACCACCGGTTCGCGGCGCGTCACGCTCGATATGGTCAGCGCCTCGGCCGATCGTGCCGCCTCCTCGCGGGCGCGACGCGCCGTATCGCGTTCCGCCGCCGCGGCCGCCTCCGCGTCGGAGAGCCTCCGCGACAGGACCTGGATCTCCGACTTGAGCGTCTCGTTCTCGGCCGCGAGGCGGGATTGGGCTGCAGCGGTCAGGGAATACTGTTGCCGGAGGGTATCGATCTCCCGCTCGGCGGCAGCGGCACGCGCCGCCTCATCGGGGCCGCGTGCGGGGGCGCGGGAGCCCTCGGCCGCCTGGGTTGCCCGGTGACGATTCATCGCATCGATCTTCTCCCGGGCATCCCTCAATTCGCGCCGCAGCCTTTCCATCTCGGCTTCGGAAACCGTTACCAGTTCGGCGGCCGCGGGCCTCTCGCCCCGCGCCTCGATTTCCTTCCTGAGGCGCTCGATCTCCTCGCGCATGCCGGCGACGAGCTCGGAACCCGCGTCGGGAGCGATGCGACCACGCTCCCTCATCCAACGGCTGACCTCGCGCTTCAGGATCTCGATCGACTTCTGCTCGAATTCCTTCTCCTTGCGCACATGGTCGCGCTCCTGGCGGAGCCGGAGCAGGGCCTCCTCGAGAATGGAGCGCTCCTTCTCGAGGTCCAGGAGCCCGCGCCGGGCGGGGTCCTCGATGTTGGCGAGCTTCATCCTGACGAGATCGAGTTCGGCGGCTGTGCGGTTGTATTTCTGCTCGACAAGCGCGCGGGCCTCTTCCGAACGCATCAGTCGTTCCTCGAAATCGGCCATCGCGCCGCCGTCGACCGCCTCCGCAGCGCCGGGGCTTGCCGCGATGCGCGCCTCGAGATCGCGCCGCTCTGCGGACCACTCCGCCCGCTCGGATTCCCGCCGTTCCCGCTCCGCCGCGGCCGCATCGGCGTCGCGCCTCGCCCTCTCGAGCTCCAGGCGAGCGTCGTTCAGCCGGGCGCCCACGGACTCGGCCTCGGCCTTCGCCTCACGTCCCGCAGCCTCGATCGAACGGAGGCGATCTTTCAGTCCTTCGATTTCGGCGGCCTGCCGGTCCCGCTCCCGCGCGATACGCTCGACCTCGGCGAGCGCCTCGTCGCGCTCCTCGACGGCCGAGAACCGGCCGGAGCCGTCCTCGCCGGTCGCCGCGCCCGCTTGTCGGGAGGCATTCTCGAGCTCGGCGATGAGACGGCTCTTCTCCGCGCATTCCTCCTCGGCCCGCCTCAGACGATCTTCGATCTCTACCCGCCCGGCGCGAAGGCTCGCGATCGTCGTCCGAGCCTCCTCCTCCGCGTCCGCGCGCCGCGAGTCCGCGTCCGCGGCGGCCTTCCGCAGGGTCTCGCATTCGGCCAGCGCGGCATCGCGTTCGGCCAGGGCCGCCGCGCGTACCGTCTCCGCTTCGCCGAGTCGCCGCTCGGCCTCCTCCCGGGCGGTCCGAAGTTCGTCCGAAGCGGACGTCTCTTGAGCCGAGGCCGATTCCCTTTCCTCGGCGAGGAGCCTGACGGCCGATTCGAGCGCCTCCTTTTCGGAAGCCAGCTCGGTCCCCTCGATCCTCAACCTCTCGTTCTCGGAACGCCGCGCGGCGATCTCGAGATCGAGTCGGCCGTGCTCCTTCAAGCGCTCGCTCAGGGAATCGCGCTCCGCCTCGAGCCGGGCCTTCTCGACCCGCAACCCCTCGATCTCCTCGCGAACGACACCCGCCTCGAAGCGAATCGCCTCGACCTCGCCCGACAGGCCGGCGCGTTCGCGCATCAACCGCTCACGGAGCGCCGCGATATCCGCCTCGAGCCGGCCGCGTTCGGCCGCCAGTTCGGCGTTCTCGTCGCCGGGACCCGGTGCCGCGCTCTCCAGGCACGGCACGGCGGCAAGCACTTCGCCGGCCTCCCGGACGCCGTCGTCGAGCTCCGCCTTGCGCGTCTCGAGAAGCTGCAGCTCGGCGCGCCGCGCGTCGACCTGCCGCTCGATCTCCTCCCGCTCCTGCCGCGCCTCCTCGACGCGGACCCGCGCCTCCTCTCGCGCGGAAGCCTCGGCCAGAACCTCGGCCTGTCGCTCGGACCGGGCCGACACGATCTCCGATCGGAGCGATTCGCCCTCGGCGCGCAAGGTCTCGCATTGCTCGCGCGCCGCCGCGAACTCCGCGCGCAGTGCCTCGACAGCCTTGCGCTCCACATCGTGTTCCACGCGGATCGAAGCGAGAGCCGACCGCACCCCCTCGAGTTCGCTCGCCGCCCGCGCCGCCTCGGCCGATGTCGATTCGTGCCGGGCCGAGAGCCTTTCCATTTCGAGACGGGCCGCTTCCTGTTCGGCATGGAGCAGGTCCTGGGTGGTGGCGGCCCCGGCAAGCAATTCGCGCGCCGACTCCATCTCGGCGTGAATCCGCTCGAATTCGGCTCGCAACGCCTCCCGGCCCGCGAGGGCCTCATCCCGTTCCCGGGAGATCCGCGCCGCCTCTTCGGCGAGCGCGTCGCGCTCCGCGCGACGCTCGGAGATCTCCGCGGTGAGCGTCGCGGACTCGGCGATCGCCGATTCACGGCCCGCCGTCCTCAACTGCTCGATCTCGTTTCTCAGCGCCTCGAGCTCCGCGGCCCCCACGCCCCGCTCGGCGGCGAGCCGCTCGCAGTCGCCGCGCAGACCCTCGAGGCGCTCCTCGAGCCCGGCCAGTTCACGCCGCTTCTCCTCGATCGCGGCATCGAACGCGCCGATTTCCCGCTCGCGATCCGAGCGTACCTGTACCCGTTCCTCCTCGAGGGCGCGCCCTTCCTCCTCGAGCGCAGAACGCCTCGCGTCCCGCTCGGCCGCCAGCGCAGCCAGCTCCTCTTCGAGCGCCGTCGCGCGACGGTCCCGCTCGGCGGCAAGCGCGTCGCGTTCCTCGCCGGCCGCTCGTCGTGCCGCTTCGATCTCGCGCGCGACCCGATCCGCCTCGGCACGAAGCGCCTCGCCGTCGGACGCCAGCCTGTCCCGCTCGGATGCGAGAGCGTCGCGCTCGGCGGCGACACGGGAGACATCCTCCTCCAGCGATGACTTACGCTCGTTCAATCGCTCGAGTTCCACCATCGCCGCCTGCTTCGCCGCGTTCTCGTCCTCCATCGCGCGGGCCGCCTCGCCGAGTTCCTCGACCCGCCGCGCCAGCGCCTCGGCCTGGAGTTCGATCTGAGCGGCCTTCTGACGCGCCTCCTGCTCGCTCTGCATCAGCCGGCCCTCGATCTCGTACTTCTTCATCTCGAGATCGGAAATCTCGGTGCGGAGCGCCGCCCGGGCCTCCTCGAGCTTCATCTGCTCGGTCGTCTCGGCCTTGAGCGTCGCCTCGAGCTTTCTCAACTCTGCGACCCGCCCGCCGAGTTCCGCGCATTCGCGGTCGAGACGCTCCTTCTCGACGTTCGAACCGAGGACTTCCACGGGAGACGGGGTCTCGGGGGCGATATCCGCGGGGGCTTCCGGCGCCGCGGCGACGGGAGGCGGCTCCGAGCGCGAGAAGTTGCAGAGCGGACAGCGGTCGGTGTCCTTGAGCATGTTGGCGCCGCATTGGGGACATGACTCGAATTCCGGCTGGTGGAACATGACCGTCTGGCGGTCGGAGAGGAGCATGCCGCAGAGATAGCAGCGGTCGAGCCGCTTCGCGTTTCGCGCCTTGCAGTTCGGGCAGATCTTCTCCTCCGGCGGCGTTTCCGGTTCCGGGCCCTTCTCCGAAAGCCCGCTCTGGCCCGAGAGAGCCCGCGTCAACCTCTGCTTCTGCAGCGCCTCCGCGGTCCGGATCGCCTGCTCGCGCGTCGCGTAGACCATGAACTCCCGCGATCCGCCCTGCACGCCGATCCGCGCGTCGATCGAGCGGTCGTCGCCGCCGATCACGAGGATCACCTGCCCCTCGCGACGCCGCGTCTTGCGCGAGAGCCTGATGAGAATCTCTCCCCCCGCGGCCAGCAGCCGCTCGAGTTCCGTCAGGTCGAGAACGATGTAAGGGTCGCCCTTCGCGGTCAGGCGATCCACGTTGACGGTCAGGACAGGGATGTCGGTCGGCTCCATGTTGCCGGAAAGGTTGAGGACGGGTATGGACCCGGACTGCTCGAGCGCGATCGTGAGCATGGCTAGTCGGCGTCTCCCGGGACGCGGGCGATCGCTGAGATCTCGACGAGCGCTTCCCGGGGCAGGGCGGCGACCTGGACGGTGACGCGCGCGGGCGGCGGCGCCGTCCCGATCCGTTCGGCGTAGAGGCGATTGACGACGGCGAAGTCGTCGAGCGAGACGAGGTAGACGTTGACGAGAAGCGCCTCGGCGAAGGAGGTACCGGCGGCCGCGAAGACGGCCTCGAGATTGTCGAGCACGCGCGCCGTCTGGGCCTCGATACCTCCGGCGACGATTACGCCGCTGACCGGGTCGAGCGGGATCTGGCCGGATGTGTAAACGACGCCGCCGGAGACAACGGCCTGCGAGTAAGGACCGATGGCGGTCGGAGCGTCGGAAGTGCTGATGATCGTGCGATCCACGATAGAGCCGAGGCTAGACTAGATCAATCACCTCGCGGCCGCAAGATGAATGCGCGGCGAGACCCGCGCAGGTTGACCGTCTCGAAAAAGAAGAATGTCCCCTTTTCGCTAGATCTTGACCCTCTTCAGGGCCGTCTCCAGGACCGAGACGATCCGGTCGGCGTCCTCGAGCGTCGTGCAGAGCGGCGGCTTGATGCGGATGGTGTTGCCGGCCATGCCGCCCTTGCCCAACAGCACGCCCTCGTTCTTCGCCTCCTCCATGATGTCCAGGACCGCCTGCGGCGCGGGTTCCTTCGTCTCCGGGTTCTTGACGATCTCGACGCCGAGCATCAGGCCCTTGCCCCGGATCTCGCCGATGCAGGAGTATTTCGGCATGAGCTTCTTCACGCCCTCGACGATCCGGTCGCCGACGATGCGGGCGTTCTTCGCGTACTGGTATTTCTCGATGACGTCGAGCACGGCCTCGCCCTGGGTCATGGAGACGGGGTTGCCGCCGTATGTGGAGAAGTGGGTCTTTCCTTCCATGCACTTGGCGATCTCGGGCGTGGTGATGATGCCGCCGAGGGGGATGCCGTTTCCGATGCCCTTGGCCATCGTGATGATGTCGGGCTTGACGCCCCACTGCTCGATCCCGAAGAACTTGTCGCCCGTCCGGCCGAAGCCCGTCTGGACCTCGTCGGCGATGAAGAGGCCGCCATACTTCTTCACCACGTCGTACATCTTCTTGAAATACGTCGGCGGCGGGCAGATGACGCCGCCGAAGCCCTGGATCGGCTCGGCGATGAAGCCCGCGATCTTGCCGCAGGTCTGGTACTTGATGATCTCCTCGAGTTCCTTCGCGCAGTATTCGACGAACTGCTCCTCGGAGAGGTGGGCGGGCTTGCGGTAGGTGTAGCCGGCGGGAGCGTGGTGGACGCCGAAGACGTACGGCAGCGAGTGGCGCCAGAGCGACTGCCCGGTCAAGGTCATGGACATGAGCGTGCGGCCATGGAAGGAGTGGCGGAGCGCGATGAATTCGCAGGTGCCGGTGTAGTTCTTCGCCAGGAGCGCGGCCAGTTCCGTCGCCTCGGTGCCGGAGTTGGTGAAGAAGCTGACCTGGAGATCGGGATTGGCTCCCGCCGAGACCTTCGCCATCTTCTCGGCGTAGCTGACGACGCGGGGATGGTAGTAGAGGGTCGTCATGTGCTGGAGGGTCTTCGTCTGCTCAACGACGGGCGCGATCACGTCGGGGTGGCAATGGCCGACGGAGATGGTGACGACGGCGGAGAAACCGTCGAGGTATTTGCGGCCCTTGTCGTCGAAGACGTACTGCATCTCGCCCTTGACGATGTTCAGGGGGCTCTTGAAGTAGGTCATGGTGGAGGGCAGGAGGTATTGCTTCCTCATGCGTCCGATCTCTTCGACGGTCAGCTGACGGGTTGATTCGCTCATGGTGTGTCCTCTCTTCCGCGGCGCCCCCGGTACCGCCTCGTATCGTAAGGCGCGCGGCGAGGAAGGGACAAGCGAAAACTGGAGGTGGCGGGCGCGGAATCGGCTAGAATCCCGCCATGATCGAGAGCGTGGTCCAGGAGGCCCGGCTGGACGGGAAGGTCCGGGTGGTGAACGGAATGCACGAACTGGCCGCGGACGTCTCCTCGTCCCCCTTCTGGAACGCGGACATCGCGGCCACGCGGGTGAAGGACCGGAAGTGGGCGATGAAGGACTTCGCGGTCCTCTGGATCTCGATGGCGGCCTGCATCCCGACCTACATGCTCGCCTCGTCTCTCATCGCCGAGGGCATGAACTGGTGGCAGGCGGTCCTGACCATCTTCCTCGGCAACGTGATCGTGCTCATCCCGATGATCATGAACGCCCACGCCGGGACGAAGTACGGTATCCCCTTCCCGGTCTACTGCCGGCCCTCGTTCGGAATCCTCGGGGCGAACATCCCGGCGCTCCTGCGCGCGCTCGTCGCTTGTGGCTGGTTCGGGATTCAGGCCTGGATCGGCGGCTGGGCGATCTACAAGATCCTGACGGTCTACTTCCCGCAGTGGGATTCACTGCCGAATACCTTCCTCGGGATCAACGCGGCCCAGCTGGCCTGCTTCCTCCTCTTCTGGCTCGTGAACATCTACGTCATCTACCGCGGGATCGAGACGATCCGCGTGCTCCTGAACATCAAGGCCCCGCTCCTCATCATCCTGGGACTGGCGCTTCTCTACTGGGCCTATGGCGAGGCGGGAGGCTTCGGACCGATCCTCTCCCAGCCCGGCGCCTTCGACGCGGGGCAGCCCAAGGCGGGGCAGTTCTGGGCCTTCTTCTTCCCGGCATTGACGGGGATGATCGGGTTCTGGGCGACCTTGTCCCTGAACATCCCCGACTTCACGCGCTACGCCTACACGCAGAGGGACCAGATGATCGGGCAGGCGGTGGGGCTTCCCCCCACGATGGCGCTCTACTCCTTCATCGGAGTGGCCGTGACCTCCGCGACGATCGTGATCTACGGCGAGTCGATCTGGGATCCGGTGGTCCTTCTCGCGAAGTTCCAGAACCCGGTCGTCCTCGTCGTCGCCATGGCCGCACTCCTCATCGCGACCCTGGCCACCAACATTGCGGCGAACGTCGTCTCCCCGGCCAACGACTTCGCGCACCTCTGGCCGAAGGTCATCGACTTCAAGAAGGGCGGCTATTTGACGGGCGTCGTCGGGATTCTCATTCAGCCCTGGAAGCTCGTCGCCGATCCCTCCGGCTACATCTTCAAGTGGCTGGTGGCCTACTCGGCGCTCCTCGGCGCCGTGGGGGGCGTCTTGATCGCGGACTACTACGTCATTCGCCGGACGAAGCTCGACCTGTATGAGCTCTACCTCCGTGACGGGCGCTACTGGTATGGAAACGGATTCAACCCCCGGGCGATCGCGGCTCTCGTCGCGGGGATCCTGCCCTGCATTCCCGGTTTCCTCGGAAAGATCGAGGTGATCACGGCTGGAGCGGTCTGGATGAAGTTGTATGACTACGCCTGGTTCATCAGCTTCGCGATCTCCTTCGTGGTCTACATCCTCCTGATGAGAACCGAACCCGCCGGGTCGCGTGCAACTCGTGTCGGCTGAGAGAGGATATCCACAGCTCGAAGCCTGAAGATTCGTTTTCAGGGTCGACGGATTCCGGCCGATACTCTACAATTGTCAGCCCTATGGATATCATGCAGAAGTTCGATAATCGACCGATCGGCAAGGACGGCAGGCCCGTGGAGCCCGAACTGCCGTTCCACAGGCGTCTCTGGAAGGCCTGGGTCATCGTCGGCCACAAGATCGGCGTCTTCAATTCGCGCGTCATCCTCACGCTCTTCTACTTCCTGATCATCACGCCCTACGCCTGGGTCATGGCCTTCACGAGCGATCCCTTGAAGATCAAGGGCCGGCAGACCTGGGTGAAGAGAACGACGCGCGACCTCACGCTGGACGACGCGCGGAGGCAGTTCTGATGTCGAACATCCTGGGCATCTCCTGTTTCTACCACGACGCCGCGGCGTGTCTCGTCCAGGAAGGGCGCGTCGTCGCGGCTGCGGACGAGGAGCGTTTCTCCCGCAAGAAGCATGACGCCGGCTACCCGGCGCTCGCCATCGAGTTCTGCCTGAGGAAGGGCGGCATCTCCGTCGGCGACCTCGACGCGGTCGTCTTCTACGAGAAGCCCTTCCGGAAGTTTCACCGCCTCCTCTCGACCTCCCTGGCCACCTGGCCGCACCCCTACCGCTTCTTCCGCGAGTCGATGACGACGTGGCTGGGGGAGAAGTTCTGGATGAAGAGCGTCATCCAGAAGAAGCTCGGGATCGATCCCGAGAAGATCCTCTTCGTCGAGCATCACCTCTGCCACGCCGCCTCCTCTTTCCTCCCCTCCCCCTTCGACGAGGCCGCGGTCCTGACCGTCGACGGCGTCGGCGAGTGGACGACCTCCACGATCGGCCATGCCAAGACCGTGGACGGCCGCACGAAGATCGATCTCACCAGCGAGATGAACTACCCGCACTCCGTCGGCCTCCTCTACTCCGCCTTCA
>CAZWVM010000087.1:0-14317 GCA_964637705.1 uncultured bacterium
CCGGCGATGATCTCCTTCGCGGCCGCCGGGGTGCCGTGGAAGGTGAGCATCATGAAGGGCGCCGGGAACCCCTTGGGGTTCACGATGTATCGGGAGGCGTCTTCGGCGCGCACCGAGGCGGCGAAGGGCATCCAGAAATCGCGCATCTTGATCGCCTTGTTGAGCTTGTGGATGATCTTCAGGTCGTCGGCGCGGCAGACGATGGAACGCCCGCCGAGGGCCCGCGCGCCCCATTCCGCGGGTCCCCGGAACCGGCCGACGATCCGGCCGTCCGCGAGGAGCTGAGCGACGCGCGCCTCGATGTCGTCGACCTCCTCCCACGACACCCGGTCCGCGTACGGCGCGAGCGAGGCCTTCACCTCGGGCGTGGAATATTCCGGCCCGACGTAGATGTTGGTGAAGGGAGGAATCTCCTTCTCGCCTTTTCCGACGGCGACCATGTACCCCGCCCCCAGGGCCGTCGACTCGTCGCCCGCCGAGGGACAGAAGAAGACGTCGTCCAGCTCCGGCAGCTCCGAAATGAGCATGTTGCCCTTGACGTTCATGAAGGAGCCGCCGCCGAAGGCCGCGGCGCGCGCCCCGGTCTTTCTCGCCCAGTGCACGACCCAGTTCACGACGAGGTGCTCGAAGAGACGCTGGATGGCGGCGCAGATGTTGTCGAAGCGCTCCAGGTAGAGATCACGGCGGAGGTGCTTCAAAAGCGTCGGACCGTAGTTCTTCGTGCGCACCATGCGGCCCGCCACGGGGTCGAAGTGCATGTAGCCCAGGAAGGTCCGGTAGAGGGCCTCGGAGTGGTCGTCCGAGACGTAGGGCGCCATCCCCATGATCTTGTACTCGTGTTCGCCCGGCTTCATGCCCATGAACTGGGTGATGCGCGAATAGAGGTCGCCGAGGGAGTGGTAGCTCTGCATGGACTGCAGCCGCCTGACCCCGGTCCCCGGTTCCCACAGGGAGACCGTGTTCGTGATCCCGTCCCCGGAGTCGTCGCAGGTGAAGAGAAGAACCTTCTTGTGCTGGCGGGTGAAGCCGGAGGCATAGAGCGCCGAGTAGGCATGGGTCGAGTGGTGTTCGCATTGCGTGACCTTGCCGAGGGGAAGACCGCGTTCCGCGGCGTAGAGCGAGAGCTTTTGCCGGCGCGAGCGGCCGAAGAAGGCGAGATAGGGCGGGATCAGGGCCGGGGAACTGATGACCCCGCGGGGGAGAAAGGTGTTGAGGACGAGGAAGGTGAAGCGCCGCACGTCGAAGTTCTCACCGAGAAACTGCCGCCCGTAGTCGATGGGTGGCGTGAGGTGCGGCACGGCGACGTGGTCGAGGTCCTTCCAGTCGATGCCGTGCTTCCGGAAGATCCACTCGATGGAACGAACCGGGAAGCCTCCCTGGTTCTTCTTGTTCGTGAAGCGCTCCTCGGAGACCATGGATGCGACATGCCCGGAATCGAGAAAGGCGGCCGTGGCACAGTGACCGTCATGGATCGCCAGAATTTTCACTCGTTCGTCACCTGGTGCTGAAGTTATAGAACCACCATTGTACTACATGAGGGTCCGGGAGCAAAGACGGGATATCGGAACCGCGAGGCATGAGGGGAATTGTTCGGAAAATGGATCAAGGGGCGGGACGTCGAGGGATGGGAAAGCCTGCGCAAATATTCAGAAGAAAGATTAAAGTTGTGAAATGGGGAACCGATGAGAATTGTGGAACTCCGAGCGGCAAGGATTCCGAGGACTCCCCGAGGCCGAGAGGCGGCAGGGATTCGGGAGCCGGGCGGCTTCGATACGCTCATACATGAAAGGAGCCCGCAGCAATGGACACAGCCGGCAACGCAACAGCGGCGACGACGACGACCCCGGTGATGGACGGTCGTGACGGTTTCGTGGGCATCGACGAGGCGGCCAAGTTCCTGGGTGTTTCCCAGGCGACGATCCGCCGGATGACCTCCAGCAACCGCCTCAAGTGCTATCGTTTCTCGCGCATGGGACATCGCCGCTTCCGAAAGTCCGACCTCATCAGCGCTTTCCAGATCCGCGCCGAGGCCTGACCCAGGGAACAACGCAGCAGGGAACGCAGCACTCAACGTAGATTCCGGATTCACCAGCCCCGCAGCGGCGATGATCGCCGGCGGGGCTTTTTTATTGTGGATGGCTGGGCAGGCCGAGGCATCGCTGACAGCGAGGCCTATATGCAGTTCAACGAATCCCGAATTTCTCCATGCGGTAGAGCAGAGCGTTGCGGCGAATCCCGAGCAGCCGAGCGGCGGCCGATCGGTTCCCACCGGTCTTTTCCAGGGCACGACGAATCAGGTTCTGCTCGACCTCGTCGAGGTCGAACCCCTCCTCGGGAATGTCCAGTTTCATGGTATCGCGCCGCGGAACCGAGGCGGGATCAGAAAGCCCAACCAGATGCTCCGGTCGAATCGTCGAATCGGCGGACAGGACCAGGGCACGTTCAAGGACATTCCTGAGCTCACGCACGTTGCCCGGCCAGTCATGAGCCTGCATCCGGCTCAATGCCTCCGGTTCGATTTCGGGCGCATTGTCGGACAGGAGAGCCAGGAAGTGAGCCGCCAGCAACGGGACGTCCTCACGCCGTGAACGTAGCGGGGGCAGAATGATGGGATAAACGTTCAACCGGAAGAATAGGTCTTCGCGGAATCGCCCGTTTCTCACGTCCGACTGGAGATCGTGGTTGGTAGCGGCGACGACCCTCACGTTCGCGGCCACCTCGCTGGTGCCGCCCACGGGCATCACGGTCCGCGACTCGATGACCCGCAGAAGCTTGGCCTGGGAGGCCATCGGCAGGTCCCCGATTTCATCGAGGAAGAGCGTCCCGCCATGCGCCTCCCGGAACCGCCCCTTGCGGTCGCGAATGGCGCCCGTGAAGGAACCGCGGACGTGGCCGAAGAGCTCCGACTCGACCAGGTCCGGCGGAATGGCGCCGCAGTTCACGGGGACAAACGGGCCGGCCACCAACAAAGAAGCGGCATGAATCGCCCGCGCCACGACTTCCTTGCCGGTCCCGGTTTCACCGGTGATCAGGACGGTCGCCGTGGAGGGTGCAACCTTGATCGCGAGGTCGAGCACGCGACGGATCGCGGCGGATTCTCCGACAACAAGAGCCTTCAGATCCTCACGCCGTCTTTCCCTTAGGGTCGCGACCTCGCCCAGCAGTCTTCCCCGTTCGCAAGCGTTGCGCACGGAAACGAGGAACTTCTCCGATTCCATCGGCTTGGTCAGGAAATCGTAGGCGCCCGACTTCATTGCCTCGACCGCACGATCCACGGAACCGTGGGCCGTGAGCACGATCACCGGAAGATTGATCGCCCGCTCGCGCAGGATCCGGAGCAGTTCCAGGCCATCCATGCGCGGCATCTGGAGATCGGTCACGATCACGTCGGGCATTTCGTCGGCAAGCGCCGCGAGCAACGTTGCGGCGTCAGGAAATGTCCGGCTCTCATGACCATCCTCGCGAATCAGCGCATCGAGCACTTTCACCAGGTTACGGTCGTCATCGACGATCCAGACGCGGCTCATGGGATCTGGCCACCCTGTCCCTTCTTCGGCAGGGACAGGGTGAAGGAGGCGCCACCGGTTCTCGCGGAGCCACAGGTGATTACGCCTCCGTGCGCCGATGCGATTCGTCGCGCGATGGAGAGCCCGAGCCCCGTGCCGCCGGAGCGTTTCGTCCGGAAGGGTTCAAAAACCGTCTCGCGATCCGACACAGGCACACCCGGTCCGTCATCCTCGACCACGATCCGGAGATCATCCCGCCCGGATTCGATACGCAATACGATATTGCCGCCCGGACCCGCCGCAGAGGAAGCGTTCTCGAGGAGATTGCGGAGTACCTGGCCGACCTGCTCCGGATCACAGTCCGCTTCCGCCGTTTCTTCCGAGGAAACCCACGTGACAGCCGGCATGGCCGATCCGCGCGCCAACCTGACGCGCGATTCGATCTCGACAGCCAATGCTTTCAGGTCCGTTGTCAAACGGCGCGCCGGAACCATCCGGCTGAGCGACAGAAAGTCGCCGGCAAAGCAGTTCAACCGTTCCGTCTCCTCGCGAGCCGTCTGCAGGAGTTCCTTCATGTCGGGGGATACATCGCGCTTCAGAAGAATGTCGAGGACGCCGCGGATCGTCTGCGCGGGATTACGGACCTCGTGCGCCACGCCGGCGGCCATTTCCCCGAGAAGGGCCAGTCGGCGACTCTCGGCAAGCCGCTCCTGGTCCAGGATCCGGCGCGTGATCAACTCGCCCATACCCCAACCGATGATGTTATAGAGCACGAATTCAAGATAAACGCTGGTACCGGCATCAGGGGCATGACCGTATCCGGCGAGCAGGAATGGGAGATAAACAGCCGTGATGACGACCGCGGTCACACCGCCACCCCAGCGACCGAACCAAACCGCCGCCAGGAGAATGGGAAAATAGTTCAAGCGATAATGGAGGGAATGTATCGAGGAATGGATGTGGATCGCGGCGAAATGGTAATACGATATGGCCAGCGCCACCGCCGCAACAACCGTGAATTGAAACCATTTCATGCCATGACTCTACGCCCAACAGCGGAAACATTCAAACCTCGGAAAAGCGCGCGGGATTCGGAACGTCTTCTCCGCGCGATTCGCCCCATGCCAGGCGCTCGAAATCCAACGACTGTTCGATATCGAACAGTCGTTCCGTGAGCCTTTGGATATCCCTCCTTGGATTATCAGGAGTTTCTCGGATATCGCCGAGGGCATGCCCCTTGCAGTTGATCGGTCTGTCTAAGGAGGATGAAATGAACAAATCCGCATCAATCGTTGTCGTCGGTCTCATCATGGTTCTCGCCGCATCGGGAATCAGCGCCTGCAGCGGGAGCAATGCTCCTGCGCAATCCGCACCGGTCGCGGCGCCGACTGCGCTCACGCCGGGAAACGCCTTCATCTGCCCCATGCACCCCGAAGTCACATCGGGCACACCGGGCGATTGCCCCAAGTGCGGGATGCATCTGATCCCCAAGACCGTGTATGACGCTGACACGGCCCATGCCCAGCATCTGCACGGGAATTCGACTTCGTCCGAGGCTCTCGCCGCTCCCGCACCGGCGGCGCAGGTGCCGAAGCCTGTGGCAGAGGGCGCACCCGCCGCGACCCCGGGCTACGTCTGCACCATGTGTCCCGAGGTGACCGCCACCGCTCCGGGCAACTGTTCGAAATGCGGCATGCACCTTGTGAAGGGATAAGACGCCGCAGAGTAGAGGAATCCGGAGCGGTCGGCGTAATCCATCGCAGTTGGACCGAGTGAACGGTGGAGTTGTGGATGCTAGTGTGCCAGAATCGGTCATGGGAGAGCAGGATGAGCAAGTCGAGCCATCATACTATTTCGCCCTTCTTTGCCGGGTTGCTCGTATTCATATTATCGTCAATCGCGCCCGCCGAGCCCGTGCGATATGTCGTGCGACCCGGCGATACCCTTTACGGGATCGCCCGCGAACAGTTGGGCGACGCACGGCACTGGATAACCATCGCCGAACTCAACGGGATCATGCCGCCCTATACGCTCCAGGCCGGGGCGCAACTGAGATTACCGGAGGCGCGAGATACGACCACCCATTCGGCGGTTAGCGCGAGATATGGCGGGCATGAGCCGGAAATGAGGGAGGCCAATCCGCCAAACAACCGCGTATCCGACGCGGCGGCGGATCTCGTGACCGCCCCGCCGGCGCCATCTCCGAACCCCGCGGCCTCCGCTGAACGCGTGGATTCGCCGGCCATGGCGAATCCGGGCCGACCGCGCACTTCCTTCGTTCCTGGTCATACCGTGACCCTGGAGGCGCTTCTCACCGAGTTGGCCGCGCGGAATCCCTCCATCGCCGCAGCGCAGGAGTCGGCCCGGGCCGCTGAGTTTCGTCCGGCGCCGGCCGCCTCTCTGCCCGATCCCACGGTCAGAGTCCGCGTCATCCGCGACCAGGAACGGGTGGGCATGGTGGATCCGGGGATGAACACGGTGACGTTCCGGGACGAGAGCATGTGGAAGGAGGGAATCGAGGTCAGCCAGATGATCCCCCTGGGCAAGCTCGGACCCATGTCCGACCTCGAACGCAAGATGGCCGACCGCATGCGCGAGATGGCCGGGATGGAAGCGGCGATCGCGGTACGTCGGCTCAAAACCCTGTATGCCGAACTGAATTACGTGGATCGCACCGCGATCACGCTCACGCGGATTCGCGACCTGATGAAGCTGGTCCTGGCGAGCACGGAAGCGCTCTACAAGGTCGGCGAGGGTCGACAGTCGGACCTCCTGCGCGCCCAGCTCGAGATCTCGATGATCACCGATCGGCTCATCATGATGGAAGGTCGCCGGCGCGCCGCGGCTGAAGAACTCAACGCGCTCCTTGATCGCCCGGCAGACGCTCCGATCGGCACGCCCGCACCCCTGTCGACATACGACCCCGGCAATGCCAACGCGACCTCATCCGGCTCGTTCGACGCTTCCCCGGCGGTGCGCATCGCCCGGGCCGAGGTCGAGTCGTCGCGCGCCAGGATCTCTGTTTCGCGCTCGATGTTCATTCCCGACCTTGAACTCATGGGCGGAATCCAGAATCGCCCGAACCTGGATCCCATGTGGGAGGTGGGGATCGGCATCACGTTGCCCATCTGGTCGGGCAGTAAGCAGACCCCGGCCCTCCGGGAGTCTGAAGCCAATTTGAAGGCCGCGCAGGAGCGACTTCGCGCGGCCCTGGCCGGGGCGCGACGGGGCGTTCAGACCTCGCTCGCCATGGCCCACGCCGCGCATTCCCAGTCGCAGTTGTACACCGCGACCATCATTCCCCAGGCGCGTTTGACGCTGGAGGCATCGCTCGCCAGCTACCGCGTGGGAGCGGTGGATTTCATGACCGTCGTGAGCAACCTCGCCTCGCTCATGGAATTCGAGATCGCGGCCAACGAGAGTGTCGCGAACTTCTACCGCGCGGTGGCCATGGCGGAAGAGTCGACCGGGCGACCGATGGAATGGAGGGTATCTCCTTGAAGCGTCCCGCGGTCCTGGCCCTGGTCATGATCCTGCTCGTCGTCGTGCTCGCGGTCGCCGCGGGAATGGCCTGGCGATATCGTCACGTGGGAGTGAACCTCGGGCCCACGGCTCCGGCATCCGACGAACGCGAAATCGAATACTACACCTGCTCCATGCACCCCTACCTGCGCGAACCGGAACCGGGAAACTGCCCGGCCTGTGGTATGAAGCTCGAAGCGGTGTACAAGCGCACGACGAGCGCCGACGGAGAATCGCAAACCATGCCGGGAACAGTGCATGTCAGCGTCGAGGAAGAGCGGTTGTTGGGAATCAGGACGGTCGTGGCCCGGCGAGGCGGATTCGACCGCGCGATCCGCACCGTGGGGCGTGTCGAGGTGAGCGAGGAGCGGCTCGAGCACGTGCACACCCGCTTTGAGGGCTGGGTCGACCGGTTGTTTGTCAACAGCGTGGGCCAGGCCGTGAACCGCGGCGAGCCGCTCTTCAGCATCTATTCCCCCCAGCTCGTGGCCACGCAGGAGGAATACCTCCTGGCCCTGAAGGCTCGCGAGGCCCTGGGCGCGAACCGGGACGCTGACGCGGCGGCGGGTGTGAAATCCCTGTTATCCGCGGCCCGCGACCGCCTCCGCCTGCTGGAGGTTTCCGACGAGGCCGTTCGCCGGCTCGAAACTACCAGGCAGATCGAGCGAACGGTCACCATTTATTCGCCGGTGAGCGGCTACGTGCAGACCCGCAACATCACCGCCGGCCAGCAGATCATGCCGGGCACGGACCTGTATGTCATCGCGGACCTCACGAATGTCTGGGTCACAGCCGATGTTTTCGAGCGCGACATGGGTGGAGTACAGGTCGGCCAGCGGGTTTCCGCGACATTCGCCGGGGAACAAGACGTGGTCCACGAGGGCCGGATCTCGTTCATCTATCCCTACCTCGACGAAAACACGCGCACCAACAAGATCCGCATCAGCCTCGACAATCCCGGCCAGAAACTCAAACCCGGAATGTTCGGCGAAATCACCATCGCATCCGCAACCAGGGACTCGTTCATTCTCGTGCCGAACGACGCCGTGATGATCACCGGTGTGCGCAACGTGGTCTTTGTCCGGACCGGTCCCGGGACGTATGCGCCGGTCGAGGTGCGGATCGGCGACTCCTCCCACGATTCGTACCAGATCCTATCCGGCCTCAAGGAAGGCGACGTTGTGGTCGAGCGCGGCAACTTCTTCCTCGATTCGGAGTCACAGTTGCGAATGACCGGCGCCGGGACAACGGCGCATGCCGGTCATGACGTCGGTCAGGAGAACGCTCCGGCGTCGAGAGCGGAACAGAACCCTCCTCATACCGGGCACTGAAAGAGGCATGGCGGTCATGACGACAAGCGAAGCAGAGAAGAAGGACGGCTTGATCGAGCGCCTGATCTCGTTCAGCGCCAACAACCGTTTCTTCACCATCGCCATCATCGTCTTCATCGCCCTCCTGGGGTACCAGTCGATGATGAACGTTCCCCTCGACGCCATTCCCGACATCTCCGACACCCAGGTCATCATCTACACCAAGTGGCTTGGGCGGCCGCCGAATCTCATCGAAGACCAGGTGACCTACCCCATCGTCACCGCCCTGACCGCCGCCCCCGCCGTCAAGACGGTGCGGGGCTTCTCGGACTTCGGATACTCGTACGTCTACGTCATCTTCGAGGACGGCACGGACATCTACTGGGCGCGATCGCGTGTGCTCGAGTATCTGGCCAAGCTCCAGGGCGCCCTTCCCGAGGGCGCGAAGATGGAACTCGGACCCGACGCCTCGGCGGTGGGCTGGGTCTATGAATACGCACTGGTGGATCGGACCGGCAGGCACGACCTCGCCGACCTGAAGAGTACCCAGGACTGGTTCCTGCGCTACGCCCTGCAGTCGGTCGAGGGTGTGGCCGAGGTCGCGGCGCTGGGCGGTTTCGAGAAACAGTACGTGGTGGAGATCAACCCGGACCGGTTGCGCGCATATGGTGTCACGGTGGACCAGATCGCGGCGAAGGTCCGCGCCTCGAACAACGATGTCGGCGGTCGCGTCGTCGAGTTCTCGGGCCGGGAATACATGGTCTGGGGCCATGGTTACGTCACCGGCGAGACGGATATCGCGCAGATTGCGCTGGGCGCGACCCGCAACGGCACGCCCATCACGATCGGCGACGTGGCGCGCGTCATCATCGCGCCCAACATGCGGCGAGGCGTGGGCGAACTCAACGGCGAGGGCGAAGTGGTGGGCGGCGTCATCCTGATGCGGTTCGGCGAGAACGCCCTGACGGTCATCGAGCGGGTGAAGGCGAAGATCGAGGAGTTGAAGCCGTCCCTGCCTGAGGGCATGGAGATCGTCGAGACCTACGACCGCTCGGAACTGATCGAGCGCGCGATCGACAACGTCTCGACCGCCCTGAAGGAAGAGGTCTTCGTCGTCTCCCTGGTCATCTTCATCTTCCTCCTGCACATTCCCTCGGCCCTCATCCCCATCATCACCATACCGTTCGCCGTCCTGTTGTCGTTCATCCCCATGCAGGCGGCCGGCCTGACGTCCAACATCATGTCGCTGGGGGGGATCGCGGTCGCCATCGGCGCGATCGTCGACGGCGCCGTCGTGATGGTGGACAACTGTCACAAGCGGATCGAGGAGTGGGAAGATGGCGGCCGCAAGGAGGACTTCAAAACCGTGATGATCGGCGCCATCAAGGAAGTGGGACGCCCGACCTTCTTCTCGCTTCTCATCATCGCGGTCTCGTTCCTGCCGATCTTCGCCTTGACCGGGCAGGAGGGACGGCTCTTCCGGCCGCTGGCCCTCACCAAGACCCTGTCCATCGCGATCGCGGCCATGCTCGCCATCACGCTCGATCCCGCGATCCGCCTGCTCTTTGTCCGCATGCATCATTTCACCTTCCGACCGCGCTTCTTGTCGTGGATCGCGAACGCGGTCCTGGTGGGCAAGGTTCACCGGGAGGAGGATCACCCCGTTTCGCGGGTGCTCTTCAGGATCTACGAGCCGCTCTGCCGCGGGGTTCTGCGCCATCCCTGGGCCGTCATCTTCGCGGCGATCCTGGCCGTGGTTGTCTCCCTGCCGGTCTATTTCCAGCTCGGTTCGGAGTTCATGCCGCCCCTGGAGGAAGGGTCGATCCTCTACATGCCGACCACGTTCCCCGGCCTGTCGGTGACCGAGGCCACGCGGATACTGCAGGTCCAGGACCGGCTCATCAAGACGGTGCCCGAAGTGCAAAGCGTTTTCGGAAAAGCCGGGCGGTTCGAATCCTCAACCGACCCTGCGCCCTTCTCCATGGTCGAGACGATCATCGTCCTCAAGCCGGAGAACCAGTGGCGAAGCAAGGATGCCTGGTACCCGGACTGGGTGCCGGAATGGCTCAAGGACAAGATCCTGCGCCCCTTCTGGCCCGATCGGATCACGATGGAGGAGATCACGGCGGAACTCGATGCCAAGGTGCGGCTGACGGGCTGGCAGAACGCCTGGACGATGCCGGTCCGGACACGGATCGACATGCTCGCGACCGGCATCCGCACACCGGTCGGGATCAAGGTGCTGGGGCCGGACTTGAAGACGATCGAGCAGATCGGCCTGCGAATCGAGGAAGCGCTGAGAAACGTTCCGGGCACGCGCTCGGTCTTCGCGGAACGGGTCACCGGCGGGTATTTCCTCAAGATCACGCCGCGGCGCGAGGCGCTGGCGCGCTACGGCATCAGCGTCGAGGACGCGCTGATGCAGGTGGAATCGTCGCTGGGCGGAATGGAGATCGACCGGACGATCGAGGGCCGGGAACGCTACACCATCGCAGTGCGGTACGAGCGCGGTTTCCGCAGCGATCTCGAATCCATCAAGCGCATCCTCGTGCCCGTGGGAGCCCGGATCGACGCACCGTTCGCCCCGGCCGACGCCGCGATCGGTGGAATGGCCGCTCGTTCGTCTTCACAAGGCATGGCCGGCGCGGAGCAGATTCCGCTGGGGCAGATCGCCGACGTCGAGATGGCGCCGGGTCCGGCCATGATCCGGGACGAGGACGGGCTTCTCTCGGCGTACGTCTACATCGACGTGAAGGACCGCGACCTCGGCGGTTTCGTCGAGGACCTGAAGAAGGTTATCGCCGAGAAGATCCAGCCGACCATGCCCAAGGGCTACACCCTCGCCTGGTCGGGTCAGTACGAGTTCCAGCTCCGGGCCAAGGAACGCCTGAAGATCCTCGTGCCCGTGACCATCGCCATCATTTTCATGCTGTTGTATCTCAGCACGCAGTCGATCATGAAGACCGCCATCGTCTTTCTCGCTGTTCCCTTCTCCGCGATCGGCGCCATCTGGCTCCTGTACCTGCTCGATTACAACATCTCGGTCGCGGTCTGGGTCGGCCTCATCGCGCTGTTGGGCGTGGACGCGGAGACCGGCGCTTTCATGCTGATGTACCTGGACATGGCGTACGACCAGGCGCGCGCCGCGGGGCGCATGGTCACGGTCAAGGACCTGCGGGAAGCGATCGTGCAGGGCGCGGTGAAGCGGGTGAGGCCGAAGTTCATGACCGTCTCCGCGGACTTCATCGGCCTGATCCCGGTCATGTGGTCGATCGGCGTCGGCTCGGACATCATGAAGCGAATCGCCGCTCCCCTGGTGGGAGGACTGGCAACCTCGTTCCTCATGGAACTCCTTGTCTACCCACCCATCTATCTCATCTGGCGGCGCTGGGGATTGAAGAAATGAACGGATTGCGGTCGTGCCGCACGATCATGACCGGTGCGGCGCTGATTCTCGCCCTGACCGCGCCTTCGTGGGCACGAGAGAATCGCTATGCAGCCATCATTCAATCGCACGAGCGTTGCCTCGACCCACGATTGATCGCGGCGGTCATTCGTGCCGAATCCAACTTCAATCCGCGCGCCGTCTCCCGCGCCGGCGCCATGGGGCTGATGCAACTCATGCCCGGCACGGCCCGGCTTCTAGGCGTGAGAGATGCCTTCGATCCGGAGGAGAACATTCGAGGCGGGGTGGAATACCTCAGGACTCAGTTGCTTCGCTTCGGGCGTATCGACCTCGCACTCGCCGCCTACAACGCCGGTCCGGAAGCTGTCGAGCGGCATGGCGGCATACCGCCTTTTCGGGAGACCCGTGCGTATGTGCAAAAGGTGCTCCGGTTCTATGGGGCGAGCGACACGGCGCCCGTGACGGCCGTTTCCCCACGCATGCCTGGGACGGATCACAGGACGATGAAAGGGGAACGGGATCCTGTTGTCGATGAAACCCTGGACAGGATACGCGTCATGATCTGGAACTCTTGAGGGGGGCGATCCCATGAGGAGGTTACGGCTTCTGATGCCCGCGGTGACGGTCGTTCTATTCTTCCTGGCGACTGGCGCGGTTGACGCTCATCAAGCACACAGGATGTCGCGACCGGATGCAGGGGAGACTGAGATTGTTTCCTTGATGCGGCCGAGTGTGGAATCTACCGGGTCCCCGTCCATCAATCCAACGGTGGATAACACCGACACCGCTACACCGGAGGGACAATCCGCTCAGCATCAACACCTGGCTTCGGATAGAGCGGTGGGTGGATTTTTCGTCAGGCTAGGGCGTCTTCATCCGGCGATCGTCCATTTTCCGATCGCGCTGATTCTCATGGTGGCCCTGGCTGAATTCATGAACTTTCTGCGACCATCCTCATTGTATGACCAAGCTGCCCGTTTCATGCTATTGATGGCCGCCCTAACCGCGCCTCCAACAGCCGCGCTCGGATGGTTGTTTGCACAGGGAGAAACCTACGTCGATCCAGAAGCGTTCTACCTGTGGTGGCACCAGTTTCTGGGAATATGCGTCGTGCCCCTGGTGCTTCTCGCGTTCTTCCTGCGATGGAGCTGCGGGACATCAACAACAGGCCGACGTGCATATGTCATCGATCTTGTTTTGCTGACGATCATCGTGGCTGTCACCGGTCACTTCGGCGGCACGTTGACGCATGGCGTCGGTCACTTCAACGTTCTATAACCGTTACCGGGACGCCCGTCCCCAAAGAAAAACCCGGGTCGCTTTCGCGACCCGGGTGAGCTTTGATCGTTGAAGACTGATCAGTAGTCGCCGCCGCCACCGTGCGGGGGCATCGCCGGGGCCTTCTCCTTCTCGGGGAGGTCCGTGACGATGCACTCCGTGGTGAGCATCATGGCCGCGATGGAGGCCGCGTTCTGCAGAGCGGAGCGCGTGACCTTCGTGGGGTCGATGATGCCGGCCTTGGAGAGGTCCTCGTACTCGAGCGTGTCGGCGTTGTAGCCGAAGCTGCCCTTGCCTTCCGCGATCTTTTCGACGACCACGGCGCCTTCGACGCCGGCGTTGTCGGCGATCTTCTTGGCCGGGAGCGAGAGGGCCTTGCGGACGATCTCGATGCCCACGGCCTCGTCCTCGTTGGAGGTCTTGAGGTTCTCGAGGGCCTTGGCGGCGCGGATGAGCGCGACGCCTCCGCCCACGACGATGCCTTCCTCGACCGCCGCGCGGGTCGCCGAGAGGGCGTCCTCGACGCGGTGCTTCTTTTCCTTCATCTCCGTCTCGGTCGCCGCGCCGACGTTGATGACGGCCACGCCGCCCGCGAGCTTGGCGAGACGCTCCTGGAGCTTCTCCTTGTCGTAGTCGGAGGTGGTCTCCTCGATCTGCATCTTGATCTGCGAGATGCGGCCGGAGATCTCGGACTTCTTGCCGCTTCCCTCGACGATCGTCGTCTCCTCCTTCGCGATCACGATCCGCTTGGCGCGGCCGAGATCCGAAAGGGTGGCCTGGTCGAGCTTCAGCCCGATCTCCTCGGTGATCACCTTGCCGCCGGTCAGGATCGCGATGTCCTCCAGCATCGCCTTGCGGCGATCGCCGAAGCCGGGGGCCTTCACCGCGGCGCACTGCAGGGTGCCGCGGATCTTGTTGACGACGAGCGTGGCCAGGGCCTCGCCCTCGACCTCCTCGGCCAGGATCACGATCGCCTTGCCGCTCTGCGCGACCTTCTCCAGGACCGGCAGGATGTCCTTCATGGAGGAAATCTTCTTGTCGTGGATGAGGATGTAGGCGTCCTCGAAGACGGTCTCCATCCGGTCGGGATTGGTGACGAAGTAGGGCGAGATGTAGCCCTTGTCGAACTGCATGCCCTCGACCAGCTCCATCGTGGTCTCGATGCCCTTGGCTTCCTCGACCGTGATGACGCCGTCCTTGCCGACCTTCTCCATCGCGTCCGCGATGAGCTTGCCGATCTCCTTGTCGCCGTTGGCGGAGATCGCCGCGACGTGCGCGATGTCCTCGCGGCCCTT
>CAZWVM010000088.1:0-14261 GCA_964637705.1 uncultured bacterium
CGAGCGAGGCCCCCGCGACGACGACGAGCACGGCGGCGCCGATGGCGAGCGCGAGCGTGCGGACGTTCTGGAGGGGCGCGAGCAGTTCCGCCTCCGGCAGCGACGCCCCGACGACGAGAGGCGTGCCGGGAACCGCGCCCGCCGCCGCCACGCGTCCGCCATAGCGCAGGGCGCCCTCCGCCGCGGCGCGGTACAGTCCCGCCACCGGTTCGTTCTCGGCGGCATGATCCGTGTAGAGGCGTCCGTCGGCGAGGAGAAAGCCGGCGACGGGAACGGAGCCGCCGATCGAGGCGCCGCGCACCGGTCCCAGCAGTTCCTCGACCGGGCCGATCACGTGGACGATCGCCTCGTTCCCTCCACGGTTCGCCGCGACCGCGACGTCCAGCAGTCCTCCCTCCAGCGCGTGCACGCCGGCCGCGGCCGGAAGACGCCCCGCCGGTGGAACCGTCGCCCCGGGACGCGACCAGGCGATCGCCGTGTCGCCGCGGAAGACGACGGCGAGTCCCGCGAGACCCGTGTCGCGCCGCGCCTCGTGCTCCAGGACGCTCCCGATGATCTCCACGAGGAATCCCACGTCCTTCTTGCCGTGATACGTGAGGTAGAGGCTGACATTGTCCTCGCGGCCGATCTGGCGCGCTCGTTCCTCCCACCGCCGGACCTCGGCGCTCGTCGCCGTCACGAGGTCGCCGCTCAGCTTGCCGATCTGGTCCTCGACGCGCTCCCTCACGGCGGAGACGGCGGTCGTGTAGGAGAAGAACCCCAGGACGGCCAGCGGGACGAGGGTGAGGACGGAGAGAAGGAGGAAGAGGCGCGTGCGTATGCTCACCGGCCGCCGCTCCTCTTCAGGCGCTCGTAGTCCGCCAAGGCTTCGCGGCCCGCCGCCTCCGGATCCGCGCCGCGCTCGAGGACCTTCTCCATGCATCCCGTGTAGCGCGTGGCCGGGTCTCCCATCATCACCCTCCAGACGTGGGCCATCTCGGGCCGCGCCGGCATCGGCACGGAGAAGAGCACCTGTTCCTTGAACCGGGCCGTGACCGGGTCGGCGGCCACGGCGTTGTATTCGAAGGCGAGCACGTTGGCGGGCAGGTAGCCCGCCATGATGTTCATCACGTAGCCGCTGTAGGCCGAAGTGAGGAACTCGAGCGCCCGGCCGCAGGCGCGCTGGTCGCGCGTCCGCGCGCTCACGTAGAAGCCCTTCACGCCCAGAAACGGCGCCGCGTAGTCCCCGGCCTCGTCGATATACGGCAGTGTCGCGATGCCGAGCTTCGAACGGTCGAGCGTGATCGAGCCATACGCCCAGGGGCCGCTCACGAGGATTCCCGCGCGACCGCCATTGAACGCCTCCATCTGCCGCTTCCAGTCCACCGTGTCCGGGATGATCCGGTGGACCGAGGCGAGGTCGCGCGCGAAGGCGAGTGAGCGGGCCAGGGCCGGGCGCGTCGGGTCGAAGACGCCGGAGTCGTCGTACACGCGGCCGCCGAACCCGTGGAACCACGGCGCGTGGTAGTAGAAGTTGCCGCGCTCGTAGACGAGGCCGTAACGTCCCTCGGCCGGGTTGGATATCCGCCGGCAGACCTCGATCATTTCGCGCGTCGTGCGCGGCGCCTCGGGCACGAGGTCGCGGTTGTGGAACATGATGAGGGTCTCGAAGGAGAGGGGCAGGCCGTAGAGGCGGCCGTCGTAGCGGAGGGCTTCGAGGCAGTTGGAGAGGTAAGTCCCGAGGGACTCCGAATCGACGAGACCTTCGAGAGGCAGGATGATCCGTCCCCGGGCCCAGGCCCCGATCTTGTCGTGGGCCCAGACGAAGAGATCCGGCCCCTCGCCCGCCGCGATGGCCTTCTCCACGTCGTCGAGAAAGGTCGCGCCATCGCGGGAGACGGCGACGATCTTGTCTTCGTTCTGGAGATTGTAGGCGTTGACGACGGTCCGGATCCCCTTCTCCTCCGTTCCGCGGAAGGAGTGCCAGAGAACGATCGTCGAGGTCTCGGCCGCGCGCACGGGGAGAAGCGGCACGAGGACGAGGAGGAAGACGAGAGCGACCCGGAGCCGTCGCATGGAAAGCCGCCGATCCATCGCGAGCATTATACAGGGGAAGAGGAGCGGTGGGGAGAAGTGAATCAGCGGGCGCGCGCCGCCTTCGCGGCGCGATGCGTCACGACCCGGCCCGCTCCTTGATGAGGAAGAGCAGGGAATCGGCCGAACCCGAAAGCGGGTGGTCGGGCAGGGCCTTGAGCAATTCCTCCAGGAAAGAGGCGGCTTCCCGGACGCGCCCCTCGGCCGCGAGCGCCGAGGCCAGGGGCAGCGCGGCGGCGTAGCGGAGGTCCGCGTCATCGGCGCGGGAGTGGATCGAGGCGAGCCGGCGCGCCGCTTCGCCCGCGCGGCCCTCGGCCAGCCGGCACGAGGCGAGTCCTATCGCGGCCATTACGGCGGTGCGGCCGGTCGCGCCGCGCGCGAGGGCGGCCTGGTAGGACGCCGCGGCCTCCTCGAGGGCACCCCGCTTCTCCGCCGCCTCGGCGCGGTCAAGGATCGCGCGCGGCGAGGCCCCTTCGCCCATCCAGTAGAGGTCCTCGGGGCGGCAGGCCGCGCCGCGGATGCCCGCGGTGAGGGAGGGGGTCGAGGTGCGATGGATCACCGTGGAGCGGCAGCGCGCGGTGGCGCTCGAGAGCCAGGCCGGAAGCGGCCTCGATCCCCCGGTGTCCGCAAGGGCGGGCGGCGCGAAAGCCGGCGCCAGCAGTAGCAGCGCGGCAACAACGCACGGCCGCCTCATTGCGCGCGCTCCAGGTTCCGCCGGATGCCTTCGTCGGCGGGCGCGAGTTCGAGCGCGCGCCCGTAGAATCCGCGCGCGGCCTCCTTCTCGCCGCGGAGCATCGCGACGTTGCCGAGGTTGTTGAAGGCGGCGGCGCTCTCCCCCGCTCCCCGGAGCCACCTCTCGGCGTCGTCGAGGAGCCCGAGGCGCGCGCAGAGCGCGCCCAGGCGCAGGCAGGCCGCCGCGTCGGATCCGGCGGCCGCGCGGTCCGCGCGCCCGAGTTCCCCAGCCATCCGCTCCCGCAGGGCCCGGTCGTCCCCGGCGAAGCCGGCCAGGACGAGCTCGCGGGCGGGCAGGGGCGCCCGCCACTCGGACGGCGTCGTCGTGACGGGGGGATAGGCGCCCCACGCCGCCGCCACCTCGACGAATCGCGCGCCGCCGGCTTCCAGCGCGCGCGCGCCGGCCCGCACCGCGTCCGCGAAGGAGGCGTCGATGAGCGTGGCCTCGATGGGGATCCAGGCCGTGCCGCCGTGTTCGATCCAGGCCCCCGAGTCCGCGACGAGCGCGGCGGCCTCGGGCGGAAGTTCCGAGTCGACGAGGAAGAGGACGTGGCCGGGCAGGTCGCCGAGCATGGTGCGCACGCCGAGGTTCTCCAGGAGCGCCGCGCAGAGGACGACGAGATCGTCGCAGTCGCCGTAGCGGTTGCGCAGCGTCTCCTCCGGCAGTTGAACGTGGTCCACCGCCTCGCGCTCCTCCGAGACGCGGGCGTAGGGACGCGCGGGATCCGCGCCGTAGCGCAGGCCGTAGGCCGCGAGCGCGCGACGCACGAGCATGACCTGCCGCAGAGGTGCGTTGACCGCCTCGCTCGCCGGGTCGGCGAACCCGGAGACGTTCCGGGCGAATTCCGCCACGACCGGCGAGCGATGGGTGACGAAGGCCGCGGCGCGGGCCGGATCGTCCCAGGTGAGCGCGGTGCGCGCGTAGACGCGCACGCGGCCCGTTCTCCTCACCTCGACCGGCTCCCCGCCCCGGTAGTAGGTGACGCGCACGTCGACCTGCTTCGTGTCGTCCTCCGTCATGCCGAGAATCTCGTTGGAAAGCTCGACGTGAACCGGCACCGCCACACTCTCGCCGGGATCGATCCGGCGGAGGACGGTATCGGAGGGGAAATCCATGGCGCCCCGGATGAAGACGGAGACGCGCACGCGCTCCAGCGAGACGCGGCCGGCGTTCCGGACGAACGCCGTGCCGACCGGCCTCGTCCCGTAGGTCTTGTAGAGGGCCGGAAAGATCGGGTCCATCGCGAGGCCCTCGATCTCGAGACGCGGCCGGTTCTCCCCGAGCACCCGACGCGCCTCCTCGGCGCGCCCGAGGGCCTCGCGGTTCCGGCCGGTCGGGCGCACGGCGACGGCCCGGGCCAGGAGGCGCACCGCGGTGTCCCAGGCCTCGTCGCCGAGCGCGATGAGGCCCGCGACGTAGTTGTAGTCCGGATCGTCCGGGGCGCCGACATCGCCGATCGCGGCGCGCGCGGCTTCGCTCTCGCCCCGGAGAAGGGCGACGCGGGCGATGCCGATCCGCGCGGAGGAGTCCCGGGCGTCGAGCGCGCGGCAGCGCTCGTACGCAGCCTGGGCCTCGCGGAAGCGCTCCAGCCGCTCGCCGGCCTCCCCGAGGGCGCGCCAGGCCGCCGCGTTGGCCGGCTCGGCCTCGACTGCGCGCGCCATCTTCTCGAAGGCCAAGGCGTTCGATCCCAGCGCCAGCGCGTCGAATCCCTCGGCCGCGTGATGAACGGCCTCCGGCGAGGCTTCGCCCTCCCGACCGACGTCCGCCACCGCGCGCACGCGGTAACGGCGCCAGGGGCCGGCGGGCAGGACGAGTGCGGTCTCCGACGTCGACCGGATCCTCTCGAAACGCGTTCCGTCGCCGCCTTCCACCGCGTAACCGGCAACATACGGCGACGGCGCGCACGTCCAGGAGATCCGGACGTCGTTGAGCCCCGGTCCGAAGGCGACTCGAGGTTCGGAGGGAACCGGGATCACGAGCGGCGACGTCCGCCCGGACACGGGCTCGGACCAGGGGCCGCTTCGGCCGAAGGCGTTGAGCGCGGCCACGCGCACAACGGCCTCGGTGTCGTCGGCGAGCCCGTCCACGGCGGCTCGGCGCGCTCCAGCCCCGGCCGCGGCCGTCCTCGATCCGCAGAGGAGAAGGTGCCCGGCCGCGTAGCTGACCGCCGGCGTGTCCCAGACGACCTCCAGGCCCCGGGCCAGCCCTCGCACGGTCACGCCGAAAGGCGCGGGCGGCGGCAGGTCCAGGTCCAGGACGGCGATGCCGTCGCGGCATGAGACGTGGAGACGGTCGCCGATCACGGCCAGCGCGCGCGCGCCGCGGAGCCCGCCCCGTCCGGTCCTTCCCGTGCCGATCTCCATGAGCGGCTCGAGTTCCGGCGAGAAGACGCGCACGAGCGGGCCCGAGCGGTCGAGAAGATAGACGCGGCCGGCCTCGTCGGAGGCGATCGAGAGCGGTGCGAGCCCGTTCACCGCGCGACCGGTGAAGTTGCCGGACGAGTCGAACTTCAGAAGGCGGCCGTTTCCCGCGTCGGCGATGAAGAGATTTCCCTCGCGGTCGAAGGCCGCGCCCGCGGGATCCTCGTACTGGCCCGGCTCGTCTCCCGCCTCGCCGACGCTCGTCATGTACGTTCCGTCCGGGCCGAAGAGCTCCACCTTGTCGCGGTCGACGATCGCGATGAGGCCCTTGCGGGAAATGGCCAGGCCGCGCGGAATGACGAGCCGCCCCGGTCCGCCTCGGAAAAAGGGAATGCGCGACCCGCGGCCGAAGGAAAACAGCTCCGTCCACGCGGCGTCGTAGACCTTGACCTCGCCGGCCGACCGGTCGGCGACGTAGACGCGTCCCTGGGCGTCGGCCACGGCCGAGAAGGGCTCGCGCAGGGCGACGCGCTCGGGTGTCGACGCGCCGTCGCGGTCGACGAGGTGCAGGGCGCCGTCGTCATCCGCGTGGAGCAGGCGCCCGTCGGTCGAGGTGCCGAGAACCCTTCCCCCCGGTATGATGCCTCGCCAGCGCGCGGAGAGGACCGGTTCCGCGGCGGCTCCCGCCGAGGGCGGCGAAGGCCACTCCAGCACGTGGAGGGTCCGGTTCGAGGCGTCAAGCACGCGCAGGTACCCGTCGCCGCCGACGTCGATGTCCGCGACCGAGCGGAACTGCCCCCGCTCCCGGCCCCGCGTGCCGAAGGCGCCGCGCGGCTCGTTCGGGAAGGCGAATCGCCTGACCCGGTTCCCGTCCGCGTCGGCGACATAGATGAGGCCGCCGGCGTCGACCGTGACGGCCACGGGATCCTCGACCGGGGCGATCTGGCCGCGGTACTTCCCCCCGTTCGTGAAGATCGCGATGCGCTCGTTCCCCGCGTCGGCCACGTAGACGTTGCCCGCGGCGTCGACCGCGACGTCGACCGGATTCGAGAGCCGCGCCGGCGCCGAGGCGTCGCGCCCGATGACCGTGAGGGGCGTTCCGTCGGGCGAGACGACGAAGACGACATCCCGGCCGCGGTCGGAGGCCAGGACGTTGCCGGCTGCGTCGATGGCCAGGCCGGTGATGGCGGAGAACCCGGCAACCTCGTCGTCGCACAGCGCCGGCAACTCGGTTCCGGAGAAGGAGAACCTCCGGATCCGCTCCTCCTCCGCGACGTAAAGCGCGTCGGCGCCGACGGCGACCGCGACCGGTCCGTTTACGGGCAGGATCCTCGTCGACGCGGGGCCGACGAGAACGACGCGGTCCCGGTCGCAAACCGCGAGCGTTCCGCCGGGGAGAAGGGCGGCGCGGCCGGGGCGTGCCGGCCAGGGCGTCGTCCCGTCGGGCGGAAAGACGGTGTATTCGCGGATCGAGACCGCCTCGAAGGCCGGCGCGCCGGCGGCGGACGCCGCCAGGAGCACGAGCGCGGGAACGAATCGCCGCCAGAAACCCTTTGCCTTTTCCCGCCTCTCGGTCATACAACTCTGGCGTCCATGATACCGTTTCGCTTCGGCAACGTCCTCTGCAATGTCTCCCTGCCTCCCGGCGTTCTGGCCGACTCCTTGCCCTTCTACATCCGTTCCTTCGAAGGCGACGTTCTCCCGCGCTTCGAGGCCCGGATCCGGATCGCACCGCCCGGGGAGGCTCCTCCCGGCGCGGCCGATCTCTCACGCCGCTTCGGATTCCACCTCGCATCGCTCGCGCGAAGCGGGTGCGACTATCACGTATACGCCGCGGCGCCCGTGGGTCCGGCCCGGCCGGACGAGTTGCCGGTCCGCATCGTCATTCCGTCCCTCTTCGCCGCGCTTTCGGACGCGGGCGTCGCGGCCCTGCACGCCTCCGCCGTCCTCGTCGGCGACGCCGTCGTCCTCGTCGCGGGCCGCAGCGGGGCGGGAAAATCCACGACCGCCCGGAATCTCGTCGAGATGGGATGCAACTTCTTTGCCGACGACCGCGTTCTCGTCTGGCAGGAGCGCGGCCGCCTGGTCGCCACTCCCTCCTTCGAACGGCCCAACCCCTTCTGCCGCTGGGTCGGAAGGGTCCCCGGGTCGGGGGAGACTCCCCTGCCGAGGCCGGATCCGCCCTACGGCACGCGAGGCTTCGTGGAACGCGTCTACGTCGCGGAAATCCGCGCCGATGAGCCGAGCGCCCTCGCACCTGTCTCCCCGGCCCAGGCCCATGCCCTGCTCTCGACGGCCTGCGCCGGCGAATGGCCCTTCTCCCCCTGCGCGGTCCCGGTCGCGCGCTTGACGCTCGGGCGAGACCCCCGTACAGTACTGGCTCGCATTCGGGACGAATCGTTTTCGGGCTGATGGCGACGGCGCCGACGAGGCGCCGATTTTTATCGAGGTAAGGACCGTGTCTCTGAAGAAACCCGTCAGTCTTGCCGTCGTCGGGGTGACCGGCGCCGTGGGCCAGGAGTTCTTGACCGTTCTCGAGGAGCGCAACTTCCCGTTCCGCTCGTTGAGGCTGATGGCAAGCGAGCGGTCGGCGGGCAGGACGGTCTCCTTCAAGGGGCGGGACTACGTCGTCGAGGACCTGGCGAAGGCCGATCCGCGCGGCATCGACATCGCTCTCTTCTCCGCCGGCGGATCGATCTCGAAGGCCTTCGGCCCGAAGTTCGGCGAGGCCGGCTGCGTCGTCGTCGACAACTCGTCCGCCTTCCGCATGGATCCGCAGGTTCCGCTCGTGGTGCCCGAGGTGAACCCGGAGGCGGTGAAGGTCCGGCCGCGGGGCATCATCGCGAACCCGAACTGCTCCACCATCATCGCGCTCGTCCCGGTCTGGCCCCTGCACAAGAAAGCCGGCCTCAAGAGGATGATCGTCTCCACCTACCAGGCCGTCTCCGGCGCCGGCGCGCGGGCCCTCGAGGAGCTCGAGTTGCAGGCCCGCGCCTGGGCGGCCGGGAAGCCCGTGGAGAAGAAGGTCTTCCCGCACCCGATCGCCTTCAACCTCTTCTCCCACAACTCCAGGATCGGCCCCGACGGGTACAACGAGGAGGAGACGAAGATGGTGAAGGAGACGCACAAGATCTTCGGTGACGCCTCCATCGGCATCTCCGCGACCTGCGTGCGCGTCGCGACCTTCCGCTCGCACGCCGAGTCGATCAACGCGGAGTTCCGCAATGCGATCACGGCCGACGAGGCGCGTGCGCTCCTCGGGAGCGCCCCCGGCGTCCGCGTCGTGGACGACCGCGAGAAGAACCACTTCCCGATGCCCCTGGAAACCTCCGGCCAGGACCTCATCCACGCCGGGCGTTTCCGGGACGACAAGAGCGCTACGAACGCGATCTCCTTCTTCGTCTCGGGAGACCAGTTGCGCAAGGGCGCGGCCACCAACGCGGTCCAGATCGCGGAATTGCTGCTCGAAGCATAAGAGGAGGGGAACCATGGCGGGCGACTTGATACTCCAGGTGACGGACGACAACTTCGAATCCGCGGTCTACGGCGCGAAGACCCCGGTGCTCGTGGATTTCTGGGCGCCGTGGTGCGGGCCGTGCAAGATGATCGCGCCGTTCCTGGACGAGCTGGCCGCGGAATACGCCGGGCAGCTCGTCATCGGGAAATACAACGTGGACGAGAACACGCGGATGGCCGGCGAGTTCGGGATCCGCGGCATCCCGGCGCTCTTCATCTTCCGCGGGCGCGACGTCATCGGCCGGATCGCGGGCGCGCTGCCCAAGTCCGAGCTGGCGCGGCGCATCGACGAGGCCCTCTCGGCCTGAGGCCGTTCTTTTTTCCGCGGGGGCGCGTTCCCGGCCCTGTTCTTGCAGTCCTGACCCGGGGGACGCGGGGCGTCCCCAAGGAGGCTCTCTCATGAAGTCGGTCCGGATCCTGTGCTTCTTTCTCCTGGCTCTCTCGCTCGCCGGCCTGCCGGCCGTCGCCGAGCGCGGGCTCACGATCGACGCCGTCGATCTCAACGGCTTCACGACGCGGGACATCACGGTGAAGCCCGGCGGCCGGATCACGGGAACCGTGACGGTCAGCACCTCCTCCAGCTCCTTCTTCCGCACCCACACGGGGGTCTGGATGCCCTCCTGGGACCGGCGACCCGAGGCCGTGCGCGCCTTCCTCAATTCCGCCGGGGGCGCCTCCGGCGTCGCGGCCTCGATCGACATCGAGGCCCCCGCGGCGATCGGCGTCCATTACCTCCTCTTCTGCTTCGACCGCAAGGGCGCCCACGAGATGTACAACGAGCTGATACTGAGGAGCGACGAGCAGATCTATGCCAACGGCCGCGCGATCAAGGTTCTCGTCGACGCCGCGGCGCCGGAGCCCCAGCGCCCGACGACGCGCGAAACCGCCGCCTCCCTCGTCGTCGGCGGCGCCGCGCGCTCGGGGAAGGCCGGGCACGGGACCGGCAACGAGGCCTGGTACCGGATCGATGCCGGAAACCTCTCCTCCACCACCCGCGACGAGGCGATCCGGATCTCCGTCGCGGGCACCCAGCCCGCCACCGACCTCGACTTCGAGGTCCAGGACGCGAACGGCCGGCGGCGCGGCTGGTCGGAGAACGAGGGCAGCAAGCTCGAGACGAGCGTGGTGCGCGTGAGCCCGAACGAGGCCGTCTACGTCCGCGTCTTCGCCTTCAAGCAGGGCGAGGAGGCGCCGTTCTCGATCTCCGCCAAGGCCGTCCGCCTGAGCACCGCGCGCGTCGACATGTCGGGCGGCAAGGCCCTCTCGGTCTCCGACGGCTACAGCGCCACCGCGCGCGCGGGCGAGGGGACGGCGAATTCCTCGTGGTACAAGCTGACGTTCCCCCAGACCGGTTCTTTCGACGTCGAGGTCCGGGGCAGCCAACCCTCGCGCGACATCGACCTCTGGATCTACGACGACCTCGGCAACCTGCGTGCCTCGAGCCGGGAGGACGGATCGGCCCTGGAGAAGGCGCGTGTCGATTACGCCGAGTCGGGCGTCTACTACGTGCGCGTCGGCGCCTTCCGCCAGTCCGACGCCGGGGACTTCTCGATCCTCGTCCGCGCCTCGGGCGCCTCGGCCGCGCCCTCGGTCCCGGTCACGTCGCCCGTCACGGTCGGACCGGTCGTCGACGGCACCGCCCTCGACTCGGGCCAGCGCTGCCCCGTGAACTTCGAGGTCGCGAAGGACCGCCCCTACACGGGCTACCTGCGCGTGACGAACGAGCCGTCGTTCCTCATGGAGGTCTTCACCGGCTGGGGCGAGGAGGGCAAGATCGACTCCCTCAAGGTCATCGCCCCGGACGGGACGGTGATCTGGGAGCGCGCGGCGAGCGGCCGCGGCTGGGAGGCGGAGCGGGTCAGCACGCGCGGCGCCGGGCTCTACCGCGTCGTGATCACCCATAGCGGCACGGCCGTGAGAAAGGGACGCATCGACGTGCAGGGGCTCGGGGATCCGCACATCTATCCCCCGCGCTCGGGCAACGTCGCCTTCGATCCCGGCACCGGCGGCACGGGGCTCGACGCCTCGGAGCGCGACATCCTGCAGAAGCTCTACGAGATGTTCAACCGCCGCGGCACGGGGATTTCGAGCGAGGAGGCGGCGATTTTGAAGCAGACCGAGGATTATTTCCAGGCGCACTAGTCCTTTTGATGTAGAATTCGGGTCCTGGGACTTGTTCCTGGATCACCGGGCCGGAGGGTTGAAGACATGAAGAGGTACTCCACCGTTATCGCGCTCGTCGCGCTGCTCGCCGTTCTCGGCGCCTGTTCGACGACGTCGGCCGCGTATCGCGTTCAGCCTTCGCCCGTCGTGGCCGCGGGCGCCCATCGCGTCGTCGTTCCGCTCTTCGTCGACCTGAGAAGCGAGGAAGAGAAGGCGGGGGCCGGGGCCGGGCTCTTCAACAAGAGCACGAAGGACTCCCTCTACGAGTCGAGCGTCGCGGAGGCGATCACGCTGGCGATGATCGACGAGTTGCGCGCACGCGGCCTCGACGCCCAGATGCGCGGCGAGGCACCC
The DNA here is from genome assembly GCA_964637705.1 of uncultured bacterium. Taxonomy (GTDB): domain Bacteria; phylum UBA8481; class UBA8481; order UBA8481; family UBA8481; genus CAZWVM01. The sequence continues at coordinate 11,200 of CAZWVM010000088.1, forward strand.
TACCGCGTCACCGCCGAGATCCGCTCCTATCGCGCCCTCATCGTGCCGCCCCGCGTCTCCTTCGTACCCTACATCAACTACGTCACGTGGCTCTGGACCAAGGACCGCATCTCCGCCGGCGTCGAGATCGACGTCAAGCTCGAGGGGCCGGGCGGGGTGCTGCTCTCCGATATCTACCGGCTGAACGCCAACACCGAGGAATGGGTCGGGCTGGCCGGGCTCGCCTCGCGAGCTCGCAGTCTCGACAACGACCACCTCGTCCAGATCCTGCGCGCGGGCCTGAAGGACGTTCTGACGCGGGCCGCCGACGACATCGCGGCGCGGACCGCCCCCCGGTAGGGCGAGTTCTCAGGGAGTCCGCAGGAGCCTCGAGAGCGCGCGGAAGCTGATCTGGCCGGGCGCGACCGCGCGGCGGCCGGCGCGCGCGGGCGCGTAGGCGGGTCCGCCGAGGGAGAGGGGCAGGACCCAGCGGGTCCAGGCGCCCTCCTCACCCATCGCGATCGCCGTCACGGGCAGGCACGCCGACGTGCGCGCCAGGGCCCAGTCGGCGAGGCGCTCGGCCTCCTTCATCGTCTTCGCTCGTCCCGCGATCTTGAACCGGTCCGCGCCGTTCCGGCGCGCCCGCAGGAGGAGGCGGTCCAACTCGCGGTCGCCGGGAATCTCCTCGAGATCATGGTGGGACAGGATCAAGGCGCGGCCGGGTCGCAGCGCCGCACGAAGCGAACGAAGAAACCCGCGACCCTCACGGCTGTCCGCAAGCACGACCTCGGCATCGACCGCGTCCGCGATCGGCGCCCACGCGAGGAGCGCCCCGCGCCGGACCTCCTCGTCGGCCGCGCGCCACGCGCCGCCGTCCCGCTCCGTCCGCGCCGTCACGAGAAGCGAGGGTCTCCGCGGCAGGGAGTGAAGAAATGCCCGGATACGGCGGTCGGGCATCGGAACGAAGAGGTCGATCCTCAGCTCGACGGCGCGCGGGGCGAGGCGCGATGCGTGGACCGCCGCGGACGGCTCGAGGATGAGGACCGGGAAGGCCTCGGACGTGGACCGCCAGTCCGGCTTCACATCAGGCGGGCGGCGGTCTCCGCCAGTTCGGACCTTTCGCCCTTCATCAGGGTCACCGTCCCGAAGACGGGTTCCCGCTTGAAGACCTCGACGACGAAGGTCAGGCCGTTCGAACCGGCGTCGAGGTAGGGGTGGTCGATCTGGTAGGGATCGCCGCAGAGGACGATCTTGGAGCCCTTGCCCGCGCGCGTGATGATCGTCTTCAGTTCCTGCGGCGTCAGGTTCTGAGCCTCGTCCACGATGATGAACTGCCGCGGGATCGAGCGGCCGCGGATATACGTCAGCGGCTCCAGCTCGATGATCCCGTCCTCGATCAGCTCCTGCAGCCGGTCCGCGCCGCCCTCGCCGCCGCCCGAGGCCATGAAGAGGTACTCGAGGTTGTCGGAGACGGACTGCATGCGCGGCATCAGCTTCTCGTCGACGTCGCCCGGCAGGTAGCCGATGTCCTTGCCCATCGGCATGATGGGCTTGGAGACGAGGAGCCGGCGGAAGGAGTCGGCGTTGACGACCTTCTCGAGGCCGGCCGCGAGCGCCAGGAGCGTCTTGCCGGTGCCCGCGATGCCGACGAGCGAGATGAGGGAGACGCGGTCGTCGAGGAGCAGTTCGAGCGTGAAGCGCTGCTCGCGGTTCAGGGGCCTCACGCCGAAGACCGTCGCGTCGTCGGCGAGCGAGAGAGGCAGGATCGCCTTCGACGAGTGGACGTAGCGGCCCAGCGCCGTGTGCTCGGGATTCGTCTCGTCCTGGAGCGTGAAGAACTCGTTCGGCAACGGCTCGGGGTCGATCGGCTTGTCGTAGGACTTCGTTCGGTAGAAGTTGTTCACGTCGTCGGGGGAGACGACAAGCACGCGGTGCCCGGAGTAGAGCTCCTGGATGTTGACCGTCCGGTTCTCGAAGTCCTCGGTCACCACGCCCACCGTGTCGGCCTTGACGCGGAGATTGATGTCCTTGGTGATGAGGATGACGGGCTTTCGGTTCTCGAATTCCTTCGTGTAGTGAAGCGCCAGACCGAGGATCCTGACGTCGTTCTTCATGGGGTTGAAGAAGGGCGGGATATTCTTCGCGTCCTGGTGGTGAAGCTCGATGCGGAGCGTGCCGCCGTTGGAAAGATCCACGCCGTCGGTCAGGTGGCGACCGGAGGCGCGAAGCTGGTCCAGGTCGCGCGTGACCTTGCGCGCGTTGCGCCCGACCTCGTCCTGCCGTTTCTTGAAGGCGTCGAGTTCCTCCAGGACCGTCACGGGGATCACCACCTCGTTGCCGGCGCCGAAGGCCGTGATGCAGCCGGCATCGTGCAGGAGGACGTTCGTATCCAGAACGAAGATCTTGTCAGGCATGGTCTCTCTCTCCGTGGAACAGCATGTCACCACTATAAGGAAGAGCGGTTTCTTGACAAGAGAGACGTTTCAGAGTCTTGCGGAAGGATTCATTCCCTTGTTCTTCGATCCGGGATCTGCAAACGATAAAAAAAGCCCCCGGGAGCCTAGGCTCCCGGGGGCGAGACTGTGTCTGTCTTACCTGCGGCGGAACGCGAGCGTGGCGCCCGCGAGAACCGTCAGGAGCATCATGGCGAACCCGTAGTAACCGGAGACGAGGAACCGTCCCGCGGCGCTTCCGAGCACGCTGTCGCGCATGCCGCGCAAGGCGGGCATGACGCCGGCAAAGGGCGTGGAGCCCACGCTCTTGTTCACGATGCAATCGTCTTCCTCGGCCGCGGCGACCGAGCTGACGCTGATGTTGCCGATCGCGAACTTCGAGAAGTTGGATACGTAGGCCACGATCCGCTGATTCGTCGAGTCAGCCGTCGAGTTGCTCACGATTTCCCAGGAATTCGTAGACTCGACATGGTGAAGGAGCCGCAGAGAGTTATAGTTTGCGTTGTACTGCGTGAACTGAAGAACGACCAGGAAGGTCTTGCCGCTCGGAAGGCTCTTGATGATGTTGCCGTTCTGGTCATAGAGGTTGATCTCGAAGACCGAGTTCGGCAAACGAGTGTCAAAGCCGCT